>CAZZUX010000119.1:0-11126 GCA_964657395.1 uncultured Ktedonobacteraceae bacterium
ATACCAGCCACGCCAGTACCCCAGCAGGAATACAGGCAGCATACGCCGCGAACATCTGCCAGTGTGGCCCTTCAAATGCCAGATGCAGCGCCAGCGCCACCAAGGCGACTGCCAGTAAAACGATGGCGAGCCTCGGCAGAAAGGTTGCGTGTGCTGTAGCTCCTCGCCCGGAAAAAGCGTCGGCCAGCACGCTCGCAAAAAGAGCCATGACCAGGATGGTTTCGAAGATTCGCATAAGCGTATGGGTGGACAGACAGCATCAAGCGTAAGCGTTGCTTTGCCATGGTCTCACGTCGTCTGCGTGCCTCTGTAAAGTTGCGCAACTCGTCTGTCGCTCGATGCCTGCTTCGGGGCGGAGATGGTATTCTTGATTGGTCGTACGGACGGAGAGATGGCCGAGTGGCTGAAGGCGCACGCTTGGAAAGCGTGTTTACCGCAAGGTAACGTGGGTTCGAATCCCACTCTCTCCGCCATACTGCTAGCATCACGTCTATGAACGTGGCGATCTCCACCACGCGGCCATTCCACGCACCCATGCTCGCGAACGCGCTTATAGCGCATGGTGCTGCGATCACCATGTATAGTTCGGCCACGCGACGCTTCTTCCGCCGGATGGACCCTTCGGTCCGCATGAGGCTGGTTCCCTCTCTCATCCAGGTCGGCATGCATGCTTTCCAATGGCAGCTTTCACCCAACCTGCTGCACGCGGATTCGGCCCTCTACGATCACACAGCCTCTGTACTTCTTCAGCCGCAGAATATGTTCATCGGCTGGGCCACAGCCTCCCTGGTTTCAGGACGGAAAGCGCGGCGGCTCGGTGCTCGCTTCGTACTCGACCGGGCCTGCCCGCATGTTGACTTTCAGCAGAAAATTGTAGGCGCCGAAGCGGCAAAAGTCGGTGCGAAATGGACGCCGGAACCTGCCTGGTTCCGTGAGCGTCAATTGGCCGAATACGAAGAGGCGGATACCATCATCACGCCATCCGATTACACGCGCCGTACCTTTCCGGATCACCTTCAGTCCAAAACAATCAAGGCGCCGCTGCTGGGCCGATGCAGCTTTCCGGAAGAAGTATCCTATGATCGCAACCCCATCTTCACCGTAGGCGCAGTCGGCGGCCAGCCGCTCCGCAAAGGCTACCTGTACCTGCTGGAAGCCTGGAAAAAACTCGCCTTGCCCAACGCCCGTCTCGTTATTCGCAGCGACTTCGATGGCTATCCTCTACTGCAGGAGCTTGTCCGTTCGATGCCGTCCGTCGACGTGGTCGGCTACCTTCCCGATATCGCTGACTTCTATCGCCAGTGTGACCTCTTCATCTTGCCGAGCGTCGACGATGGATTTGGGATGGCCCTCTTTGAAGCCATGGCCCATGGCATTCCGTGCATCGCAACCACCCATTGCGGCTCTTCTGAACTGCTGGAGTCCGGGATAGACAGCCTCATCGTCGATCCTTTCAACAGCGATCAGCTTGCCCATGCACTTCAGCTGCTGTTTGACTCAGAAGAAATGCGCCAGTACGTTGCCCGCAATGGCCGTGAAACAGTCCGTGGTCTGATGAGCAACGGCTCACCTGGATACACAGACGCAATTGGTCAACTGATCCATAAGGATCGGCGGCCAAACACAGTGGAGACATCGGCCGCCACCCCGTAATTACCTTACGACACGGCTCTTTTCCAGCAGCCGCAGCAGGCGTTGTATCGCTTCTTTTCCAATCTTGAAGATTCGCGGTGCAGTCTTCATCAGGAACGGTTTTGCCGGCTGCAGAATCGCATGCACCTTATACCGGACACGCGTTGTCCGAAAGCTGTGATTCCCACCCGCATCGGTAAATGTTGTCAGGTAATAGCCAGGAAATACCGCTGTTTTGAAGCGCGTCTGATTCTTCCAGCGATGGTTGTAATCAATCTCGCATTCTTCCATGTCACGCGATTCAAGATACGGACCCATGGAGTCGACTGCAGTGCGTGATTGCAGATGCGGCTGGTCGGAGTAAAGAAAGAACTCGATCGGGCCACCTTCGAGCGCACGAGGTGTGACATAGCACGGCTCCATGCTTCCAATCAGACGCTGCGACAGATCCGCTGGATGATCCGCACCGGCAAAGTTGATAAGGCCAAGCTCGGGATTGTTTTCGAACACTCCTACTGCTTCGCGTAGATACTCCGGAGGACCAGTGCAGAGCCAGTCGTCCTGGATCACAAGAATGTACTTGCCGGTACAGCGGGAAAGGCCCTGGTTAAAGTTGGCCCCCAAACCCCTGTTCTGCGGAGCAAGCGCGTAGATATCCGCGGGAAGATTCAATATTTCTGCCTGAATGGATTTTGTGCTGCCGTCGTCGGCAATCACTAACTCCAACCGCGGATAGGCGGTGTGCGCCCGGAAGTTTGCCACGGCCTTCTTCAAGAGATGGACGCGCTTGTAGGTGAGAAAAAGCACAGATACTAGGGGCAGCGTCTCTGCAGCATCCGTCTTGCTCATCCTATGTCGCCCCCCTCCAGCACCGGCCGGCCAAGGAGACTCCTTCCACGCCTCGCGAAGGTGCCGAGATAGCGGTTGATATCGCCCTTGTCCTGGTCTACCAGCGAATACCGGTAGGCAAGAATGCTGTACGCAAAGATGAACACTAGCGCCTCAGCAAAGAAAGGCAGCAGGTGCTTCTGACGGATCGTCACAAAGTGATGCACCAGGAGTCCGAGCGCAGAGGCAACAGCAAGGGCTGGCGCGCAGCGCAATATTGCTTGTGCTAGGAACACCGTCGGATTGAAGCTGAAGAACTTCCCGATCTTTCGCCATAACAGGAAAGTTTGCGGAAGCACCACAATGACCAGCGCAAGAGTAATCCCGCCAAGTCCCAGCCGCTTTCCGAGATAAAGCGCGAGGCCCAGGTTCGCAAGACCCTGGGTGAAGGCAGTGATCGTCAATAGTCGCATCCATCCGAGCACGAATGAATAAACGATCGCGACCCGCTGAATCGCAATCACCAGGCAAAACGATCCAAGCGTGATCGTCAACAGCCGGCCAGCATATTGCTGCGGGCCAACCCAGGACACCACAAGGTCGCGATTGAACAGCATGACACCCGTTGCCAGCGGCAGCGAGAGCAGCACCAGGAAACGCGTAAGCCGCATCAGTGCCAGCTTCAGTCGCTCTCGATCATTCCGACCCCACAATTCATTAATCGCCGGAGTAGCACTGTCCGATAGCCGCAGAATCATGTTGTAAGCAGTCATGGTCGGCATTTGCGAGGTGTAATAGGTGCTGGCGACCGCTGCACCGCTAGTCATCCCGGCAAACGTGTTGCCGGAGCTGAATACCAGCATGTTGCCCACGTTGAGAAACATCGCGTGTCCGCCGAAGCCCACCATCTCGCGCAACAGCGCTGGCTCGGGGATGCCCCACGATGGCATAAGCGTCGGATTGAGCTTCTTGAATCGAACGCGGTAGAGGAACATTCCGGCGGCCTCGACGATGGTGCCTGAAAGCATCAGGCCGAACAGGCCTCCTCCGAGAAGAACGAAGATCAAAGAGGCCACAGCACGGGATGCTCCCAGCAGCGTGCCGATAAGGTTGGTTGCCGCCAGATCCTGCGTTGCCACCGAGGCATTCAAATACGCTGCAAGAGGCGTTCGGAAAATAGACCAGATCGCGATGACATACAACGCTTCCTTCGCCTGGTGCGCGATCCCGGGAGAAAGATGAAACAGCTTGCTGATGAACAAGCTGAAAATAAACGTGAGGCCTGCAAAAATCGTATTTGTAATCAGCAGGAGCGTGCGTGCTGTCGTGAACACGTGCCGAAAGCGCGCTCCACCATCCGCCAGTCCGATCGATTGCCCAAGAAATCGTTCCAGCGACCACGAATGCGCAATGTCCACCAGCGCAAGAAAACTCAGCGTCTGCATGATAGCCGCATAAGCGCCTAGTGCTTCACGCCCTGCAACCCGGAGGACAATCGGCGCCAGCAGCGCCTGCACCACAATTTGCGAGGCGTATTGAAGAATGCTGGTTAGGAATCCGTTGGCTGCCCGGCCACTGCGACTCATGCGTGTGTGCTCTTCTTCATCCCGTCGCGTGTCGCGAACGTCTTTCGATTCGTCGAGAAACAGCCATCGCTGCGTAAGTGTAACCTACCGGGTCTACTTAGCTGATGGCGTGTCAGGCACAGGGCTACATCTTGTACCGGCCAAGGTCCTCATCATTGAGGCCCTCCAGCCATCTCCGAAGTTCCTCGGGCGTTGTGTCGGTTGCCGTAGGAGCCAGTTTCGCCACGCGAAGCACATCCTCGCTGACAAAGATCGGGCAATCGCATCGCAGCGCGAGAGCAATCGCGTCGGAAGGTCGTGCATCCAGGGTCACTGTCTCACCATCCTGGCGCAACCAGATCACTGCATAAAAGGTGTCGTTGCGAAGCTCATTGACAACTACTTTCTCTACCGTCGCATTCAGACCATTGATCAGGTTGCGTGCCAGGTCATGGGTCATCGGTCGGGGAGTCGTTGTCTTCTCAATCTCAAGCGCAATGGCATTCGCTTCGTACAGACCCACCCATATAGGGAGCACCACATCGCTGGTCAGGTCCTTCAGGATCACGATAGGCATACTGGTCGAGGGATCCATGACTAACCCCCGAATCTTCATCTCGACGTCCATATCTATATCCTAGGCGATCAATTCGCCAACCAGGCTGTTAGGAAAGCTATGAGTAACCCTTACCGGCAAATAACTTCCCGGCGAAGGCAGGATCGGTCCCGCAACAGTGAAGTTGACTGTGATATTCCGCGAATCCTTACCGAAGACCTGGGCTCGCGCCTGGTTATGACCTTCCACCGCCACCTCCATACTCTGGCCTATGGAACGCGCATAATTGATCCTCTGAATCTCCCGCTGCCGATCCATCAATTCCTGCAGACGGCGACCCTTCTCTTCATCGGGAATGATGTCGGGCATCGCCAGGCTTGGAGTATTCGGCCTGGCTGAATACTTGAAGGCGAACACCGCGTCGTACTGCACCTCTTCCAGCAGCGTCATCGTCTCCTCGAATTCCGCCGCCGTCTCGCCCGGAAATCCCACAATGATGTCCGTAGTCATACTGATCGGTCGTGTCGCTGCTTTCATCCATGCAATGCGCTCGAGGTACTGCTCGCGCGTGTATTCACGATTCATCGCATGCAGCACCTTGGAGGAACCACTCTGTACCGGCAGATGTACGTGGTTGCACAACGCAGGATTGTCTTCGATCGCCTGGATAATGTCTCTCGAAAAATGCCGTGGATGTGAAGTAGTAAAACGCACCCGTCGGATCCCTTCAATCTGGCCGACAGCTGCAAGCAGTTCTGCAAAACTCCGCTTCCCTTCCGGATCACAATAACTATTCACATTCTGACCCAGCAGCTGGATCTCGCTGTATCCGCTGTCCGCCATCCGCTTCGCTTCCTCCAGCACCGACGAGGAAGTACGGCTTCGCTCCTTGCCTCGCGTATAAGGAACCACGCAGTAAGCACAGAACTTGTCGCACCCTTCTATGATGGTGATGTATCCGCGGTACTTGTTGGATCTCGAAGTAAACTCGGTCTCGAACGTCTCTTCAGTCTGCCGATCATCCAGGCCTGTAATACGATTCTCACCGGCTTGCAGCCTCACCAGCATCTCCGGCAGCTTGCGATACGACGCGGAGCCCGAAACCAGCGACACATAGGGCGCGCGCTCGAAGATCTTTTCGCCTTCTTGCTGCGCCACGCAGCCAATCACCGCAAACCGCTTACCCTGCTTATGCAGTTTCTTGTAGTCGTTCAACCGGTTGAAGACCTTCTGCTCCGCCTTGTCGCGGATCGAGCAGGTGTTGTAAAGGATCAGATCAGCCGCTTCTTCGGTCTGCACCTGCGCATAACCCTCATGTTCAAGGGTGCCAATGACTTTTTCAGAGTCATGTACATTCATCTGGCAGCCGAATGTTTCGATGTAGAAACTCTTCGGAGCTGGCTTTTCAATCACTGACATGTTCTCGAGTATACCGCCGCTGCCAGCACGCAAGCACTGCCGTCACTTCATGCCATGCTCCCGCCAGGTCATGCCGGCGATGCTTTCTCTTCCTTCACCGAAATCCCGCGGTGCGCACCTACATTCGCCGCTGTTTCGCCGCCTCCAGTGACCTGATCGATCACACTATTCACCTCGGCACCGAGCAACAACATGAAGCCTGTCAGGTAGAACCAGAGCAGCAGGATAATGACAGCGCCGAGTGAGCCGTAAGTCACCGAGTAGTGATTGAAGTAGTGAAGGTAAGCACGGAAGATACCCGACACCCCAAGCCAGCCAAGAATCCCGACCGCCGATCCAGGAGTAATCCAGCGCCATTCGATCCGCTTAATGTTGGGAGCATAGTAGTAAACCACTGCAAATGTGAGAGACAACAGGAACACCGCTATCGGCCACTGCACCAGTTTCCAAAGGAAAGTGAGCCCCGCACTTAAACCGATCTCGGCCGAGATAAACTCCACCAGCACACCTCCATAAAAGAAGGCCACCAGCGCAGACATACCCAGCGTTACGACCACCACCGTGAGGACCATCGAAGTGAGTGTGCTCTTCCACAGCGGCCGCGTTTCTTTCACCCGGCACACCCCATTGAGCGTGTCCTGTACCGCGGAGAGACCGGAAGTTGCCGACCAGAACGCAAACAGCACTCCCAGCAGTGCCTTCCCTGCTGTGCTCGATTGCAGCACCTCGGTGAACGTACTGACTACGAGGGTGTAAGCGGCGGGTGGCAGAAACGTTCCGAACGAATCCAGCAGGTGATCCCGCAGATGGCTGTGTGCGCCGGCAACCAGGCCAATCAACGAAGAGACAAAGATCAGACCCGGAAAGAGCGACAGAAAGAAATAGTAGGAGAGCTGCGCCGACCGGCCGGTAAGGTCATCCTCGAGGACCCGCTCCCACGTAAAACCGGCAACTTGCTTCAGCGACCTTCCTCCCAGCGACCACAAAGACTTGCGCGTGTGGCGCCTGGTTCTCTGCGCTGCGGAAATCGATGTCTTCACAGGAACCATTCTGCTCATGTCGAGGGCTCACCGGGCTTTCGTCCAGAAGCTTGAAGTTCTCTGGAAAGGAAGTGCTTGTCCATAAGGGTGGATGTCGAAGCGGAAGCTTTGTATGTCTGCTGACAAGTAGAAGCAGCTTTTCACTGCGTCACCTTTGACTCGATTTTTCATGAGCACGTGCAAGAGTGGTCGTCGCCAACCGGCAATGAACGAGAAAATAAACCTACTATCAAAACAGGCAAGTCACGCAGCAGTGCCCTGTACTTCGCGTCAAAACCCGGGAAGGCTCACGCCCTGTTAAACTAGGATGTTGCGGATGCTGTCGGTTGTTCCACCGGCATTCCGCAGGAAAGGCATCACATGGCACACGGAGATCAGAACGGCAGCAGCAACGGTCATTATTCGCAGGCACCCGCTCTCCGCCTCAAGGTAGGCTTGGCTGAGATGCTCAAGGGTGGCGTCATCATGGACGTCATCAACGTCGAGCAAGCGAAGCTTGCAGAGCGAGCCGGGGCGGTCGCAGTGATGGCGCTCGAACGCGTGCCCGCACAGATTCGCGCGGAAGGCGGGGTCGCCCGCATGTCTTCCCCGAAGATGATTCGCGAGATCATGGCAGCTGTCTCGATCCCGGTCATGGCCAAGTGTCGCATCGGCCATTTCGCCGAAGCCCAGGTGCTTCAGGAAATCGGCGTCGACTTCATCGATGAGTCCGAGGTGCTGACACCCGCCGACGAAGCAAACCATATCGACAAGCACGCCTTCCGCACACCCTTTGTCTGCGGAGCTCGCGATCTCGGAGAAGCTCTGCGCCGCATCGCCGAAGGCGCAGCCATGATCCGCACCAAGGGTGAAGCCGGAACCGGGGACGTCGTGCATGCTGTCAAGCACATGCGGCAAATCGTCAAAGAGATTCGTGCCCTCACCGTCCTTGGTGATGATGAGCTTTACGTCGCTGCCAAGGATCACCGCGCTCCCTACGAGCTCGTCTACATGGTTGCGAAGGCCGGCAAGCTTCCCGTGCCGAATTTCTCCGCCGGCGGTATTGCCACACCTGCCGATGCAGCCCTGGTTCGCCAGCTCGGCGCTGAGACCGTCTTTGTCGGTTCCGGCATCTTTATGAAGGACTCCTACAACTTTGCCGATCCGGAAGAAGCGGAGAGCCGGGCCCGGGCCATTGTCAGGGCCTCCACTCACTTCGACGATCCGAAGATCCTGGCCGAAACCAGTGCTGAGTGCTCCGGCGCAATGAAGGGTCTCGCCGTTGCCATGCTCGACAAAGACTCCATGATGCAGAACCGCGGCTGGTAGAATCCGCGCCCGCTTTTGGGGACTGCGGTGTTCAACTCGCGCTGCAGTTCCCTGTTCGCATCCAGCGCCGGCCCCTCAACTCTCATGACTCCTGCCCATCCGATACGCATCGGTGTTCTCGCCGTCCAGGGTGGCTATGATCTCCATGCCGCTGCCCTGCTGGAGATCGGCGCCGAGCCTGTCCTCGTCCGTTATCCGGATCAGTTGACGAACATCTCCGGCCTGATCATCCCCGGCGGTGAATCGACAACGATCCTCAAGTTCCTGGAACGCGACAACTTCTTCAAAATATTGCAGGCCTACACTGCCGCTCAGCCAACCTTCGGCACATGTGCAGGTTGCATCCTTCTGGCGAAGGAAGTTCTTCACCCGGCACAAACGTCGCTCTCGCAATTAGACGCGACCGTTGAACGGAATGCCTACGGGCGACAGAACGACAGCTCCATCTATCAGGCCGAAACAACCCTCGCAGGTGGTCCACTCGAGATGGTGTTTATCCGCGCTCCCCGCATCAGCAGGGTAGGCCATGACGTCGAGCTTCTTGCGGAAAGAGACGGCAGCCCTGTCCTCGTCCGGCAGGCCAATATCCTTGCCGCTACCTTCCATCCCGAACTGTCCAGTGACCGTCGTGTACACCAGTACTTCCTCGAAATGGTACGCACGAGTCAGCACTCCCAGGGCTGAAACCGGTAGTCGCACCGCGCATGCGATCTCATTGTCACAGTCAACTCACAATTCGTTTCCACGGTAAAGGTGTTTTGCATTTCGGGGTGGGCCGCTCCGCAACAACAGGAGTAATCTGATTTTGGAAGCTTTGGCAAAGCTTGCGATTTCCCCGCAATGCGCAGCCACTGCAAACGAACCGGTGGAGATCAGGTAATGCCCGCAACTTTCACCCGTACCCCGGCGCAGGACGTTGAACGCAAAGATACCGGCATTGGCGGCCGACCTCCCGTTCACAACCGTCCAACCGGAGGCGGTGGCGGAGACGAAAACTGGGACCGTCATAACCGCGGACAACGCGGACCGCGCGAACTGATCACCCGATATCGCATGGCGCTCATCTTCGGTCTCTCCGGCGATCTGATGTTCTTCATCGCGCTCGTCAGCGCCTTTTTTGCACGCCAGGCAACCGGCCATTTCGATGCGCGTAGCGAATACGTACTGGATTGGCGACCCATTACCCTCCCGTCCATCCTGTTCCTGAATACAGCCGTGATGCTGATCAGTTCCGTCACTGTCGAACTTGCGCGCAGACAGCTCTTCCATGAAGTGGATGTCATGGATGAATGGCTCGGACTGGGACGCCCCATGTCGCGCCGCGCTGCTCCATGGCTTGCCGCAACCGTCCTGCTCGGCCTGCTCTTTATGGGTGGTCAATGGATAGCCTGGAAACAACTCTCCGAGGCCGGCGTCTTCTTCTCGGGAAATCCGGCAAGTCACTTCTTTTATCTCATCACCGGCGCCCACGGCGCTCACCTGATCCTCGGCCTGCTCGCTCTATGCGCGGCAGTCGCAGGCCTGTTCTATCTCAAGCGGGTTGAATACCGCCAGATCCTCGTGGATTGCACCGCCTGGTACTGGCATTCGATGGGACTTTTCTGGTTCTTTCTCTTCGGCATGCTCTTGTTCTGCCAATAGATCTTTAGATCATCTCACCGTCAGTCATCCGGATCTTCCGCATGGTCGGAGCGCAAGCGGCGCCTTGAGCACAACGAAGTCATCCGCCCATTCCGCCCCCTTGGGGAATGCATACGCCCCGTTGTCATGCCTCGATTGAAGCAGTCGCTGCAGGACTTTCTGCTTTTCGAATTACTGCATCGGATGGCAGAAAAATGGTGAAGACAGTACCGCTGTGTTTAGCAGATTGACTGCTCTTCACTCGCAGCCTTCCCTCATGACGCCCGACAATTTCCTGGCTCACCCATAAACCCGATCCTGTGCCCCCGATCCCTTTCGTAGTGAAGAACGGCTCAAACAATCGCGCCTTCACAGATGGCGCCATTCCTGGCCCAGAATCAGTAACAGTAATGACCAGGCCCTCCGCACCGCTCTGCCAGTCAACGCCGTGCCTCGTGCGGAGAGCCAGCGTTCCGCCAAGCGGCGGCAGCGCATCAATCGCATTGCTTACCAGGTTGCTGACTACCTGGGGATCTCACCTTCGAAACATCTCACCGACCGCTTGGCGCTAAAACGCCGTCGTACACTTACATGCGAATTGATAATCGGCCCTGGTAGATAGAAAGCGTACTTTCAATCAACTCCTCCAGCTTGACGCTTATCGGGTTTGTCGACTGCCGGTGAATGCAGAGCGTCTGATTCGTAATCGCCGACACCCGGCGCAGTTCCCTCTCGCCGAACTCCAAAATATGCTGGACATCCTGCATGTTGCTGCTGTTGCGAGCCAGGTACATCAGGTTGGTCACAGACTCCAGGGGATTATTGATCTCGTGCGCAATGGAGCTGGCAAGTCTCCCTACTGCAACCAGCTTCTCGCTCAGAATCAGCGCCTGCTCCGCCTTCTTCTGTTGTGTAATCTCCAGTGAAGCTGCGGTGATTGCCTGGACGCTGCCGTCCGGACCGTATCTCCCACACCCACCCTCTTCTATCGTTCCCGCAAACCAAATGCAACCTACGGAACATGAATACAAGCTCATATAATCGGCAGGAAATGAGCAAATGGTCCTGTACGCACTACACTTAGGTTCTCGATTGTTCCACGTGGAACAATTTGGAAGTCTGACACGCCAAACAGACGACCTTTCTCCTCCTGCCACC
>CAZZUX010000120.1:0-10990 GCA_964657395.1 uncultured Ktedonobacteraceae bacterium
GAGAAGGTGGCGGACCAGCTGCGGACAGCGGGTCTGCGCGTGGAACTGGATGCGCGCAACGAGAAGATGAATGCCAAGGTGCGCGACCTGACGATGCAGAAGATTCCGTATGTGCTGGTGTTTGGGGACAAGGAAGCGGAGGCCGAGTCAGTGAGTGTGCGGGTGCGCGGGAAGGGTGACCTGGGGGCGATGCCGCTCGCGGAGTTTGTGGCGAAGGCGCGGGGGTTGGTGGAGGCTAAGTCGGTCGAGCTGTAGTGCTGGCCGTAGGGGTGTCGGCGCTTCACGCTCTATTTTGTGGCTGCTCCCGTTGGTCGCAGGTTCGACCTGTGAGGACTGATGGGCTTCAGCCTGATCGCTAGCTGTTCTTCAGGGATGCGAAAAGCGCTGGCAGGTGCAGGGTGATGGGTGTGTCCTGCACGGTCAGGGTGTCGCTGGTGTGGCAGGTGTAGGGTGCGGTCCAGACCTGGCCCATGGTGGTTTCGGGATCGATGATCCAGACGGATTTGACGCCCCAGTCTAGGTATTTGCGGATCTTGTCGGAGACGTCGCTGTAGCGGTCTTCCGGGGAGAGGATCTCGACCGCGAGGATGGGCGCGGTCTCGATGACGCGGGGCTGATGACCTTTGGGGAGCAGGGCTAGGTCGGGGATGAGAATGGTGGTCTGTGCGGTACGGGTGCGCTGGCTAATAACGCCTTGCACGTTCCATTGATTCTCGTTCCTGCCGAACCATCCGCTGATTAAAGCTTGCAGCCTGGCGTGCTCGTAGTCTCCTACGTTTCGCTTCTTCAATTCCCCGTTGATGTACTCGACGTCGGGATTGTAGGCATCTGGCTTCCGGAAACGGTTACGGGTTTTGGATCGGTATGACTCCGCCTTTTCCGGGCTTCTGGTTGTAGAGAAAAGTAAGACGCAGGCTTAATTCATCATTGGGGTAGTCGTTGGGCAATGGTAAGTAGGTCGAGTATGTGATTGCGCCCCAAGCGGCGAGATCAAGCGGCCTATCTCCACTCGGATGGTCGAGCTTCATCATGGAGGCTTTGCCGGTCCGGGTGATGGTGAACGAGATCGCCACGCAGCCCTTGGTGAAGAGCGGGGCTCTGGCTTTTTCCGGGATGTACTTCAGCCAAGTATCGAAAGTCTCCTTGATGACGGCAGGCAGATACTTCTTGCGGAGTCGTTTGCTCTGGTCCTTCGACATCGGGGTTAGCAGGAGAACATCCTTATCGCCGGACGTGCACGGCTCGGCTTGCGGGTCGGCGGTTGCGGAAGTGGTTGTGGTGGATGTCGGCGGAGTTGCTTGTGACCAAGCCTGTAAGCCAGCAAGTATAAACAGGGTTGTAAGTACACCGTTGCGGATAGGCATGACTTCCCCACTGGTCTAACAACGTAGCACTGGTATGCAGACGACTCAGGCCGAATCGTCATGCGTTCGTAACATAGAGGTGGTTAACTGGACGGCGGATGATCATCAGCTTTGTGGTGCCTGCGTACAACGAGGAAGCGTATCTCGGCCGTTGTCTGCGGGCGATCCTGGCGCAGACGGAATCCGCTCCTGCAAACTTCGACATCGTGGTGGTGAATAACGCCAGTTCGGACGGCACGCGTGCGCTGGCAGCTTCGTTTCCACGGGTGCGCGTGGTGGATGAGCCGCGCAAGGGGCTGACGTATGCGCGGCAGGCTGGCTTCGATGCGAGCGTGGGGGATCTGATTGCGAATGTGGATGCTGATTCTGTCCTGACGCCAGGGTGGGTTGATGAGGTGGTGCGAAATTTCGAGTTGAATCCTAAATTGGCGGCGCTGAGCGGGCCAGTCATCTACTACGAGTTGACGGCTCGACAGCGGGTGCTGGTGCGGGTGTACTACTTCATCGCGTGGGCGACGTATGCGATCAATCGCTACCTGCTGCGGGTCGGTTCGATGATCCAGGGCGGGAACTTCGTGGTGGCGCGGTGGGCGCTGGAACAGATTGGCGGCTTCGATACGCGGATCGCGTTCTATGGCGAGGATACCGATATTGCGCGACGGCTGAGCAAGGTGGGGCCGGTGTTATTTACGCTGAAGCTAAAGATGAATACGTCGGCGCGCCGGTTACAGAAAGAAGGTATTCTGCGCATGGCGTTTCGTTACTCGGTCAATTATTTGTGGACGACTTTCTTGAAGCGCCCTTATACCGAGGAGTACGTAGACATCCGCAACTAGCCGTACTGGCACATAGCCTTCCGCGTTCCTAAATTGCTGTTTGCTCGCGGAATTGGCCGGCCTGGCTGGGGAGAGCGGATCGCTTTGCGATTGCCCATCCTAGCTGCGCGAGGATGTGTCACCCGGGCTTGTCTGATATGCCTCTTAAGCGATTTCGCCAAGGCCGGCGGCTACGTTCATTTCTTCGTGGTTGTAGACGAGGCGGAGGCCGCGGGTGCAGAGGCGGTTTTCGAGGAGATGGACGATGGTGATGGCGGTGCGCAGGAGGCGCGGGGCTTTGCCGTTGGGCCAGAGGTCGGCGAAGGAGCGCATGATGCCGTGGGCGTCGGGATGAAAGGCGCGTTCGTCCCAGCGCTGCCAGCCTTCGGAAAACTGCGGAAAGTCGCGGACGGCGTCGAGGGTGGAGCGTAGGATGCGCTGCTCCCACGGGTCGAGATACTGGTTCATGAAGAGGACGTGACTGCGTTTTTCAACGCGGACTTCGCGGACGAAGTCGGTGAAGCTGGTGGCGTTGGTCAGGTTGACGATGGCGTTGGGTTCGAGGCCGTGACGATCGCCACCGGAGATGAGGAGCTGGCCCCAGGCCTGGGCGAGGCGGACGACGGCGCGGTTTTCTTTCATGTGGCGGAGGCCGTTCAGCTCCATGGCGTGGATACAGGCGCCGTGCTCGACCATGAAGTTGCCGACGGCCTGGTTGTGCTTGTCCTGGCCGATGGCGTAGAGGTCCCAGATGGGGTGGTTCAGGACGATGAGGACGCTGGGGATAGCGTGGAGGGCGCGCAGAATCCTGCTGAGTTCGGCGTTATCGGGAGCGGCGGTGTAGGCGGCGAAACGCTCCATCCACTCAACTCCAGACTGGCTGGGCAGGTTGTGGATGCCGAGGTGGAACTCGGTGGGTCCGTAGGGGACGGACCATTCGACAGAGACCGGGATGTGGCGCGATGAGGGCAGGGTGCGCAGCAGCATCGGCGCCTGGATGGTGTCGTGGTCGGTGATGGAGACGAGTGCGTTGAGACCGAGTTCCTGCTGGATCTGGCGGGCTTCGAGATCGAAGGCCATGCGGGGAACGAGCGGTGGACGCCAGTTGCCGCGGAGGAAATCCAGGTGCAGGCCGTGGCGGGTGAGGGTGCGGCGTTCGGCTCGTTCAAATAGCTTGCGGAGGATTGGCATCTCGCGAGCCATTTTGTCGATGAAGGTGAGGCTTTCTTCGGAGAGGCTGGTGTGGCTGTGGAGGGAGACGCCTGTGGTGTATTCGGAGACGACGGACGTCTTGCCTTCGTCGGCCCGCTGTTGTTCTTCCCAGAGGTAGGAAATGCGCAATCGAGGCTCCATGGATGTGGCGTCTCCTGGCACGTTCTGAGGTAAGTATGCAACGGGTTACATCAACAGGAGGTTAGGAGGAGATGAAAGTATGGAGATGGCTGCGCTGCGGGGACCGGCTTCCTAGAACGAACTGGCTATGCGACCCTGTTGGCACCTGATCGCCGAGGTTTTTGCTTATGCCGCGTTTTAGTAGTCGCTGGATGATGTTCCTGGCTGGAGTGCTGATGCTGATGTTTGTGTTTCCGGGCATGGCACAGAACCACGTGACGATTCTGAATGATGCGTTCGGGAGTCGGCCGGGCCTGGAGCAGGACTGGGGCTATTCGGCGCTGATTGAATTTGAGGGCAAACGCATTCTGTTCGACACCGGCGACAACATTGAAGTGTTTCGCAGGAATGTCGAGGCGCTGCATGTCGATCTGACGCGGCTGGACATGGTGATCGTTACGCATGCGCATGGCGATCATACGTCCGGGCTGCGCTATGTGCTGGCGAAGAACCCGAAGGTGAAGTTGTATGTGCCGGACGATCCTTTTTTCACGGGGACGGTGCTGCCGCCGGGCTTCCTGACGGCCGATGCGCGGCCGGAATTGCCGGCCAGGATGCGCTACTTTGGCGGCGGCGAAAGGCCGGAGCCGAAGGGATGGGTGGCGTGGACGGATACGAATATGACGGCAGTGAGTGAGTCAATGAACATCGGCCCGCACATGCGGCTGGTGGCGCTGGTGTCCGAGAAGCCCGCGTTCAAGGGGCTGCGTGAGATTTCGCTGGTGCTGGATACGGCGGCGGGTCCGGTGGTGTTCGTGGGGTGCTCACACCCGGGGGTTGAGCGCATCCTGGCGGCGGCGACGGCTGCCGATCCGAACAAGCCGGTGGTGATGCTGGCCGGTGGTTTGCACCTGCTGCAGGATTCACCGGAGCAGGTGGAGGGCACGCTCGATGTGCTGGCGGACAAGTATCACGTGAAGACGATGAGTATCGGGCATTGCTCGGGGGAACTGGCGTTCATGCGGGTGCAGCAGCGATGGGGGGAGCGGAGCCGGTATGCGGGGCTAGGGGAGACAGTTGATTTTTAGGGTGTACATGAGTCGTGCCGGCGCGACCTGGCGTGATCGTGACAATAGAGAACGAGCCACGCTGATCGCTTCCGGAAGCCGACTCCCCATTTCTGATCTGGCCTGGATGATGCTCGGCGATTCGCGGCTCGTCTAGACGCTTCTCCGAGACGTGCGTTAGATTTGCCCGCGAAGAATCAAGGGCACATAGCTTCGGACATCCTGCAGTAATTCCTCGCGAGTGATGCCAACCTTGACTCGAAGCTGCACACCCTGGAGCAAGTCAACGAGCAAACGGCCTCGCACCTGGGCAGAGGGGGTGCGGCTCAGACGGCCCGCCTTTGCCTCGTGCTGGAAACGTTTCGCGAAGATATCAGCGCTTGTTGTGAAACCGTTCGCGAGCCACGCGCGGATTTCTGTTACCCGCTCTGAATGTCCCAGTGCAGCGGCGGCCAACATGCAGCCGCTGCGAGTGTCGCCGGTAGCGGTCTCAACGGTAGCCTCGCAAAATGCGGTCACGGCATTGTGTATGTCCGGCTCTGCCAGGAATGCTGCCATCTTCGGAGCTCCATAAATCAGCGCGTAGCGTTCGACGGCCCTCAGCAGCGTGGACTTGTCTCCGAAGGCCCGGTACAGCGCGGGCTTGGTGACATTCACAGCGCGCGCGATCCGATCCACGTCGACGCCTTCAAACCCATGTTCCCAAAACATCTCTACGGCACGGTCGAGTGCTTCCTCGGGAATGAAACCTTTCGGCCGTCGTGAACCTTATTCCCGGCATGAACCAAACGCCGGCGATCGCGGCGAGTCGCTACATCCAGGCGTCGGAGTTTGGAACCGACCTCTCAGGGCAATTCTTCGCTTCGGCTAAAGGGAAGTTCTCAGGCCCAATGGAGGTGCAGCGCCAGCCACACCTCCACGATCGCGCCAGCCAGGAAGCCGCATGGCAGGCCGTCGTCAAGGTCTCCGGCGTGGACTTGTCCTGACCGGAATGCGTTGTGTTTGAGGATGCCGGGAGGTGGAATTGTCATGTAAGGTGTGGCGATATGTTTATGCGCCTCTTTGTTTGTCTTCTGCTGGTCCTGACCTCTGCTGCTAGTTTGTTTGGTGGCGATTTTGCCATGACGGTGACAGATAAGAATTATCTGAATACGCAGGGGTTCAGCGTCTTTCTTTACGACAGTACGTACCATCCGGTGTTCGTGGACCAGAAGAATACGGCGATGGAGATGATTCTGCATGGCCAGCGTGTTGCTACGAATGGCGACGTGCGGCTGATGCCGACTCCGGAGCAGTGGGACCTGGTGGCGACGCTGAAGGGGCGCGAGGCGGATAAGGCGAACAATCGGCTCAAGGCGAGTCTTGCGTTTCCAACCTTTAATCTCAGCTACACGCTGGAGGTGGCGGCGGAGCCGGGCGGGGTGAAGGTGACGATCAATCTCGACCAGCCGCTGCCGGAGAAGCTGGCCGGGCGCGCGGGGTTCAACCTGGAGTTTCTGCCATCGATTTACATGGGCAAGTCGTACCTGGTGGATGGAAGCAAGGCCGGGATATTCCCGCGGACTCCTGACGATGCGATGGTGAAGGTGATGCCGCTGGCGGATGAGCCGAAGAAGGCCTACTACCTGGAGGACTGGGACAAGGCCAAGGGCTACACGCAGCCGCTGCCGTTTGCCGAGGGCAGGAGCATGACGCTGGGCGTGGACGATGCGCTGGCCCGGATCAATGTGAAGTCGGAGACGACGGACCTGATGCTGTTTGATGGACGGGACCGTGCGCAGAACGGCTGGTTTGTGCTGCGCTCGCTGATTCCTGCGGGCAAGACGGCGGGGGCGATTGTCTGGCATATCCGGCCGGACGTCATTCCGAACTGGACACGGCCGCCGGTGATTGCGCACAGCCAGGTGGGGTATGCGCCGGATTTTGAAAAGGTAGCAGTCATGGAGCTGGATCCGAAGTACGACGCGCCGAGGACCGCCAAGGTGCTGCGGCTGATGGAGGACGGATCGTACAAGCAGGCCTTTGAGGGGCCGGTAACGGCTTCGACGCCGTGGCTGCGATATGTGTATGCGAAGTTCGACTTCACCCCGGTAAAGGATCCGGGGCTGTACGTGATCGAGTATGCGGGGCAGAAGACGGCGCCGTTCCCGATCGCGCAGGATGCGTACGCGAAGACCTGGCAGGACAGCCTGGACCACCACATTGCGGAACAGATGGACCATGTGTCGGTGCGGGAGGGCTATCGGGTGTGGCATGGGGCGAGTCACCTGGATGATGGGCGGCTGGCGCCGGTGGTGGGCGAGCAGTTCGATGGCTGGAACCAGGCGACGGCAACGGATGGAAAGTGGAAGGGCGGCGATCACATTCCGGGGATGAATGTGGGCGGCTGGTATGACGCGGGCGATTTCGACCTGGAAGAGCCGGCGCAGTTAAGCGTGATCCAGAGCCTGGCGCTGGCATATCGGGCGTTCGATCTGAAGTATGACGAGCTGACGGTGGATGAGGGGACACGGGAAGTGGAGATGCATCGTCCGGATGGGGTACCGGATACGGTGCAGCAGGTAAAGCATGGCGCGGTGCTGATCCTGGCGCAGTTCCACAACATCGGTCACTCGATTCGTGGCACGCACGAGCCGGACCTGCGCCAGTACACGCACCTGGGGGATGGGGCTACGAAGACGGATGGCCGTATCTATGATCCGAAGCTGGGTCCGCATGAAGTGAAGGGTGACTACTCGGGCCGGCCGGACGATCGGTGGATCTTTTCGACGACGAATCCTTTCTTTCAGTGGAATGCAATTGCGGCGCTGGCTGCGGCGGCAGATGTGCTGAAGGGCTGGGATGATGCGACGGCCAAGGATTGTCTCGCGACGGCGGTCAAGGCGTGGAATGACGAAAAGGCTCATCCGACGCAGGCGGCGGGTCGGGGGTTTGGTGCGGAGGCTCCGGATGGCGCACTGGAGGGTGGGGTGCTGGCGGCGTCGCAGGGTCATCGCGGGCGGCCGGGTGCTTCGAAACCGGCTACGGCTCCTGCAACGGCTGCGGCTGTACCAGCTGCTCCGGTTGGATCCGGCCGAGGACGGTTCAGTGTTGGTCAGGATTGGGCGGCTGCTTTGGAATTGACGATTGCAACCCATGGGGGTGAGCCGTACAAGTCACGGCTGAAGGAGCTGCTGCCGGAGATCCTGAAGCCGGAGCAGATGGGGATGCGCGGGTGGACGGCGATGCGGGCGTTACCTTATCTGGATGCAGGCGAGAAAGACCAGGTGCGGGCGGCGGTGAAGGCGTACATGGCGGGAGTGGACAAGGAGCTGGATGCGACACCGTTCGGTGTGCCGCCGAGTGTGGGCACGTGGGGCGGATCGGGTGCAGTGGTGGACATGGCGATCCGAATGTATTTTCTGCACAAGGCCTTTCCGGAGCTGGTGAGCCCGGAATATACGCTGCGTGCGGTGAATTACATCCTGGGCACGCACCCGGTATCCAGTACGTCGTATGTGGCCGGTGTGGGAACGGTCTCGAAGACCAAGACGTACAGCAACAATCGTGCTGACAACGCTTATATTCCGGGAGCGGTGATCCCGGGATACATCGTGATCAAGCCGGACTTTCCGGAGTGCATCGACGACTTCGGATTTCTCTGGTTCGAGGATGAGGCCGTGGTTGCAGGGTCGGCGAGCTGGGTGGTGGCAGGGAATGCTGCGGACGCGATCACACGGGAGATGAAGCAGACCAGTGCGGAAGCGTCGACGGCACCCTGAGATGCGGGGTGCGCCGTTGAGGTTATTCCGGCAGTGGGCCCAGGGTGCTCGATCCATACTTGGCACTCAGCATGCCGAGCCGGGCGAAGTCGATGGGCGATGGGGTTGGGAGCCCGTGAAACGTGGCGGGTTCTCCCATCTCCTTTACGAAAGAGCCGAAGGTACTTTCCGCAGGAGAGACGATCATCATCGTCGCTGGACCGGCGCTACTGACGCGGAAGCCGTGTGGAAGGCTACCCGGCAGATACTGGAAGCCGCCTTGCCCGAGGACAGTCTTGACGCCGTTGCAAAAGACTGTGACCTCTCCATCGAGGACATAGAAGCCCTCCCCGTAGGCTGGATGGGTGTGGCAGGGAGTCGCGAAACCCGCGGGAGCGATCTGCCGGTAGAGTGAGAAGGATCCCTCGGTAGTGGAGGCGTCGGCCAACAGGGTGACGAGTGAATTGATGAACCAGTAGCTTTTTGGTTCTTCCGGGATGGAGTGGGTTGGGTCTGGAAGGAGCATGGGTTTTTTGTAGGCTGTTCGACTCACGATACAGCGGTAATGTCTGTGACGCCATGATGGATGCGGGGGGATGGTTTCAAGGTTCTCGATTGGGTGGGCCTTGGTGGGGTACGTGACCCGGGAAGGGAGCGGGTGGCTTCGCCATTACCCACCCTAGCTGGGCGAGGGTGGGGCACCCGGATTTACACTGAAATCGAGGAGGGTGGGTGGCGGTATTGAGGCTGGTACGGCTGCGGGAAGGCTGGCAGAGGGGTGAAGAGGCCGAGTTAGCGTTTTGAGTAGTAGAATCCGCATAGACCTTTTACCATGCGTTCACACGCCGAATTGGCCCAGTGCCGCGGAGGCGCCTTTGTTGTGGCGCAAGAACGAAACGAGCTGAGAGATACGTGCCTGAAACCATTCAAGACCGAGTTTTACGACTGGTCGCCGGAGTTCGCAGAATCCCTGTAGAGAGCGTCACCCCGGAGAGTACGTTCGAGAGCCTGGGGATGGATTCACTCGATAAGCTCAACCTGTTGTTCGAGGTGGAGAACGAGTTTGACGTGGAAATTGACGACCAGGAAGCCAAGCAGATCTGCCGTGTGAGTGAGATGATCACGGGCGTGACGCACCTGGTGGATGCCAAGGAAAAATCCTCCTCTGCCAGCTAATCTGACAACTTTGGGCCCCTTGCCAGTGCCGGGCTGGCTGCCATGCCGGTCTCCTTTGAGTGGCTGCCTGCGACGTGGAGAGGCCTGCTGACTATGCAACGAGTGGTTGTGACGGGCGTGGGAATCATCAGCAGCCTGGGCCTGAACAGCGGTGAGTTCTGGCAGTCGCTGGAGGAGGGCCGGTCGGGTTTGCGGCCGCTGCCCACGTTTGAGCAGGGGCCGATCCGGTTCCGGAATGCTGCGAGTGTCTCCGGATATGACCGTGATGCCCATTTTCCGGACAAGAATGTCGCATTGATGGATCGTGCGGCGCAGCTGGCTGTTGTAGCTGCGCGCGAAGCTGTGACCCAGGCGGGCGTGTCGTGGACGGATGAGTTGCGTGCTGCGTCGGCGATTGTGACGGGCTGCTGCATGGGCGGACGCGCGGTGGAAGAAGTCGGCTACTGGGAGATGTTTCACCACGGCAAGCCGAGGGTGAATCCGCTGACCATTCCGCTGAGCATGGAGAGTGCCGGGGCCAGTCATATCTCGATTGAGTACGGGGTACAGGGGCCAACGTATACCGTGTCGACGGCGTGTTCGTCATCGGCCCATGCGATCGGGCAGGCCTTCTGGATGGTGCGGTCCGGATCGGCGCCGATGGCTCTTGCTGGCGGGAGCGAGGCCCCGCTGTTCTTTGGGGGATTGAAGGCCTGGGAAGCGATGCGAGTGGTGGCTCCGGAGATTTGCCGGCCATTTTCTGCGGACCGCACGGGCATGGTCCTGGGCGAGGCCGGAGCAATGCTGGTGCTGGAGCCGCTGGAAGCTGCGCTTGCTCGAGGAGCGACACCGATCGTGGAGATTGTGGGATTTGGCATGTCGTCGGACGCGAGCCATATGACGCAGCCGTCGCCGGAAGGTGCAGCGCGGGCGATGCGGGCGGCCATTCGCGATGGCGGCCTGCGGGCTGAGGAGATTGGCTATGTGAATGCGCATGGCACGGCGACGGAGGCCAATGACCGTGTGGAATCGGCGGCGATCCGGTTGGTGTTCGGCGAGTATGCGGACAATGGCCTGGCAGTGAGTTCGACCAAGTCGATGCATGGACATACCTTTGGCGCGGCGGGAGCCGTGGAAGCGGTGGTGACATCGCTGGCTCTGCAACATGGTGTACTGCCGCCGACGATCAATTTCACCCGGGCAGGCGAGGGTTGCGGGCTGGATGTGATTCCGAACGAGGCGCGGCAGGAAACGGTTGGAGCGGCTCTCTCTAATTCATTTGCCTTCGGCGGATTGAACGCCGTGCTGGCTTTTCGGCGCTGGGTCGGTTAGCGTCCGCGCTTAGCCTGCAGTTCCTTTCTTCTTTCGTCTTCATGGTCCTGAAGTAGTTCGGCGTGCGAGCAGTTGGCACCAGGCCGAGCTCCGGGCACCGCTTTCCATCTCACCGCACAAGGCCGTTTGCCGGGGCCGGTTTGAGGCGATCGTGGCCTCCCAATTTGTGCTTGTGAGCGGGATTT
>CAZZUX010000121.1:0-10759 GCA_964657395.1 uncultured Ktedonobacteraceae bacterium
CGAGATAGAGCAGGATCGCGTTCGAATCGAAGACGACCGTGCCGTCGTCCACGACCGGGCTCGGCATGGTCGACGACGGAACCATCCGCTTGCTTCACTGATACATTGTCCTTCACATAGCTGAGGCGGACCACTGCCGGATCTTCGGCCATCAGCGGCGATACCAGCAGGAAAGTCATCAGCAGTGGAACAAGCCACGATGCCACACCACGACCAAACCCGACGTGCTTCTTCATTGAGCACTCCTTCAAAGCGTTGAGATTATCCCTTGCGCGCAACGCTCTGCAATTTCGGACCTGAATTCGGTCAGAAAAGACGCAGCCTTCATTAAGTTTCTTCAAAGTTCAACTCAAGGAACGGGCATTGATCGTCAATTGGCAGGTGGCGCGTTGTCCAGCAGCGCCTGCGCGCGTCGTCTTGCGCGAACCATGACAGCCTCGTCCGACGTGATGGCAGTCAGAGTGGCGGCGATGTTCTGTACTTCTGTCGCCTGTCCTTCATGGACCAATGTTTCCAGCGTTTCCAACTCGGCATCGAGCGCGAGGCGCCCATGCTCATGCTCAACATTGAGCCGTCGGCCTTCTTCGAGCGTAGCTGAAAGTCCTATAAATTCAGTGGAGATCCACTGTATTTTCTGGTCTTGAGAGTAGTTGTAGGTGCAGGCGCCCTGGCCGTCCGGCCCTTCGTACATCAGCGTTTTGGTTCCCTGGAAGGCGACTTTGCTTCCGGCAGCTTCGCACTTCGTGGCAAAATGGTGCTCCTTCGCTGCAATCGAGAAAAGTTTCTGAACATTAGCGGCTGTTAACCTGATCTCGCGCTCCTGCCCCCGCGCAGGAAGATCAGCGATGTCGTCAGGCGGAGCGCTCCCAACATGCGAGACGTAATGTCCGGTGCCGTCTGCATGCACTGTCATTTCGTATTTCGCTGGTTGCAACTGCGCGTTCTCAAAACGGAAGGTGATGGTTGCCGTTGCCTGCGGAGTGACCGCTTCATCGCGGAATTCGGGATGCTCCGGCTGTGTTGCCTGGGCGATCAGAGGGCCGTTCCGGTCGGAGAGGCAATAGAGAACCACCAAAAAGGCGACCAGCTTCGCATTCCGGAATCGCAGCATCTTCCCCAGCTTAAATGGAAGCGGGGCGTCCGGAAAGCCGGGTGCCTGGCGCGTGTGCGACTCTTGGCCTGCTCTCAGTCGGTAACCCCTTGGTTCCGCCCCTGGATTGTGCCTCCTGGGTTTGCGCTGTGTGAAGATGGCATATCGCGATAGCCAGTGCATCCGCCGCGTCAAAGGGCTCCGGCGGCGCATCCAGGTTCAGAAGACGCGAAACCATAAATTGAACCTGCTCCTTCTTCGCCAGACCGTAGCCAACCACGGAAGACTTGATGGTGAGAGGCGCATATTCAGCCACGGGAAGACCCGCCTCGGCAGCTGCCAAAAGAGCGACCCCCCGAACGTGCCCGAGCTTTAGCGCAGATTGGGCATTCACAGAGTAGAACACCTCCTCCACAGCAACCACATCCGGACGATGCTGCTCCAGCATCGCAGTCAGTTCACGGAACACCTTCGCAAGTCGCACAGGCAGAGTCTCCTTCCTGCTCAGTGGGATTCCTCCATAATCGACGACCGACAAGCTGGAGGCATGTCGCGTTTCCACCGCCTCAACCACACCATAGCCAGTGCACTCTGTGCCGCAATCGATGCCGAAGACACGCATGGCAGAAGTCTATAGCAACGTTTCAGGCCCGTCCGCACTTCTCGGAACCGGGAACACAGAATATGAATATGGCGCTGGTCGCCACATTTAGTGCGGGGCGTTTCTCTCTCCTGACAGTCGGTCCATCCTGATCGTCCAGAGGAGAAAATGCATCAGCCTTGCTCTATCTTTAACGAGAAAACCGAAGAACTTTGAAGCATCGATGTCTCCCGCGTGCATGCCGGAATAGGTCTCAATGCGCCAGCGGATGTATTCACTCCGCCACGGAGCCAGGTGGTGTCCCCGGGTCGCGTTCCAGTAAAATCTTATTCCTGCCAGCATTCGCTGCCTCTTGCTTCCCAGCTTCTCTTGTCTTCATCACTTAAGCAGATCGAAAAGATTACCCTGCTTCTCGAGTGCAGCGATGGCATCCTGCAACGCCGCCTGCTGTGTCTCACTCGATGATAGATCAGTCGCCACAACTGCCGTATCTGCCTGCATCAAGTTTGTCTGTTGAACAAGCATCTGTGTCGATTGCTGCTGCAGACCTGTGTCCTGCGCGGCGATGCGCGTAATGGAAGTGTCCAGGCTCGCTCTCTGCTCCGTGACTATTCCCAGAGCTGAGTGCAGCGAAGCAGCAGTACCTTTCGCAGCTGTAACGTTTCCGCTTGAAAAGTCGGAAATCAGCTGGTTCAGTGTTCCGAAAACGCTTGCCGTCGAAGCTGTAAAGATCTGGTTCCCTGGTTTGTCCAAAGGTATACTTCCACCCTGTGGGCTGCTGAGCGAGGACTGCAGCGAATCTCCGTTGTAAGTAACGACAGCCGGATCCACGGAAGAGTCGAGCGTGAACGGCTGAACATTGCTTTTACTCCCTGAGAAGAGGTAGTTGCCAACATAGGAAGTATTCGCCAAAGACAACACCTCATCTCTTATGCCGGTAAGCTGAGTTGCAACGGACGTGAGGCCTGAGGGGGTGTTAACACCGCTAAGTCCCAACGTGGTTGTCGAAATCGCCTCGGTCAATTGAGAAACCACGAGCGAAAGCGTCGAGTCGGTGACTTGCAGATTTGCTGTGACCGTCTGCGACGCTTGATGATAACTGTCGGCTTGCTCAATGCTTGCATTCAGCGTGACATTCTGGGCAGCTGCATTCGGATCCTGTGACAGAGACGACACACGTGCGCCCGACGAGATTTCGTTCGTGAGTTGTTGCTCATTGCCGGATATCTGGCTCAACCTGCTCGTCAACTGATCCAGATACGATGCTGTAATCTGCATGCCACACTCTCTCTAGACTGCTGTGGAGACGCCAAGGTCTATGGCTGCACCGATCAGCGTATTAATGATGGTGAACACCTTCGAAGCAGCCTGGTAAGCCTGCTCCAGGTTTTGCAGACTGGTCGCTTCACTATCCAGGCTGACCGTCGATAAGTTGCTTTGCTGCGTCTGCAATTGAGTAAGAGCTGCCTGACGAGCAGTGTTATTAGCGCTGACACCTGAAACCAAACTTCCAAGGGTTGAAACGAACGTGGCATAAAACGCGGAAGCAGATTGCCCGTTTACTAATGGGTGCTGCGCCAGTCCAGCCATGACGGAAGCATTTGAACCATCGCCCGGACCCGCCCCCAGCGAAGCTGCAGCGATGCCGAGAGGATCGGTCAGGGATACAACTATTCCAGCTGCGCTTCCAGCCATTCCTGCTGGTAATGAGAAAACAGCAGTGCCTGGCAATCCGCTGGCGTCTGTGCCACCTTCGTTCGCAGCGTTGATAGCAGTTCCCAGCGAGGAAGCCAGTGTGTCCAACGAAGTCATTGCAGACGGAATGTCCTGATCCCGCACCTGCAGCAGACCACTGATTTGTCCGTCTCCTGAGGTCAGCGAGCTGGTAATGTCTGTAGCTCCATCGAAGACATGTGTCACTCCATTGGAGTTGCCCGTCGAAAGAGACATAGCCTGGCTTCCCGCCACCAGGACACTGCCGGCTGTCGTCGTAAGCGTGAGCCCGTTATTCTCTGTTGTCACTTGCTGGATGCCGATCAGGTTGGCCAGACTTGTAAGGTCCTGTTGGCGCTGATCTTCCAAGGCTCCGGCATCAGCCTGAGGGCTGACCGACGATATCTGACTATCAAGGGAAGCGATCGATTGCGTCAGACTGTTGACTTGGCTTACGGTCGATAAAACCTGTCCATCCAGACTCTGCTGCTGCTGAACAAGACTAGACGCTGCAAGATGGAAGCTGTCCGTCAGGTTACCGGCACTTGCCAGGACTGCTGCTCGGCTCGACGAGTCAGCAGGCATCGCTTGTAGCTCTTGCAGAGATCCGAAGAATGAGCTGATGCCGGCCGAGATATCGGAATTCCCCACAGCGCTGGTGGTTGAAGTTGCAGCTGCAAAAACATTCTGCAGATTATTAAGTGCACCCAAGCGAGAAGCCGTGGCCGCTTGCGCCTGCGTCTGCTGGTCGACTGCCTGATTCAAAACCCTGTCCCTTTGCGATACTGCACCCGCGTCTGTCACGCCGGCTCCGACGAGCCTGCTTCCTATCTCTATTGGCGTAGCTTCCTGCCAGACAACCTCCTGTTTGGTGTAACCAGGCGTTGAAACGTTCGCCATGTTGTTGGCAGTGATCTTCTGTTGCTCACTTGAAAGATCCAGATAACGTTGAAGTTGATCTCCAAGAGCAGTCGAGACAAGCATGCGCGTTCCCCTTTTACCGCGTTGTAGGCGTGTTAGACCGATCACAACTACTCGGCGGTACTGTCAAACTCAATATCTGACGCTTGGATGAGGTCCCTATCTTCCGAAAGGATCATCGCGCGCTCAACGACATGCGTCAGTTCTCTGACGTTCCCCGGCCAGGTATGATTCACGAGAATAGCCATGGCATCGGCGTCAAAACATTTCGCCATGTTGCGACCGCTCAACTGTTTAAGAAAGAAGGTAGCTAACGTGGGGATATCATCGACGTGTTGCACCAGCGAAGGAGTCCTGATGGTGAAGATCGCTAGACGATGAAAAAGGTCTTCGCGAAAGCTTCCTAGCCGGCTTCGCATTGCAAGATTCTGATTTGTCGCGGCAATAATGCGGACATCTACTGTTTGTGTTTCATTCTCACCCACTCGCTGTATCTCGCCGGCCTCAAGAAAACGCAATAGCTTAGCTTGAAGCAGGAGGGGCATCTCACCAATTTCATCCAAAAAGAGAGTTCCACCATCTGCGGCCTCAATCCGGCCAACTCTGCGTTGAATGGCTCCAGTAAACGCGCCACGCGTATGGCCGAACAATTCGGTCTCGAGCAGGCTCTCCGGGATCGCCGCGCAGTTCAGCACCATGAATGGATAGTTGCTCCGTCCACTCAAGCGATGGGTCGCCCGGGCAACTAGCTCTTTACCTGTTCCTGTCGGTCCCATGATCAACACGGGGGTAGACCTGTGGGCGATCAAGCGCACTCTTCGCGTGACTTCAATCATGACTGGATGCATACCCACGAACTCCGGTAGCAAAGAAGTCTCCTTGAACGAGAGCTTCCCGTCACTTTCGTTCAGGTCCGTTGCTGCGGGGATCTCGGCACCTTGCACCAACCTTGAAATCTCGACGACCTTAGGATGTTCGTTCTTCGCGCTTGACGAGTTCGTGGCAGCGCTAATGCATCCTGTGCTACCGGCGTCATATTGATTCTCTGGGTCTCGGCCTCGTTGATCGCTCTCAAGCCGCGACATATCCCCCAGGTTCTGTGATTCCAGTCCTGTCCTGATCGCGTGCATGATCTCTCCGCGTCTGCTGGTGCTGGTGTCTCGTTTGCTCCTAAACGACCCATCCACAGAGATCAGATCGACATCCGGATAGCTGGATTGAACGTCAGTAAGAAATTCTGAGAAGTCTAGATCCGGTAACGATTTATCAACGATGATCGCTTGTTCGCACACCGGCAACCTGGAGGCGGCGGCTTCTAGATGTGAAAGGGTCTCAGCTCCGCCTGACATCTCAAACACCTGCCATCGCAGGCTTTTTAGGGTCAAACCAATGCGCTGACGGAGTAATGAGTCCGGGATGGCGATAAGTGCAACGGGGCTACTCATGCTTGCGCCTCGCTTATGCGCGAGTTACCTATCCGATAACCCTCTCCCCGTACCGTAGTTATCAAAGAAGGGGCACCCAGTTCATTAAGCTTTCGCCGCAGATAGTTGACGTAGACATCCACTACGTTCGTATTGTTCGATCCTTCGGTCTTCCACACCTGTTCCATTAGTTGTGTTCGACTTACGCATTGTCCATCGTGGAGCATCAGGCACTCAAGTAATTCATATTCTTTATTAGTGAGTGCGACCCGCAGACCTGCTCGCTTGACAGAGTGGTCGAGTCGATTCATCTCAAGATCTTCGTGGCGCAACACAGTCGCTACACCAAGGTTGCGACGGAGGAGTGCGTTGCATCTTGCTCTCAGTTCTCGCAGGGCAAATGGTTTAAGCAAGCAATCATCGGCTCCGAGGCTGAAGCACTGTAGCCGACTATCTAGATCAGCGGCGCCAGTAAGTACCATGACTGGAGTATCCATGCTGATACATCTCACAATCCTTAGCACCTCAGAACCACTAAGCTTAGGCAGTCCCAGGTCGATAATGGCAAGATGTGGCATTTGTCGATGGACTGCGACGATCGCCGCCTCGCCATCGCAGACAAGCTCTACATCAAGTCCCTCGGCGATCAAGGCGCGTTTGAGCAGGCCGCCCAGCGCGACGTCGTCTTCTGCTATCAATAGTCTCTTTGCAGTGCTCATAAGAAGAATGCCGCGAGTTATGCGACTTACCCACTTTCTCCCGTGCAGTGCGATCAATCAACTTGCGAATGAAGAATCTGCTGGTCGTTTCGCCATCTTGGGAGTTGCAAATGCAGCGTTCCAAAACAGGAAAGCGCCTCCACTATTATTTTGGTCTTTGCACTTGCTGCTTCGCTTTTCCTTCGCTACAATTCTGGCATGTCTATGACGAGACGGCAGCGTGAAGTTCTGGATTTCGTTGGTGCGTTTGTTCAGAAGAATGGCTATTCACCCTCATTTGAGGAAATCGCCCGGGCTTTGGACCTGCGTTCACTCGCCACCGTACATAAGCACATCACCAATCTGCAGAACAAAGGTCTCCTTCAGCGAAGTCACAACCGGTCCAGATCCATTGACCTGGTTCCGCAGCGCACAAAGAACCGGGCTTCCGACAGCCTCCCGCTGCTCGGCAAGATCGCTGCGGGACTGCCCGTAGAGACTTCTGAGGCCGCCGACAGCATCTCTCTCAACGACATCATTGGAACTCGCGAGGTCTTTGCTTTACAGGTTAGGGGCGATTCGATGTGCGATGAACACATTGTGGATGGTGATTTCGTGCTCATTGAGAAATCGCAGACCGCGCGCGAAGGCGAAATCATTGTAGCGCTGGTTCGCGGAAGTGAAACTACCTTGAAGCGTTACTACCTCGAAGGTGAAACAGTAAGGCTGCAGCCATCCAACTCAACGATGAAGCCCATTTATGTACCTGCCAACCAGTTGGCCATTCAGGGGCGGGTTCTCGGAATGATGCGCAAATATCGATAGGCAATTCACGAACGGACACGAAAAAGGCCCGATCTAAGATCGGGCCTTTAATCACTGCATCTACCTGCAAATTAAGCGAGAACCTTGGTGATGCTTTTGTCGATCGTGTCTTTAGGCACAAATCCGACAATCTGCTCTGCTACCTTTCCACCTTTGAAGATCAACAACGCGGGAATGCCCCGGATTCCGTATCGCATCGGAGTGGACGAGTTCCGATCCACATCCATCTTCATCACCTTCAACTTGCCGAGGTACTGAGTAGCCACTTCATCAACGACAGGAGCTAACGCGCGACAAGGTCCGCACCATGCAGCCCAAAAGTCCACAAGCACGGGCTGAGTCGATTGCAGCACCTCTTGATCGAACGTTCCATCATTGACTTCCGTTACAGCGCTCCCTGCCATAATTCCTCCAGTTTCCATCTGACACCGCCCTTAGCTTACATAAGTAGAGATGCTTACCAGTCATTAAACGTCGCAGGTAAGCAGCCCACCCACATTAAGACCTGCTGAATGAATCAGATGGCGGACTGGCGGCAGTAACCGCACCGGGAGGATTTCCGCCCCGATCCCGACTCGATCGCGGATACGCATCATCGCGGCTTCAAGATCAGCCTCGTCGGCTACCAGGGCGATCACAGCCGGACCGGCGCCACTCAGCGCCACTCCCATGATCTTCTCTCCGACCAAAGGAAGTAGCCGAGGCAGCAAGGGACATGCCTCGGATCGATACGGCTGGTGCATCCGATCCTGCATAGCGAAGGGAAGAAGCTCATGCCTTCCAGAGAAGAAAGCGGCTGTCAGCAATGCTCCGTTCTGAAGGTTTGTCACAGCGTCGCCACAGCTGTAGGTTGTTGGCAGGATGGCTCGTGCCTTCGAAGTTGAGAGAGCGTGCGGGCCAAGAACAAGAATCGCTTTCCACCCCCTCGGGGGCAGAATTGAGATAGCTTTGACGACGCCGGGGTAAGAGGCTGCTACTGCAAATCCGCCCAGCCAGCAGGCTGCTGCATTATCGGGGTGACCCTCAAGCTGACACGCCTCGAACAGGATCCGGTCGTCGTCCCAGCCCAATTCTCCAAAATAGTTCGCGAGAGCCAGCCCGGCGAGACGAGCTGCTGCAGAGGAGCCGCAGCCCATACCAATGGGGATGCCGTTCACCATTCTCAATGCCAGAAGTTTCGGAGTTCTGCTTTGCGACCGAACGGCACCTTCGTAGACGGAGATGATTAGGTTGTCCGGCAGAGTCGTGCATTGCTCGCTGTCTCGACCGGTTGCCTGGATGCTGTAGCTGTCCGCTTCTTCCGCGACCACATCCAGATGCAGGTCAAGGGCGATCGCGAGCGTGTCGAACCCTGGACCAAGATTCGCCGACGTGGCCGGCAAACGTATGTGAAATGGCTTCATACCTGGTTGGCTTCCAGTACCCGCATGACCGTCTTCACGTCTGCGTCGAGCACTCTCGCCGGCCGGCGCATGAGTTCAAGCTCTGCCGAGCAGGCTCCGAGTTCTTCCGGTCGCAGCAGCTCGCCGCGATGGTATGCGATGGTGTAGTCGGCGTCCTTTAACGTGTGGCCTGTCAATAACAAGACGACGGATTGTTGCGCCTGCACCTTACCATCGTTCTTCAGCTTTTTTAGGCCGGCCAGGGTGACAGCAGAGGATGGCTCGCAGCCGATTCCCTCACGCCCGATTTCCGCTTTAGCAAGCGCAATTTCCGCTTCGGAAACCTCCTCACAGAAGCCGCCTGTTCCACGAACGATGCGGATGGCTTTGCGCCATGAAGCTGGATTTCCGATGCGAATCGCGGAGGCGCGCGTGTCCGCCACCACCGGCTCGATGTGGGTCGGCTCGTCGCTACTAGCCGACGCGCGCATCAGGCGGTAGAGGGGGTTCGCTCCAGCTGCCTGAATGATACTGATCCTGGGCACTCGACTGGTAAGTCCCAGATGCTTCATCTCCATGAATCCTTTGCCGAGTCCAGAAGAATTGGCAAGATTGCCGCCAGGAACGATCAGATGATCAGGTACGTCCCAGTCAAGTTGTTCGGCTATTTCAAAGGCCGGCGTCTTCTGTCCCTCGATCCGGTAGGGATTTACAGAATTAAGAAGGTAGACGGGTGCTTCGCGGACGATTTCTGAGAGTATCCGGACGCAGCCATCGAAGTCAGTGCGTAGTTGCAACGTAAGCGCTCCGTAATCCATGGACTGCGAGAGCTTTCCCCAGGAAATTTTGCCTTCCGGGATGAGGACCAGCGACCTCATTCCGGCTTTCGCTGCATACGCGGCCATTGCGGCGGAAGTATTTCCAGTCGAAGCGCACGCGACCCACTGGTAACCACGCTCGGCCGCGACCGAGAGGGCGGCAGTCATCCCGGTATCCTTGAACGAGCCTGTAGGATTCATGCCCTGATGTTTGGCGTAGAGGCGAGGCAGGCCAAGCGCCGCGCCGCACTGCGGCAGTCGATAGAGGGGGGTATTTCCCTCGTGGAGGGTGACGGCGTTTTCCGGGTCATCCAGAATAGGCAGGAGATCCCGAAAACGCCAGACACCACTCCGATCGATCCAGGCAGTGGAGGATCGACGTTCTCTCCACAGCCAGCGAAGAGCATTGGGATTCGGCTTCCAGTCAGGCACTGACCGGCCGGCTTCGGGGGTGGAAGCCAGACTCCACGAGGGGTACTCTACTTCAAATAACTCGCCACATGTGGCACAGCGGAAGTCGGGGGGTGGTCCGCTCGCGGGAGCGAGAGTGTGGCAGCCGATACAGCGGAGTTGATGTGCGCGGTCTGGTGTCATCTTAAAGGGTGACTTTGTACAGGGACCCACCGTCCCGTGTGTCTAAAACTCAGAATAAATAGCACTTAGGAAGAAATCAGCAGCAAGTGGTTCATCGTAAAAGGCTTGCGCTCAAATGTTTGAAAGCATTTTAGGTATAGCGCACATCGTGATGTAGTTGGATTACGGCCATGCTTCCCGGAACAACAGCTTTTCATACCTTGTTCCAAGTGTATCCAAACACCTCGAACAACCACCGCATTTCGGATGCCGATCCGTTGGAACCGCAAACGATATGTGCCTCGCTCTCTCATGATCGAGGCTTGAAACCTGCTTAGTGATGGGTGCAGTAGGCGACTAACGAGCTTCTTCATCATGCCAGCGGTCGGAGTGCAAGGTACAGGCGTAAGTTACCGTGAAAACCAAAGGAACGACCCTTCCCCGCTGGACAAAGATCCAAGTTCTCCCGGACGATCGAAAAGGTAAATCCAACGAATCACAGAGTTTACTGCAGAAATTCATGTTTACGCTTATGCGATGAGGCCGAGCCAAACACTTCCTGCCGTGCAGATTGCTGCCCGCGCACTTTTTACCTGGGGTGCATGGCTTTTTGTGAGGTCGAAACTATACACAAGCATGAAAAATTTGCGTGCATGCCGCGTTCTGATTCGAGTACATTCCGAATGAACACAGGGCCCCCTGCAGCCACAGGGC
>CAZZUX010000122.1:0-10347 GCA_964657395.1 uncultured Ktedonobacteraceae bacterium
CGGAAACCGACCTCGCGTCTGCCCGTCTGCACTTCCTTGCCGATCACCCCGAGCTGCAAGGCAAACGCATCATCCTCTTTATGGGTCGCATCCATCCCAAAAAAGGCTGCGATCTGCTCCTCCAGGCCTTCGCCAAAGCCCTCGCCGGCCAATTTGAATGGCACCTGCTCTTCGTTGGCCCCGACCAACTAGGCTGGCAGGCCGAACTCCAGGACCTCGCCGCCTCGCTCAACATCGCGTCCCAGGTCACCTGGGCCGGACCGCGCATGGGCGAAGCCAAGTGGGGCGCCCTTGCCGCCGCTGAAGTCTTTGCCTTGCCCTCCCACCAGGAAAACTTCGGCATCGCCGTCGCCGAAGCCCTTGCCTGCAGCAAACCCGTCCTCATCTCCGACAAGGTCAACATCTGGCGCGAAATCCAGCAGGAAAACGCCGGCCTCATCAGCCCTGACACCCTCGAAGGCACTGCCGATCTCCTTCAGCAATGGGCCGCGCTCAGCACCGCCGATCGCGCCGCCTACGGAGAACGCGCCCACGCCTGCTTCCTCCGCCACTTCGAGATCCAGCACTGCGCCGCCGCCGTCATCGAAATCATCCAGCAGCAAAAAACCAACCGGCCCCGACCCAATTACCCGGATGCCCCACCCTCGCGCAGCTAAGGTGGGAATGGCAAAGCCATCCGCCCTGTCGCCAACCCACCCGAAACAGGCAGACGACAACGGGAGGAACCACCGCACACGCGCCCCCGCCCGTACGGCCATTATCCGGACGTGGTATGTTGGCCGACATCGCTCGGCGGCACACCTTTCTGGAGGCACCATCCATGCGGCATCGTTCTTTTTCCTGGCTCAAGCTGGCGTTCTGCGCCCTCGCCCTCGCGACCCCGGCCTTCGCCCAGACCTACTCCCTGACCCCACCCGTCGTTGGCTCCGGCAACGTAGCCGACGCGGATCCGCCCGTCCTTCGTCCCACCACCAAACCCTGCAAGGTTCAGCTCTTCACCAACCTTGAATCCGGCGGCAGCACCCAGAACTTCAACTACGCCCCACCAGCCGACTGCCCCGGCCCCTGGTCCAAAGTCGTCTTCAACGGTGACTTCACCGCCACCGGCACCAACCAGTTCGATCGCACCGCCGAAATCCAGCTCGGCGACGTCATGATCTACTACGGCACCACCCAGGAGCCCTCGCCCACCGAGCAGCCCACCTGGCACGTTGAAAGCGATATCACCGACTACGCCGCCCTCCTCAAGACCACCCAGCCCGGCACATTTGAACTCGCCAATTACATTGAAGGCCCGTACTGCTGCTACCAGACCGCCTCCGCCTACCTCGAGTTCTATCCCGCCGACTTCCGCAACCCCGCGCCCCGCACCGCAGATCAGGTGCTGCCGCTACCCCAGGCCGCCGGCTCCCAGCAACTCAGCACGCCCACCAGCACCATCAGTGAAACGTTCAACCTGCCCGCCAATGTCGAAGAAGCCTATCTCGACGTCTTCACCCAGGGCCAGCAGACAGACGAATTCTGGTGGAGTTGCATCCCCAACGACGCCCTGACCCCCCTCGCCGCCACCAATCCCTGCGGCAATACCGCCTTCCGTCAGGCCGAGATCACCATCGATGGCAAGCCGGCCGGCATCGCCCCCATCTACCCCTACGTTTTCACCGGAGGCTTTGACCCCTACGACTGGCGGCCCATCCCCGGTATTCAGACCCTCAACTTCAAGCCTTACCGCGTCAACCTGACTCCCTTTGCCGCCGAACTCGATAACGGCAGCCCGCACACCATCGCCGTCAGCGTCTACAACGCCAACAACTACTTCCTCGCAGACGCGACCCTGCTCCTCTTCCAGGACCGCCGCTCCGAAAAACTGACAGGCGCCCTCACCACCAACACCCTTACTGCCACATCCGCGCCATCCATCCAGGAAAACATCGCCAACTTCGCAACCACGGGCAAAGCCTCCATCGCCACCGAAGACGCCCAGTCCTATAGACTGTCCGGCTATCTCAGCACCTCGCACGGCAAAGTCGAGACCGATGTCGAAAGCAGCCTCACCTTCACCAATGAGCAGAACGTCACCAACGCCGGCAATGCTCAGACTTGGGCGCAGCTTACCCACGCCAATCGCAAAACCACTACCCGCGAAGGCTTCCTCTCCACCGAGAAGACCGACAACCTCACCTTCCCTCTCAACGTCAACTACGCCTTCATTCAGAACACCGATGGCACCGGCTCGCAAACCGTAGGCTTCGATCAGAAGTTGTCCGAGTACAAATCCGAAAGCCTCCTCGGCTTCCTCCTGTACGAAAGCACGATGACCGATCACGTTCAGCCCACCGACACCCTCGACTTCGACGCTTCCTTCAACGTCACCGGCAATCCCGTCAACCACAGCGCCGAAACCTACACCTTCACCGACACCCTGGGCCACTGCTGGGACCGTACCGTCAAGGCAAAGGACGAACTCGTCTCTGCCGAAAGCGACGGCAAGGGCTGCCCCGGCGGCGTCAACCACTGGCAATAGCTATCAGCAACCACAACTGTCCGGATGAGCACTCAATCAACGTGACAAATCACCCTCATCCGGACCACCTCCCAACCCAAACAAACCCGGATGCCCCATGCTCGCGAAGCTAGGGTGGGTAATGGCGAAGCCATCCGCTTCTTCCGTCATCCGCGCAGAAGCAACTACTCTCAACCGGAGCTCCACGACCGAAGAAACACTCAAGGCGTCGACCTCCCCACGGCTAGCACCTTTACGGTGTGAATGTTCATCATCGCTTGAATACGCAACCTCTCCCAAGGCGATACCATGGACAAGGAAATGAGAGGTGTATGGCCGAAGGGGATTGGGTTTTATTGATCGCAAGCGAGGTAGGGGGAACCGATTCGGTTTCCGACCGCGCCATGCAACGCCTGGTAGATGCAATCAGCAAAGAAGGTTATGAAGTCGTCCGGACCACCACGCCCGAAGACGGCCTGTCCCTGGTCAAATCCGATCCCTCGCACAGCGCCATCCTCCTCGACTGGGACCTCGAGTCCGACACCCAGTTCGACGAGCGCGCCGCGATCAAAATTCTGCGTGCCGTCCGTCGCCGCAACAAGCGCGTCCCCATCTTCCTCATCGCCGACCGCACCCTCGTCAGCGAGCTACCCCTCGAAGTCGTCAAGCAGGTGCACGAATACATCCACCTCTTCGGAGACACCCCGGCCTTCATCGCCAACCGTGTCGACTTCGCCGTCGAGCGCTATGAAGAGCAGCTACTTCCGCCCTACTTTCGCGAGCTGAAAAAGTACACCGACCAGGGCGCCTACTCCTGGGACGCACCCGGCCACATGGGCGGCGTCGCCTACCTCAAGCACCCCGTTGGCATGGAGTTCCACCGCTTCTTCGGCGAAAACATCATGCGCTCCGACCTCGGCATCTCCACCTCGCCCCTCGGCTCCTGGCTCGATCACATCGGCCCTCCGGGCGAATCCGAGCGCAACGCCGCCCGCATCTTTGGCGCCGACTGGACCTTCTACGTCCTCGGCGGCTCCTCCACCTCCAACCAGATCGTCGGCCACGGCGTCATCGGGCAGGACGACATCGTCCTCGCCGACGCCAACTGCCACAAATCCATCTGTCACTCTCTCACCGTCACCGGCGCGCGCCCCGTCTACTTCAAGCCCACGCGCAATGGCTACGGCATGATCGGCCTCGTACCCCTCAAGCGTTTCAGCCCCGAAGCCATCCAGGACCTCATCGCCAAAAGTCCTTTCTCCGCTGGCGCCATCTCCAAAGACCCCACCTACGCCGTCGTCACCAACTCCACCTATGACGGCCTCTGCTACAACGTGAACCGCGTCGTCGAAGAGCTGGCCAAGAGCGTCCCCCGCGTCCACTTCGATGAAGCCTGGTACGCCTACGCCAAGTTCCACCAGATCTATCGCGGCCGTTTCGCCATGGACGTTCCCGACGAAATGCCCAACCGCCCCGCCATCTTCGCCGTGCAGTCCACGCACAAGATGCTCGCGGCCTTCTCCATGGCCTCCATGGTCCACATCAAACTCAGTCAGCGCGCACCACTCGACTTCGACCAGTTCAACGAGTCGTTCATGATGCATGGCACCACCTCGCCCTTCTATCCGCTCATCGCGTCCCTCGACGTCGCCGCCGCCATGATGGACGAGCCCACCGGCCCCACCCTCATGGACGAAACTATCCAGGACGCCATCAGCTTCCGCAAAGCCATGTCCTCCATCGCGCACCGTCTTCGTGCCGCAGAAAATGGCGGGGGCTGGTTCTTCCGCCTCTTCCAGCCAGACACTGTTACAGACCCAATCGAAGACGTGCAGCACCTCTTCGAAGAAGCCCCCGACCGTCTCCTCGCCACCAATGCCGACTGCTGGGCACTCAAGCAGGGCGAGACCTGGCACGGCTTCCAGGACGAAGACATCGCAGACAACTACTGCATGCTCGACCCGACCAAGGTCACCATCCTCATGCCCGGCGTCACCGCCCAGGGAGTCGTCGGCGACTGGGGCATCCCCGCCGCCATCCTCACTGAATTCCTCGACGGCCGCCGTGTTGAAATCGCACGCACCGGCGACTACACCGTCCTCGTCCTCTTCTCCGTCGGCACCAGTAAAGGCAAGTGGGGCAGCCTGCTTGAAAATCTCTTCGAGTTCAAGCGTCTCTATGACAACGAAGCCTCCCTCGAAGAAGCCCTGCCCGACCTCGTCGCCAAGTACCCGCAGCGCTATCGCAACGTGACCTTAAAAGACCTCAGCGACGAAATGCACGCCGCCATGGTCCAGATGAACCTGCCTTCGCTGGTAGGCGAGGCCTGTGACGTCGAAACCCAGCCCGTCCTCACTCCCGCGCAAACGTATCAGAAGCTGCTACGTAACGGCACCGAGAAGGTCAAGTTCACCGAGATGGCCAACCGCATCGCGGGCGTCATGCTCGTCCCCTACCCACCCGGCATCCCCGTCAGCATGCCCGGCGAACGCCTCGGCGGCCCCGACAGCCCGGTCCTCCGCCTCATCCTGGCCATGGAAGAATTCGGCAAGCGCTTCCCCGGCTTCGAACGCGAAGTCCACGGAATCGAAGTCGACGCCAACGGCGACTACTGGATGCGCAGCGTCATCGAAGCCACCGGCAAACGCAACGGCAGCGGCAAAAACCGCGCCCCCAGCTCCGCCCCACCCGTGAAGAGAAAGAAACGGACCCCTGTCCGCCAGGTCCCGCAATAGCCAGACCAACAGCGACCCGCCCATATCTCCAACCGACACACATCCGGGTGCCCCATCCTCGCGCAGCTGGGGTGGGGCATGGCGAAGCCATCCGCTTCCTCAACACCTCTGTCATTTCGACCAAAGCCAAGTGCAGGAGAGATCTCACCCAGCGGAAAAGCGGGGCCAGTACAGCACCCCGCTTCTCAGACTTGCAACGTCACAGCAACAGTTACTGTACCTTCACCACCGACACCTTGTTCAGCTTCGTCCCCGCAGTATTCACCGCATAGAAGCTGAACGTGTGGCTTCCCGCAGCCAGCGGCAACGACAGGTTCGCTCCATCCGCCGTGGTGGACGTGAATTTCTTCACCCCGTCCACCCACACCTCAAAGCGGAGAAACGTTCCCGTTACTTTTCCTGCAGCCGACACCGCTACTGGCGACGATGGCGTGGATCCATTCACCGGCGAGCAGATGTTAATGCCGGCCGAAGCAGGAGCCGCGCACGCCCCGCCGCTACTGCCAACCTGCAGCGTGAACGTCTTCACAACCGTCGACTCATCGATGCCCGTCCCATACACCGAAATCGAATGCGAACCCGCAGCCAGTGCTACCGAAGCATTCAGGAACGAGTAGTTCGAGAAGTTATGCGTAAGCTGTTCAACGACCTTCTTGCCGTCCACCCACACGTTCGCACCGCGCATGAACGTCGGCCCCGCTGCACCGACTGCGAACGTCACCGGCGAACTTGCCGTGGCACCCGGCGAGCAGATCTGCACGCCCGTCGCCGCAGCCGGCGAGCCGCAGGTCGGGAAACCACCCGTGCTCTCGTTCGACAACAACACCAGTGCTACCGGCGGGGGTGTAGGAGAACCAGAGTTGAAGTTCGACGTCGTCTCCTCAAAGAAGACCAGGTCCGCCTTCGTGCCCGTGCTGGTCTTCACAGGATTAACCAGTCCAAAGCTGGGAGCCGGCGTCTGGAAGATCGTCTGTTCACTCCCGAACGCACCTCCGCCCGTACCCGGCTTGATCACAAAGTTTTGCGAACCTGTAGCAGTGCTGCTGCAACCGCCCTCGGCAAACGCAAGATCGTTGATCCCGTCACCATTGAAGTCAGCCACTGCAAGGACGTTGGTGTCCGGGCAGGCGCTGGTCGAAATCACCTTGCTCGTCAACGTGCGATTTGAATTGCCGATAAACGCGATCACTGAAGCCGCTCCGGTGCCGGTCCCGCTCGGCCCATAGTTGAAGCGTGTAGCCACGATGTCCGTACGACCATCGTTGTTCACATCCACCGGCTCCAGAACGAATCCATCTGTGATCCCGTTCGCATCGAGGCCCTCATAAGGCGAGCCGAGCTTGCCCGTACCATCGCCGTAGTAAGCATAGAAATACGACGTACCCTCCAGCGCGGACAGCACAACCACGTCCGCATTGCCATCGCCGTCAAAGTCACCCGCCAGCCCGCCTGTAGGCGACGAAACAGCAACACTGGTCGCCGACCCCGCCTTGAATGTCCCGTCACCATTGCTCAGCCACACCTGCAGCAGGGTCGTGTCCGCTCCGGTTGCATGCTGGACCTGCTCAGCTTCCACCAGGTCGGTTTTATTATCGTGATTCAGATCCGTCGCCAGCAGGAACTCGATCTGCGAGCCAGACCCGGGAGCACTGCCGCTCACCGTTTTCCTGCCTGGAACGTGCCGTCGCCATTGCCGAGGTACACCGTCACCGAGCTGCCGCCGACAGCAAGGTCCAGCTTCCCATCATGGTTGAAATCGCCCACCGCCGTCGTTCCCTGAAGCGCCTGGAATGGCAGCGTCTTCGCCGCGTCATACGTGCCATCGCCGCTTGAGAGAAGAATCTTGGTTGTGCCGGATGGCGGCGTAGCAGATGGCACCTGATAAATCAGGTCTTCACGGCCATCGCCGTTAAAGTCACCGTGAGCAGAAAGCGCCAGGGGGCCAGTTCCTGAAGGAACAAGAGTGTGCGCCTGGAACGAGACCTGGGCAGAAACAATCCCCGGCACCAGGACACTGCCAAGGAACAGAGAGGATAACAATGGGAAGCGGAACGACATGGAATAGAACTCCTCGGGTGCGTACAGCGGCCAATATGAGGAGCCCGATGAACAAAGCTCCAGCGACAAGGGGGAGCAGCCGAATCTTACAACCACCGGCACTTCGTAAGGAAACCGGCCTTTACCTGGAAACGGCTCTCACGTGGATGCCTCCTGAGCTACGCCGGGATGCCGCAGGAAATTCCGCAAAAAGGTAACGATGTCGGTAACCTTTGACACCTGCCGAGCGCACTCATCTGTCCGGCAGCAGCTCAAGCCGAAAGGTTCGCCGAACCTTCCGGTCGCGACGCCCTCTCTTCCCAGACCGCCTGTCCCACCTCCGGCCAGCGAACGGCGAAACTCCGGCGACAAAGCCGCATTCTCTCTGAGGAAACGCCTCAACCAGGCGCGCGTAACTAAACCCATTCACACCTCTGCTTCATAAGGAAAACCCTTATTTCCGCGCCACCGGCGATATATACTCGCCTCATCGCGACCCCGCATCTCCCTGCAGTCCGGCTTTTCCATGCGCGTTCGCGAGCCCTGGCTCACATCGCACGACATGGCAGAAAAACCACCCGAGCAATCGGCAAATGACATGCCGACGGAGTATGGCACCTCTGCTGCCCTGAGCAGCTCAGACGTCACCCCGCGCCCGGACGTTCTGCGGCCAAAATCACCTCTGCCAGGCCACATTCCCGTCCCGCCACCCAAACTCTCCGTCCCTCTCCCGGCCTCTGATGCCCAGACCTCCGCCGGCTACGATCCCTCCGCCGGAGAAACCCTTGCCGGCGAACCCATGCCCGGCTCCATGGGCAGCAGTTTCCGTTCCGCCTCCACCTACGGCGCCAGCCGAGCCGGCCTCCAGTACGACGACGCCTCCCTCGAAACCGGCATGGTTGTCGCCGGCCGCTACGAAATTCTCGAGACCCTCGGCAAAGGCGGCATGGGCTCCGTCTACAAAGCCCGCGATCAGGAGCTCAACCGCCTCGTCGCTCTCAAAGTCATTCGTCCCGAGCTCGCCCGCAACGCCGCCATCGTCGACCGCTTCAAGCAGGAGCTGCGGCTCTCCCACCTCGTCACCCACAAAAACGTCATCCGCATGTACGACCTCGGCGAAGACACCGGCATGCGTTTCATCACCATGGAGTTCGTCGAAGGCCGCGACCTTCGCTCCATCATTGAGCAGCACGGCAAGCTCCCGCCCGCCGAAGCCGTCGGCATCCTCCAGCAGATCTGCCGCGCCCTTGAAGCCGCGCATGCCGTCGGCATCCTCCATCGTGACCTCAAGCCGCAGAACATCATGCAGGATGCCCACGGCCGCATCGTCGTCATGGACTTCGGCCTCGCCCGCACCATCGAAGGCGACGGCATGACCCAGTCCGGCGCCATGGTCGGCACCATGGAATACATGTCCCCCGAGCAGGCCCTCGGCAAAGACCTCGACCAGCGTTCGGACATCTTCGCTCTCGGTCTCATCTGCTACGAAATGCTCACCGGCGACATGCCCTTCCGTGCCGAAAGCGCTCTCGCCAGCCTCATCAAGCGCACCCAGGAACGCGCCGCTGCCGTCACCGTCCACGATCCCAATATCCCTGGCGCCCTTGCCGGCATCGTCAGTAAGTGCCTCGAGCGCGACGTCACCCAGCGCTACGCCAACATAGGCGAAGTTCTGCACGACCTCGAAGCCTGGGAAGGCCGCCGCCTCGCCGATGACAACAAGCGCGCCGCTGCCGACAAGCTTCGCTTCCACGCCAACGTAGCTTCCGCCGGTCTCAGCGGCCGCTGGATGCTCATAGTCGGCTCCGTCGTCCTGCTTCTTGCCCTCGCCATCACCGGCACGATGATCGCCCGTCGTCACTCCGGTGCCCACACCGCCTCGCAAGCCGCCGTCACCCCGGCCATCTCGCTCGCGATCATGCCGTTCTACAACGCGACCTCCGATCCTTCGCTGGATTCACTCGGCACCACCCTCTCTGACATGCTCAGCACCTCCATCGGCCAGTCAGCCAGTGTCCGCATGGTCTCTCCCGATCGCCTCCACCAGGTCCTCCAGGATCTCCACATCACCGGCCACTCCGAAGTCGACGTCGCCACCCTCCGCCGCCTCGCCGGCTTCGCCAATGCCGATACCATCCTCTTCGGTCGCTACGAAAACACCGGTGGCCAGCTCCAGATCAAGACCACCATCCTCGACCTTGCCCACGACACCCAGTCCGTCCTCACCACCCCGCTGCCCTCGCAGAAAGATCTCCTCGCCACCATCGACACCCTCGCCGGGCAGGTCCGCGAAAAACTCGCCGCCAACCCCGACATGCTGAATGACCTCAAGGCCCACTCCGCCCGCCCGTCCACCAACTCCGTCGAAGCCCTCACCGCCTACGACAAAGGCCTGGCCTTCACCCGCACCGGCAACCATCTCGACGCGCAAAAGCAATTCGAAGCCGCCATCCAGGCCGATCCCGCCTTCGCCCTCGCCTACTCCAAACTCGCCGGCGCTCTCGAAAACCTCGGCCACGATGACCAGGCACAAGCCGCCTCCCGCCGCGCTGTCGAACTCAGCGACAGCCTCCCCGCCCAGGAGAAATACCTCATCGAAGCCGACCACGCCCGCGTCAACAAGGACACAGGCAAGGCCATCACCGCCTACGAACATCTCGCCACCAGCAATCCCGCCGACGCCGACGTCCAGTTCCAGCTCGCCTCCCTCTACGAACAGACCAGCGACTTCAGCGCCGCCAGGCACCGCCTCGCCGCTGCGCTCACCGATGATCCGAAAAACGTACAGGTCCTCCTCGCCAGCGGTCGCGTCGCCATCAAGAGCGGTGATCCTAACGGTGGACTCGAGTTCCTCAAGCGCGCCCTTACCCTCGCCATCCAGCTCGACAATCAGGAAGAGAAAGCCGCCATCCTCCAGGCCACGGGCATCGCCTACAGCATGCTCAACCAGCCCGAGGAAGCCCTTCGCAACTACCAGGACTCTCGCGTCATTAAGCAGCAGATTGGCGACAAACGTGGCGTCGCAGCCAGTCTCGAAGAGATCGCCGGTATCCAGGACAGCACCGGCCATCC
>CAZZUX010000123.1:0-10216 GCA_964657395.1 uncultured Ktedonobacteraceae bacterium
GCATTCGACTGTTAATCGAAGGGTTGTAGGTTCGAGTCCTACCTGAGGAGCCAATCAATTGAACATAATTCAAAATCGGTCCCACCGCACGACTTCGTAGGCTGCGTGAGCCGAGTGGCTGTTTGGTTGGTGGCTCCCACTTTTTTGTTCAGAGGCGGGCCGAAGAACCTGAGTGAGAACAAGAAGCCATCAGGGGAGATCTCGATCTACCTGCCGCGGCAGCGAAACTGAGGCTCCATAAATTAGGAGTTGATGCTAACCAGTCAACGAATCGCGTAAGCGCCCTGCGGACACGTACGAAGCAAGTTCTTTCGTCGGAGTTTTCGCAGGAACGAGACGCCGTCATCGCACGACGGCTTGATCAGCCCCGACTCGACTAATTCAGGCTTTCACGCTTTGTACGATACCTTTTGCCCGCAGACCTGCTTCAGCCTTCGAAAAATAATCTTCGACGGTGCCCTGTGTCTTGATCCACTCCACATAGCGCGCAATGCCTTGCTCAATGGATATTTGCGGGGCGTAGCCGATTTTACCAATGCGACTTATGTCTGAGATAAGTGACCGGATCTCTCCGGGACGAAATTCACCTCTTGCGACTGGAGCAATCTTCACGCCCAATGCGGCGGCGATAATTTCTGCCAGGTCACGAACGCTGGTGGCACGCCCGCTCCCGACGTTCGCCGGCAAGCCATCCAGGATGTCTGTTGTGGCGGCAAGCAGATTGGCGTGAGCGATGTCTTCGACGAAACAAAGATCGCGTGTCTGAGCGCCGTCCTCGTACATGATCGGTGGCTGCCCGTTTAAGAGGCGAGTGCAAAAAATGGCGATGACGCCGGTATAGGGATTGAAGAGAGATTGGCGCGGGCCATAGGTACACGAATATCTCAAGGCAACAGTCGGGATGCCGGTTTGTTTACCCCAGAGCAGTACGAGACGTTCCTGATCCACCTTCGTGAGGGCGTAGACGGTCTCGCCGCCTCCAGGTGTGGCCTCCGGAGTTGGGATGGAGGAAGTAGGCTTACCACAGAGTGGACAGTGCACGCTGAAGTCGCCGGCTCGCAGCTGCTCGACGGGGCGCAGCAATGGAACGACGTTGCCATGATCGGGACACTTTGCTGCACCCTCGCTATAGACTGCCTGCGAGCTGGCAACCAGGACCTTCCGGATAGGTAGTTGGTGATCCCGGATTATCTCCAGCATTTGCGCGGTGCCGAAGCTGTTGACGAGGACATACTTTGCCATCTCTGGCATGTAGCCGCCGTATGCGGCTTCGTGAAATACAACGTCGATATCCGTCAACGCCGCGCGCATGGTCTCGTAATCCTGAACATAGCCACGGTGAAACTCGGCTGCTGGGTTGATCCATTCTGGTTTGCCGTTCTTGTGGGTCTGTGGCTCGAGATTGTCGATTATGCGGACGGTCCAGCCTTCGCGCAAAAGCAAATCAAAAATGTGAGAGCCGATTAATCCAGAGCCTTTGGATTCATGCTGTGGATCAACTACTGAGTAATCAAAGAAAGTACTGATTCCCGAGCCTCAAACGTTCTGAAGGACATTACGCCTGCAATGCCGCAGCGGTGAGGAATGCTTCATCTCTGGAGTCCGAGGAAGGCGGACCATCGGCTATCCGACAAAGGCTATCGAAGCAAAACTTGTCATTGCACAATGATGCCACTTTGAAAAATGTATGTGGAACCGTCTGCTCGACTGAGTATGAGGTCCGCCGGTCCCGACAAAGCGGAAGGCACAGTCAGCGTCAATGTACTTTGATCGGTGACAGACACTGCAGCCGCCTGTGCACCAACACTGGCAGTAAGCGAGCTATCGAAACCACTTCCTCTGATCGTGATCTGCGAACCGGCCGACACTACCGCCTGGCTCAGGTGACCAACAGCCAGAGGCGCCTCTCCCAGGTCCACAACGGTCAACCCGTTCGTAGTAATCAGAAAAACATAACGCCCGCTTGGGTCAACGGCGATCGGCGCTGCTGTGTTCTGAATCGTCTCTGTCAGCGAAAAGCGAATCAACAATCGCCCATGAAGCACATCAATAATCTCAAAGTAGTTTGGGTAGGCGATGTACTGTAGGCTCCCCGAGGAATTCAGGACAGGCTGGTAGAGCGGCAGATTCGCCTGGGTGGCAGCTGAGGGAGAAGGATAAAGAGGTACTGGTTGCGCCAGCGAGTTAATTCGGTTGCCTTGAAGATCACCGAAGATATCACTGCCACCTGCCGCACCTGCAGCATTGTTGCCGGCCAGCACGTTTCCATCCCCTGAGACCTGGGTGCTGATTCCTCCAAACTGAAGATTTTTATACTGGCCGGTCTGAGCAGAGTAGAGACAACTTGGAGCAGCCGGCTGTCCACTGATGACGACCTCGCTTCCATCACTGGTTGAGTCGGCAGAGGTGGCGTCGAAAAAAGGCAGACTAAAAAGTCCGAACTGGCAGGGGCTGCTGGCTGCCGGCGTGGGCCGCGCAGCAGTCCCGGTCACCAGGTTCGCGACATACAGATCTCCCTGTGCGGGGCACGAGAGGGCGGGTAGACTTCCCGTGACGACAAACGCCTTCTGGTCAGCAGACGCTGCTACGTAGAGCGGGCCGTCAGAGCAATTGTTGTAAGGACTGTATTCCGGCGTAATCGGAATCACGTAGGAGTTAGCCGGTGTGTCCGGACTGATGACACCAAGCGATCCATCCTGCAGGTCAGTCACCAGCAGCTTACTGCTGTCCGGGGTAAGAGCCAGTCCGGTGAACTGCTTCGTCTTACCGATAGCAGGAGGATAAAGAGATGAGGTGAACTGCTTGGACGACAGCGAAAATACGTCAACATGGTCACTCGCCGTCAGGTAGACCTGTTTACGGGAAGCGTCAAAGAGGACCGAAGTGAGTTTGTCCGGTGAGGTATATTCGGTCACGGAGTTGGCGTAGAAAAGAGCCTTAGGAAGGATGCCGGTACCGGCAGGCGTGGTCACGCTGATGTCCGCCCAGCCTGGGGAACCATTCGGCACAGTGAAGTTGAGGCTGGTGGTGGGAAATGGCTCGCCCGTAAAAGGCAGGTATTGCGTCGCCTTGCTTGTAATCGTGGCCGCATTGCTGCCGATGGTCACAGAGCCGCCGCTGCTGTCTACCGGCATGCCCCACCCTGTAATCGTGCCGGGCGCACCACCCGTGGGCGACGCTCCTGAAGTCAGCGCGTATTCAGGAGTCGGACCGTAAGAAAAAACCAGCGGTGTAAAGAGCTGGGTTCCATCGGGATAAACATATTTGAGATTGACCGGCCCGGGTGTGCTGCTTGGAGGAGATGTGATCGTCAGTGAACTGGCGTTGAGCTGCGCAGTACCCCGTGTTCCGTGAAACCAGACATCCGGAGTCAAGGTAAAGGCCCCGTAAGGTGAGATTTGGGTACCGCCGCTTTGCGGGCCACTGTACGCGCTGAGAGTGACAGCAGAGGGTGCGGGAATCGTGTTATTCCCGTAATTCTGGAAGAAGGAAGTATCTTCAAACCCAATCCCGAATGCCTGTATATCCAGCAGCATGCCGTTGCCATCTACTCCGAACGGACTAGGGGAGGCAGGTTGAGTTGCCCAGAATTGGCTCTGTGCGTTGAGCGCAGGAGCAATGCCGATCAGTTGCAGGGAAGCTGCGTCGATCGTTGCGATTCTTCCATTCGCGACCTCATAGAGGGTGCTCCCCTCATTGCTGAAGATAAAGCTGCCAGAGAAATAATAGGGTGAGTTGGCCTCCGTCAGGGGCACCGGGCCAATCAGGTTCAGCGAGCTGTCATACAGCCCGACGGCTGCATTGTTTTCGCTCACGAGCCTCGATCCGTCATGATTGACGGCGTAGAACCCGCACACTTCATCCGAAGTGCTCGTTGAAGAGGTCTGGGTCGCGACGTTATAGATAACAAGGCCACAATTTACGCTATCCACGCCATAGGTATAGATCCTGGTACCGTCGCCGGAACGCCAGACCGGCCCGTTAGACCCTCCTCCGATAGGAAGAGTGATGTTTGCCTTGTTCAACGAATTGCTTGCAGGATTCCAGATCGCGTAGGAACCGATGCCGTTGCCATAGCCGGATTGAAGCGTGAGGAGAAGAGTCCCATCCGAAAGGGCCACCAGCTGACTGTCTGTCCATGGCTGAAATTGGAATTGAGGAAGAAGGTGACGGTTTGTCGCGAAAGTGGTCGTGTTAATCGCATAGACCTGCTGCGACTGCGTCCCTACCCAGACCGTCGACCCGTCCTGTGTTATGTCGAGTCCCTGCGGAAAAGAGATGTCGATCCTCTTGATGACCTGGTGAGTTTTATTCGACAGCACTTCCACCTGGTTCCAGGCAGGATCACTGGCGAAGATCAGGTCATGCGTCCTGTCGTAGACCGCGGCGTAGGGTGTTCCGCCGGTAGCTGTGAAGTCCGTACGACTGTTCGGCAGGGAACCCGATGGCTGGGTGACGTCTGCAAGGAAGCTCGTCGTTGCAGCACTTCCGCCAACTGAGGGCGTTGCCAATACCGTCACTGGATTGTTCTGTGTCACCGGGGCGCCGGAGGCAGCATTGAGCGTGACGGTAAAAGACTGGCCAGGTGAAATCACTGCAGGCACGATGGTTGAGGTTGTACCGGCCGGGAGTCCGCTCACCGAAGGAGTGATATCAAAAAGCACGTTCTGTGAAGGTGAAGGAGAGAGAGCCGTGATCTGAGTCGAACCGCCTCCGCCGATAGGAACAGCGACTTCACCTGGAGCCGGCTGCGTGAGAGTGAAGGATGGCGGCGCGTTCGCGCTGACCGTCAAAGCGAGCGTGCCACTTGCAGTTACGCTTCCCGCCCTGCCAATCAAGCTTACGGTATCGTTTCCCGTCGCGAGAGAGGCTGCAGCCTGGAAGTGGAGCAGTCCACCCGATGCGGGTAAGGGCACGGTGGTGTTTGTGGTCGTGAGTCCTGCTGGAAGTGGACCGACGGAAACCGTTTCAGTGCCAGTGGCATTTACCTCGGTCGGCTGAACAACAGCCGTAAACGTGCTGGATGGGAAAATCGTTGCTGGTGAAGGTACTGCGCAAATCCCTAAAAGAGTTGGACTGGATGCCGGATAGACGAATGGCGCGGACGTAGCAGGAGGCGTTCCCGGGTTAGTGACAGTAAAGGCGAGTGCTCCTGATTTGCTGACAAATCCTTCCGGCAGAAGGTTGTAGATAGAAGTCGAACCACCGCTACCTTGGAATACCTGGGGCAACGCTACTCCATTGGCCTGGATTGATGAGTACGGAGTGAAGTTGGAGCCCGTCACCGTAACAGATAGTTGGGGGCATACGCCGTTGGGATTCGTGAGTTCGATGTCAACAGCAGAGATGGCAGGGATCGGCTGCGAGGTTACCGCCAGGAAGACTACAGAACTTGTAGAGCCGCCTGGCCCGGGATTACTTACGGCCAGCTGACCTTCTGAACTTTGCTGAAGGTCCAGCGCGCTCAGGCTGACCTGCAAAGTTGACGAGCTTACGAAGGTTGTCGGACGAGGCGAGCCATTCCACAGCACCACCGAATTGCTTTCAAAGCCTGAGCCAGTCAGGGTGATCGTCGCAGCGGCTCCGGCAGCCACAGTCTGGGGCGAGATACTCGAGATGCCGGGAGTTGGACTGTTCACAGTCACAGGGGTTCCACCCGTCGTGCCCCCACCCGGCGCAGGATTGGTCACTGTGACCAGATCCGCTGCACTGCCGGCAACATCGCCTCCCGGCAATGCCGCACTCAACTGGGTGCCGCTTACCAACCGGGTGCTAAGCGCGCTGCCACTCCAGTTCACGACGGATCCATTGACGAAGCCGTTGCCATTCACCGTCAGAGTGAGAGGTCCGGATCCGGCGACAACATTGGCTGGACTTATGGAGCTGATCGATGGCTGAGGATTGTTCACATCGAACACGATGGATCCTGACCGGCCTCCGCCTGGCGCAGGATTTTTCACTGTGATGCCGTTCATACTTCCGGATTGCAAATCAGAAGGAGGCAGCAAAGCCAAAAGGCTTGAGCTTGAATTAAAGGCAGTTGTCAGTGCCGAGCTATTCCACTCAACCGTAGCTCCACTGACAAAGCCAGTACCCGCTACTGTTATCTGGATTGGTCCGGAACCTGCCGTCGCGAAGGACGGGCTTATCCCAGTGACGGTCGGCACGCTGTCTTGACCGGTAGTGCCTGAACCGCCGGAAGCCGCACCGGAACCTGCTACCGGCGATCCGCTGCCACAGCCTACTGCAAAACCACAGACCAATGCTAAGAGCGCAGTTCCTAAGCGTATCAAGCCCAGACACCTTCTCCGAAAGTTCGGCACGTAAAGGAGGGCTGAGTCGTTGCTACAGCGCAGGCCTCTGACGATAGCCAAGTCATCATAGCCCGGGATTCGTGAATGGCTTACGAACGTTGGTAACTACAAATTGCCGCTGACTGGCCCCGCATGCACCCACCTTCAAACTTTGGCGTGTCGGAGAGTCGCAGACGCTTAGCTCACGGGGTCACGGTCTTGGTTCGTTGACTTGCCCGAAGGCGTGCGCAAGTTTCACGCTCTTTCGCACCTTCATTCGCTCGTCCTACCTTCGTGAGCGCGCTTCCTAGGATGAAGTGAGCTTCCGCATCATCCGGCTTCAGTAGTATGGCTTGCTGCAATGGTCGGATGGCTGCATCCGGCTGCTGTGCAGCAATCTCTGCTTCCCCTAGTTCGAGCAGGGCATCGAGATAGGAAGGATTATCCACTAGCGCAGCTTGCAGGTAATGGATCGCTTCCGCAGTCTGGTTGCGGCGCCGCAGGATGCGTCCCAGGGTGCAGTTGGCGACTGCATCCTTGGAGTAGCGCGTCAGCTCCGCGCGAAACTCTCGTTCGGCCGCGTCGAAGTTGTCGCTGCGCCAGTAGATCAAGCCTAACGCAGTATGGACGCCGGGATAGCTCGGATCTGAAGTCTCTGCCGCCTGGTATTCCTTGATCGCTTCGTCTTCACGATACAGCTTGTCGTAGGCCATCCCCATCATGGCGTGGGCCGCGGCGGAATCTGGCTGGAGCGCCATGATTTCTCTGAAAACGCGGGTCACTCCTTCATAATTCTTTGATCGAAGATAGGCCTTGCCCAGCATGTCCAAAGTTTCAAGTTCCGTGGGCTGAAGCTTGTGCGCATCCTCAAGGTAAGCGGCAGCATCCGCATATCGGTCAAGCGCAAATAAATCCAGGCCGGTAAGATCGAGCGCCTGGTAGCTATGAGTAAGCTTTGCAAAAGCTTCCAGCAGCGGCAACGCCCGTTCGTACCTGTGGGCGCGAAAGAGCGCAACTCCCAGGTTGCGCTCTGTGATGGTGTCTCCAGGCTTTACCTTCAAGGCCTGTTCATAGAGCACTATCGCTTCATCCTCTCGTTGCTGTCTCGCCAGTGAGATAGCCAGGTCGTTCAGGATGGGCACAGACTGCGGATCTTGGCGAAGCGCCTCACGGAATTCTCGCTCCGCTTCGGCATACCTTCCTTCCTGAAGGGCGGACGAACCGGCGGCAATCGCCTGGCGCATCTCAGGAGTGTCTTCAGCAGGAAGTACTGCTGCGACTGCAAATGGCGAGCGTAGTACCAGGCTGCATGATGCAATGAGCAGGTAAAGCTTTCGCCTTGGCATAGAGCCGGCTCGTTCTCGTGATGGCGCGGCTGTCCCTGGCATTCGCATCGGCATGATCATAATTGTGACTCTGTTGCCGAATGAAGCTTAAGCCTTGCGTTGTTGATTTAATACAATTTACTATCGTCTCACAATCAGTCATGCCGACATGCACGTGAGGCATTGACGCTGTCCGCCCCGTGTGGCGAACCCTGTTCCCTTGCTGCGGCTAGCAGTCTATTTGGTGCCAGTTTCAGGTACCTTACTACCGATCAAAGATAAAGATACGTATCCGCGCCTGATTCGTCGTGTCGGATCGTCAGGGTTGACAGCTCTGCACAGTGGAGTTGCGGCACCAACGACCGTTCAGATGCATCTGCATGCGCGATTTTGTTCATTTGGAGAGGCCATTCATGCAGGCAAATATTCGCAGAGTTATCATCCTTAGTCTTCTACTGTGTTCCCCTGTAATTGCTATCTGGTCGCAGGAACTTGCAGCCAGCCTGAATGGCAGTATCACTGACACTTCGGGTGCCTTGATCTCGGGTGCGACGATCGAGGTACAAAATAACGCCACCAAGGGCATAGCTAGAACGGAAGTCAGCGATAAGAATGGAAACTACAGCATCACCAATCTCAATCCCGGCACCTACACCATCACGGTAAAGGCCGCGAACTTCAAATCCTCAGTTACAAATGATGTCACCGTCTTTGTCGCGCAAAAGAGAACGGTCAACGCACAACTCCAGGCCGGCACAGTCGATCAGACCGTAACCGTGCAAGACAGTACAACGGACATAGAACTCTCAAGTAGTGAGCAGGCCGGAACCATTTCCGGAACCCAGGTCAGAGAGTTGCAGCTGAACAATCGTAACTTTGAGCAGTTAGTCACCCTGCAGCCCGGTGTCGTGAGTGCGTTGCCGGATGAGGTTGGCTTTGGCCTCAGCAACACATCCTCTGTCGCCGTGAACGGTGTCCGAGACACTGCAAACAACTGGACTGTGGATGGCGCCGACATCAACGACAGCGGATCCAATTCCACGCTGTTGAATGTTCCAAGTGTCGATGCTATCCAGGAGTTTACTCTCGAGCGAAGTACTTACGATGCTGGCTTCGGACGCAGTGCCGGAGGCCAGGTTCTCGTCGCAACAAGGGCAGGCACCAGTTCTTTCCACGGTGATGTCTACGAGTTCAGCCGGAATAACATCTTTAACGCTAACAGCTACTTCAATAATCAGGCTGGGCTGCCCCGCGCTGTCGAGCACTACAACGATTATGGCTTTACCATCGGCGGTCCTCTTTATGTTCCAAAGCTCTACAACACAGCAAAGAACAAGACCTACTTCTTCTGGTCAGAAGAATGGCGAAAGGTAAGTTCTCCAACCACCAGCAGTCTCACACCACCCACTCAGGCCCAGCTCAATGGCACGTTTACCGGTCCGATCACCAACGCTCCTGCCGGCTGCGTGGCCTATAACGCGACTGCAAACACCAGCACCATCAGCCCCTCCTGCTACAGTCAGAACGCAAAGGTCTATCTCGCCAACCTCTACGACAAGTTCACTGCCAACAGCAGTAGTGGCCAGTACATCGCTACCTTCTCGCAGCTGAACAACACACGTGAAGACCTGGTTCGGTTCGACGCGGATATCAATTCAAAGCTGCATTTCTTTGCTCGCGCGATGCAGGACGAAACCCCAGAAAACTTCCCTGAAGGCCTGTTTGCGGGAAGCAACTTTCCTGGTGTCATCGGCTCAGCCGTGAATGCTCCCGGAGAAAATGTAGTTGGCAACCTGACCTGGACAGTCTCGCCAAGAATTGTGAATGAGGCAGAGTTCGCTTATTCCCAGGGAACAATTTCTTCCGCGTTTACTCCTGGTTCTATAGCGACTTCAACCGCTGTTGCAAGCCAGCTCACCAACAACACTGTCTACAAAGATCCTTACGGTCGTATACCGGGTATTTCTTTCCTGGGCACCACGATTCAGGGCTTCAATTATGGAAGTACACCCTACTTCGAGCGAAATCTCGATCGGACCCTCTTTGACAACTTCTCGGTGACTTTGGGCAAGCACACAGTGCGCGTAGGAGCTACTGTGTCGCAGATGCTCAAGACGGAGAATGCTTCAAGCGGTGTCGCTAACTTCGAGTTCTCGAATTTCCAGAACTTCCTGCTCGGCAATGTTTTGTCTTATACGCAGAATAGCCGCGACACGATACCTGATCTTCATTATGTAAACTTCGAGGCATTTGCCCAGGATGACTGGAAGCTCAGCGATCGACTTACGGTGAACCTGGGGGTTCGCTATAGCTATTTCCCGTCGCCCTCCGATGTTCTCAATACCTTGAATAACTTTGATCCGCGCCTCTTCCTTGCCTCTAGCGCGCCGACCATCGATCCCGTGAGCGGCAACTTTGCAGCAGGTGGACCCATTCCGGCCACTTACGTGAACGGACTCATCTTTCCGACCGGTACAGCCTGCACACAGGCCAAGGCCATCGCTCCAGGCGTCACCTGCTCCCCCTATGGCAGCCACGTCAATCCCGATCCGAAGAACAACATTGCACCGCGTGTGGGTTTTGCGTTCGACCCGCATG
>CAZZUX010000124.1:0-10139 GCA_964657395.1 uncultured Ktedonobacteraceae bacterium
CTCCGTCACCCAGACGAAAAATGCCGGCAGCTGTCGCCACCGGCACTCCTCCACCACCCTCTACTTCTATTCACGAACGCACCAAAGCCCGGGGCGCTGATCCTCCTGCGCCTACTCCGGAGCCACCACCAGGATCACGAAGCTGCCCGGTACCGCCGTCGGCCGCGGCCGAGGATTATCCGCCGTCGCTGCCGGCCTCGCTCCGAACTCTGCCGCCGCCAGGTATATCTTTCCCGTCGTCGCATCCAGCGCCATCGTTCGCGCACTCTTCTGTGTCGTTACCGTCTGCGCTACCGAATACTGATCGGCCGACTCCTGCTTCACCACCGTCAGCGTGCCACTGCCACCATTCGACGAGAAGGCCAGACCCCTCTTCGCATCCCACCCCGCTGCATCCGGCCCCTCGCCAATCGCCGGTACCGCCACCGTCTTGCCGCTGTCGGCATCCACCACGCTCATCTTGCTGCCGTCGCACACGGTAAACAACCTACGATGCCCCGCGTCAAACGCCAGCCCCGAAGGCGAATCGCACGACGGCAGCGGCCAGGTCGCTGTCGCCGCCTTGCTCTTCGCATCCAGCCGTACAATCTCGTTCTTGTCTTCAATATTCACGAACACCGTGCCCTTGCCATCCGCCTGCGGAAACTCCGGCTTGCCCGGCAAAGGAATCGTTGCTACCACGGCCATCGTTTTCGTATTGATTACTGTTGCATTATTGCTACGCCCGTTGAATGCCCAGACCGTCTTCGTCACCGGCTCGTACGCAATGCCATCCGGATTCGTCCCCGCCGCAATCGACTTCACCGTCGCCAGCGACTTTCGGTCAAACACCACCACCGCATTCGCACCACCATCACTCACATACCCATACTTGCCGTCCGGATCCAGCGCCACCCCATGCGTCCCCTTCAACCCGCCGATCACCCCGCGCGATTTACCCGATTCCAGGTCGATCACATTCACCTGGCCGCCCTGTGTCACATACAACACGTGATTCGGACCATCCGCCAGCAGGTAATCCCAACGCACATCCCCCGCTACCTTCCAGTGATCCACCACGTGGTAGTTCTGCGCCGTTGCCGTCGCAGGGGCCACAGTCATTACCGCCGCAGCCGCTGTCACCAGCGCCGCACCACGAACAAACTTCGAAATTTCATGAATCGACATGGATGGAACGCTCCGGACACAAGGTCAGATCGCACGACCTGCCTGGCACAAGATTCGCAAGGCTAGATGAAATCAACATGAAGATCCACGTACCCTGTCAAAGTAAGCAGTAGTGACCGGTCCACTATTTCCGCTTCAACTCCGCCAGGTTCTGCTCTGCCAGAATGTTGTGCGCATCCTTATCCAGCGCCTTTCGAAAACTCTCGATCGCCAGCTCCTCTTCGCCGGCTTTCCGGTACATCTCGCCGAGACTCGTATAGGCCCTGCTGGACTCATCCAGTTGCAGCGCAACCTTCATGATGCTGATCGCTTGGCTCACGCGGCCATCCGCCAATAACTCATTCGCCCACGAAGACACCGCACCAGCATCCAGTTGAAAACCCGGCTGCTTCTTTTGCATCGCTGCACACACGTCCGCCGCCCGATCAAACCCCTGCTCACCCACTGCCACCTGGAACGACTGGAGCGATAGCGGCAGGCTTTCGGCCTTCCTGAAACTCACTGCCATCATGTGTAACGGGACACCATTTTCAGCAGGCTTCTTCTTCAAGAATGCAAGCGACACCGCATCCTTCTTGAGATAAGCGTCCAGGAACGCCAGCGTATAACGCGCCACTCATTCGTACCCGGCATTGCCATCCTCCCGCCCATAGTCCGCCTGCTGTAAACGCGGAAACTCGTACTGCCAGAACTTCTCATTGCGCTGGGCATCGAACTAAATTCCGGATGCACCATTCCCAGCATGTCCACACTCACCAGGTCACCATGCGTCCACTCATCCAATCACTCGCTTCAACAGCAACAGCGTCATGTCATCATGCTGCGGCGCACCAGCCGTAAACTCATCTGCCGCATGAAACACACACCGCAGCACCTCCGCCGCACTCCGCTCCGGATCCGCACATGCCGCCGCCAGCATCCGCTCCTCGCCCCACTCCTCATCCTCAACCGTCATCGCCTCGCTGATGCCATCGGTATACGCAACCAGCAGGTCATTCTCATCCAGCACAATCGTGCTCGCCTCGTACTCCACCACCGGCAGCAGGCCCACAACCGGCCCGCTCGCTTCCAGCCGCTGCACCTCGCCTGTACCGCCCTTCACCACCAGGGGCGCATTGTGGCCCGCATTCACATACCGCAATTCGCAACTCTTCGGGTCGTACACTGCGAAGAAGAAGGTCGCATACCGGTTGCTGGATGACGCTTCAAACACCAGCCGGTTCACCTTCTCCATCATCCTCGCCAGGTCTCCCGGCTCACCCAGCATCAGCCCGCGCAGCGAAGCCCGCAGACTCGCCATAATCAGCGAAGCCGATATGCCTTTGCCCGACACATCCCCCACCGCAAACCCCAGCAGCCCGCCTTCCAGCTCAATCAGGTCGTAGTAATCTCCGCCCACCTCCAGCGCAGGACGGCACATTCCCGCCAGGCTTACCCCGGCAATCACCGGCAAAGTTTGCGGAAACAGTCGCTGTTGCACTTCCCGCGCAATCTCTACCTCGCGGTTCATCCGCTCACGCTGTGCCGCCTCGCTCGCCAGCGATCGCACCAGCTCCGTCACCTCCAGCGTCAATCCCGTCTGCGCCGCCACCGACTGCAGCGTCCGCAGATCCGTCGGCGTATACGGCTCCTCCGACCGCTTCGGTCCCAGCGTCATCAGGCCCATCAATCCCGACCGACCCGGCAGCGGCAGCAGCAACTCGGCACGCATCTCCCGCAACACCGCCTTCTCTGTCGCATCAGAGTCCGTGAACCACTCCTCCGGCCGGTCGCGATACACCGTCGCCGGAGCATTGGTCCGCACCAGGTTTCGGATCGTCGCCGACCCCTCATCCAGCATCACCGGTGTTGTAAACTCCATCCCGATCGCCTGCTGCAGCCGAAACGTATTACTGCCGCGCAACAAAATCGAGATCTCGGAAACATGCAGCACTTCCGAAACCCGCCGCAGCACGGTATTGATCAACTCACCGCGGTCCGTCAGATGACGCACCTGATCCGACAACTCACTCAGGATCAATTCGCTGTTGTAAGCCTCGCGGAAGAACTTCCGATCCAGCCATCGCTGCAGACGATTGGTCAGACTATCGCGCTTTACGAACAACTGCATCAATGCGCCAACGATCAAAGCGAGAATCAAGAAATCCAGCAGCGTGTGCTGCTTGCGCCCAATCATTGGCAGCACAAAGCGCACCAACACAAAAGCAGCCAGCCCAAACTCGAGGATCAGCAGCGTCGCCCGCGCCAGCAGGTATTTCGTTCCCATGCGCAGCAGGATGCGCACATCCATCACCCGCTGCACAATCACCACGTACGCCAGCGTCAACGGAAACAGCACGATGAACGGCATTATCGCCATAAACCAGTTACCGTGATGCGGGTCAACCCCGAACAGCGGCATCAGCGAAAAGATCAGCATCAGAGGACCCAGCGACAGGCAGCTTCCCAGTGTCAGGACCCTCATCCTCCGCCGCGCATCCGCCGTCGAAGCCGATCGCAGCTTATCCAGCAGCGCCGCCAGGAACAACACGATGCACACCACCTCCAGCGTCGCTGTTCCCCGATCCACCCACGTCTGCGTCGCGTTGTAGCGCTGAATGGAACCCACACTTAACAGCTGGCCCGCATAGATGCCCAGATTGAACGAAAAATCGCCAATCCATAGCGCCAGCACTGTCCACTTCAGCCATGGGAGCCGACGGTCCACACGCCATCTCTCCGGAAACAGGAAGCCGAACCACAACAGCGCTGCGAACGCAAAGAGTTGCACCAGCACGTTCCACACTCCCAGCAGCAAATACCAGGGCGCAGGCCAGAACTTGAAATCCAGGTTGCCAAAGGCCGATTCCGGAAACGCCAGCAACACCAGCACCAGCCATGCATTCAAATCACGCGGACGCGCCGCCACCACCCAGTATCCGATCAACAATCCCAGCAGCGGCACCCCCAGGATCGGGAGCAGGAACGCAGCAAGCTGTCCAGCGCCCCAGTCCGGACCCTGCCGCGCTGCCAGCCGGACATTCGCCGTGTGCCCCCGGCCGTCCGCCGATCGCACCGTGACTCTAAGGACATCTCCAACTTTCAGGCTGCCCCGAAGATGATGAATCTGGTCATACCCTGTAAATGGAGCGCCATTCAACGCCAGCAGCACATCGCCCTTCCGGAGCCCCGCCGTCTCTGCTTCCTTATCGACGCTCGTTAAGGTCTGTCCGTCATTGCCCGTATCAAACGGCTCGCGCACATAGTGTCCGGAATGGAAAAACTCCTCCCGCAGCGCCACAACCCCCGCCACGTAGTAGCCCATGCTGACCACTACCACCACACCCAGCAGCAGGTACAAAGCAAGATCGGATTTCCGTCTCATCCCAGGCCGTCCCCAACAAAGCGTGTTCGATTCTAAAGACAAACCCCTGCCGCTTGCCGCTCTTTCAACTTCCGAACCGCGTCCTTCTCCCCGGCCAGTCTTCCCACTGCGCGACCACGGCACACGCCAGGCAATTGCCGACCACGTTGATAAACGTCCGTCCCATATCCATCAGTGCATCCACTCCCAGCAGCAGCACAATCGGCTCCAGCGGCAGATCAAAGCTCGACGCAGTCGCCAGCAGCACCACCAGCACTGCCCGCGGCACCCCGGCCACGCCTTTGCTGGTCAACATCAGCGTCGCCAGCATCGCCGCCTGTCGCTGCCAGCTCATCACCACACCACCTGCCTGCGCCACAAAAATCGACGCCAGCGATAAGTACAACGCCGATCCCGTCAGGTTGAAGCTGTATCCCGCCGGCAGCACAAATCCAACAATGCGCGCCGGCACGCCCATCTCCTCCATCCGCTCCAACGCCACCGGCAACGCCGCTTCCGATGTGCTCGTCGCAAACGCAATCGTTGCCGGCTCCGCGACCGCCGCAATGAATCGTCCCAGCGGCACCTGCGCGATCAACGCCGCTGGCAGCAGACCCACCACCACAAACACCGCCAGCGACCCATACAGCGTCAGCACCAGCTTGCCCAGGCTCACCATCGATCCTGCACCCGCATGCGCAATCGTGTAAGCCAGCGCCGCCCCTACCGCAAACGGGGCCAGGTACATGACCAGGCTCGTAAACTGAAACATCGTTTGTGTCAGCGACTCGACAAACGCGAGCATCGGACGCCGCTTCTCTTCGCTCACACGGCTCAGTGCCAGCGCGAAGATCACACCGAACACTGCCACCTGCAGCAACTGGTTTTCCGCGACGGATTTCGCCAGGTTCTCCGGCACAACGTGCAACAGAAAATCATCCCAGCTCAACGGCGGCGGCGCCGACAATCCTGAAGCAGCAGAATGCGTCACCGCCAGCTTGCCCGCCAACCCGCTACCCGCATGGCTCACATGGATCGCCGCAAACCCAACCAGCAACGCAATCGTCGTGGAGACCTCGAAGTACACCAGCGACTTCCAGCCCAGCCGCCCCACTCCCTTCGCACTGCCATGCCCCGCGATGCCCGTGATCAGGGTGCCGAGAATCAACGGCGCCACAATCGTGCGAATCAGCCGAAGAAAAATGTCGCTTACCACCCGCAGATGCAGCGAAATCGAAGGAGCATCCAGCCCCATTTCCGCGCCAGCCAGCATGGCCCACACAATCCAAAGCGTCAGCGACCGCCGCCGCAGCACCCAGACCGCAGCCAGCAATAGCAACGCAACCCGCAAAACTAGGCCGGCAAGCAACAAATGCATGCCACCACCATATATGCAGTTATCCGTAAGGAAGTCTTTTAGAGCCCGCCCGCATGGCAATACCCCACCCGCCGCGCAGGCGTCGCCGGAGGCATAGTAGTGAAATGCCCAAACTTAAACGCGTCGACGGCATCGACCTGCTCCGCGGCCTCGCCATCTTCTTCGTGCTCATGAACCACGTGAACATGCTGCTGCTCGGCGCCCACATCCCCTACCTGCGCAGCCTGCCGCCACAACTCGCCGGCGCGCTCGTCTGGAACGGCGGCTCGGCCGTCCAGATGTTCTTCGCCATCTCCGGCTTCCTGATTACGTCCACGAGCATTCGCCGCTGGTCCACACCCGCCGCCCTCTCTATCGCAGACTTCTACCGCCTGCGCTTCGCCCGCATCGCTCCACTTCTGCTCATGCTCTTACTCGTCCTCACCGGCCTCCACCTTGCGAACGTCCCTTACTACCACGTCAAAGCAGCCACCGGAGGACTAGGCCGAGCGCTCCTCGCCGCACTCACCTTCCACATCAACTACCTCGAAGCCACGCGCAATTACCTCCCCGGCAACTGGGACATTCTCTGGTCCCTCTCCGTAGAAGAAATGTTCTACCTCTTCTTCCCACTCATCGCGCGCCTGCTCCCCAAGCGCCGATACTTATTTATCCTGCTCGCCGTCTTCATCGTCGCCGGCCCCTTCGCACGCACAAAACACTTCAACCCCAATCCCGTCTGGCGCGAATACTCCTACCAGGGCGGCATGGACGCCATCGCCATGGGCTGCCTCACCGCCATCCTGCTCACTGGCAGGCAGCTCTCCCGCACCGTGCAGCGCATCTGCGGATACACCGGCACCGCCATCCTGATCTTCATTCTCGGCTTCTCCATCACCACTTGGAAATGGGGACTGGGCCCCACCGGCCTCGACGCCACTCTCCTCGCCATCGGCACCTGCCTCGTCATCGCAGCCGCATCGCAATCGCACTGGCAGGCACCACGCATCACAGCACCCGTACTCGCCATGGGCCGACACAGCTACGAGATCTATCTCACCCACGAGTTCTGCGTCATCGGCCTCTTCCTCCTCTTCACCAAAGCAGGCTCCCCCATCAACGCAATCCCAGTTCTCTTCATCACCGTCATCGTCGCGGCATCCCTCGTAGGCTGGCTCGTCGCCGCGAACTACGCAGAACCCATGAACTATTTCATCCGTAAACGCTGGCTCACCGATCGCAGTATCAAAAAGGCAGCGACACCAATTTCACAACGCTCTTGATCTCACCCATACGCCAAAGCCGTCTACCGCGCCTCCGTCTCAGGCTTCGGCGCAACGAATCAGGCATAACTCTGCACCGTGAAACTACTTATCTCCGTGATCCGGAAATCACGGCAAGGTAGAGCACTTACTAACATGCAGTCCACAGGAGGGGCCACCAGGCAAATCAATGGAATGTAGTCAGGTTAAGTGGGCAATAACTTGATTGAAGTTACTGCTAACAGGGCTGCCAAGAGTAGCGTTACAATCCCGCATGGCAAGAATCGTCGTCACTGGTGCAAGCCGCGGCATCGGCTTGGCAACCGCTCTGCATCTGGCCCGTACCGGCCATAAAGTCGTGGCCACCATGCGCAATCCGGCCGGCTCGCCGCAACTGGCTGCACAGTCAGCGTCGGAAGATCTCTCTATCCACATCGAGACCATGGACGTCGATTCGGACACGAGCGTAAGCGAGGCCTTCGCTCGCATCCTTGCAGCCGGCCCTGTCGACGTCCTCGTCAACAACGCCGGCATCGAACGCACTGGTTCGATCGAAGAGACACCTCTCGCAGTTTTCCGCTCCTGCATGGAAACCAATTACTTCGGCGCCATTCGCTGTGTGCAGGAAGTTCTCCGAGGAATGCGCGAGCGCGGCAGCGGCAACATCATCAATGTCTCATCGATTTCCGGCCAAATTTCGCCAGCACCCATGGCCCCCTACAGCGCCACCAAGTTCGCCCTTGAAGCTTTCAGCGAAGCACTCGCCCAGGAACTGCGCCCATTCAACATTCGCGTAGCCATCGTTGAACCCGGCATCATCGATACGCAGATGGCCCATGAAATCAGCGAAATGAACTTCTCGCAAATCTACCCGCAGGGCCGCCGCTTCCGCGCCATGTTCGAGGCGACTCTCGCCGGCGGTGCAGGCAAACCCGAACTCGTTGCCGAAAAGATCGCGGAAATCATTCATTCGGGAACATCCCAGTTGCGACATCCTGTCGGGCCGGATGCTGCGCCCTTCCTGGCCTGGAGACAATCACTCGACGACGAACAGTGGGTGCAATGGGGCGCACTCAGCGACTCTGACTGGCTCCAGACCGTGAAGACAGACTTCGGCATGGACCTGAAACTCAAGTAGCAGCCACTCGATATCCGGCTCGCAGCTCAGTTTAGTTTCGCCATCTCGACCGAAGACGTGAGATCTATCGCTTTCCGGATATCAAGCCTGCCTTATCCGTTTACCCTGAATATCCCGAACAATCGCGAGCACCGACGCAATCCATAATGCGCCCGCCGCAGAGAATCCCGACACCATTCCACCCACCGTTGAATGCAAAGCAAATCCCGCGGCAGACCCAACTACCAACGCGATGCCAAGCACATAGAAAGGCCGGAAAGGTACTGCATAGGCGATAGGCAAAAAGTGCAGTCCAACCACAAGCGCCATCGCCGGTAGCAGCATCTCGGGACGATGGATGTTAGCAACCACATTAGCCGCGACGAAGAGACCCACCCCCTCACCGATCGTGCTCCACATAATTACTCGCTCAGCGCGCGGCGTCAGGGAAGAGTCGTAGCCAGGCCTCCGGATCACTCTCGATGCCGCCGCGGCAATGCAAAGGAACACCAGGAACGGTAAAGCCAGCTTCACACCCGTGCCATGAAGCTGAAGCCTGAGCGTCAACGCCGCAAAAAGCGCGCCAAAGAAGCTCATAATCACTGCACCCCACGCACCCATAAATCTCTCCTCTAAAATTCCATCCGGCCCTGTGTCGCTGGCAGCTTTCTTGACGATGCAAATCTATCCTGAACAGCACGAGACGCTGAAGCGATCAAGCAGAACTCTTCCAGCCGACTTCAGCTTGCCATTCCAAACCTCTTGCCAAAAACAATTACCCTGAAGCTGAACAGAACCACAAGCCACAAGGACCCGCATGCCCGCCATCTCCCATCTCGAATGCTCGCGTTGCCACGCCCACGTTTCCGCTGACACCCCGCAAAAACTCTGCCCTATCTGCCCCCAGAAATTCGGCAACACGCAGCCCGCCGGCACGCTCTACGTCCGCTACGACCTCGCACATCTCCGCAACACGAACCCGCGCGAAGTCATCCGCGCCGATGCTGAGAAATCCACTTGGCCCGGCATGTGGCGCTATCAATCCGTCCTGCCTGCCGTCCCACCCGTGAGCCTCGGCGAAGGCTGGACACCCATGCTGCCCAGCCGCCGTTATCCCAATGCCTACCTCAAGGAAGAAGGCGCCAATCCAACCGGCACCTTCAAGGCACGCGGCCTCGCCCTCGCCGTCACCATGGCCCGCCACTACGGCCTGAGTAAACTTGCCGTCCCATCCGCCGGAAATGCTGCAGGCGCCCTCGCAGCCTACGCCGCCGCTGCCGGCATCGAGGCACACATCTTCATGCCGAAAGACGTTCCCTTCGCCAATTACGTCGAAGCCACCGCCTACGGCGCGCATGTCACCCTCGTGGACGGCCTCATCTCCGATTGCGCCCGCATCGTCGCCGAACGTACCGCCGCCGAAGGCTGGTTCGATGTCTCCACTCTCAAAGAGCCCTTCCGCGTCGAAGGCAAAAAGACCATGGGTTACGAACTCGTCGAACAGCTTGGCTGGGAATATCCCGACGCCGTCTTCTATCCCACCGGCGGTGGGGTCGGCCTCATTGGCATGTGGAAGGCCTTCGGCGAACTCGAAGAACTCGGCTGGGTCCGTCCCAACGCAACCGCTTCCGACGGCTCGCCCGCATGGAAGCGGCCGAAAATGATCGCCGTCCAATCCACCGGCTGCGCACCCGTCGCCCGCGCCTTCGATCAGGGCGACGAAGTCAGCCAGATGTGGACCAACGCCCAGACCTTCGCCTCCGGCCTCCGCGTCCCCAAACCCTACGGAGACGCCATCATGCTCGAAATCCTGCACCAATCCGGCGGCGTTGCCCTCGCCTTTCCGGACGAAACCATCCTCGCCTCACTCCTCGACTGGGCCCGCCACGAAGG
>CAZZUX010000125.1:0-9914 GCA_964657395.1 uncultured Ktedonobacteraceae bacterium
CGGCAACGTTAAATCGGTGAAGGTCGTCCCTTCCCGCAAATTGACGCCGGTGGAAGTCACGATGAAGATCAGCAAGAAATACCAAGAAGCACTGCACGCTGATTCAAAGAGCAGCCTGAACACGGTAGGCGTCCTGGGTGACACCATCGTGGACATCGACAGCAAGCACGCGTCCGGCCCGGAGGTGCAGAATAACGCCGAGCTTTCGACCAATGAAACGCCAAACCTTTCGGACGTCATCAAGTCCAGCCAGGGCACGATCGAGCAGCTGAATACAATCCTGGCCAAGGTCGATAACCTGGTAGACGCACTCAATACGGGCAAAGGCTCCATCGGCCAGCTGATCCAGAATCCTGACCTGTACAACAAGGCTATGACCGCAGTCAATCAGCTTGCGGGGCTCATTAATACGGTCAGCAGCGGCAAGGGTTCGATTGGCAAGCTCGTTTCAGATGACACCCTCTACAACAATGCCAATGCAACGGTCGCGCGGCTGAACAAGATCGCCACGGATCTGGACAGCGGACAAGGCAGTATCGGCAAGCTCCTGAAAGATCAGACGCTCTACAACAACCTGAACAACACCGTGAACCAAGCCAACCAGCTCATCGCGCAGGTCAATGCCGGCCAGGGTGCACTGGGTGTGATGGCCAAGGATCCGCAATTCGCGCAGAAGCTGCAGGATACGGTGACCCGGCTGGATTCCATACTGAACCGTGTTGACAGCGGTGAAGGAACCCTGGGGCAGCTGGTACGCAATCCGTCGCTCTACAACAACAGCGATCAGATGTTGACCGAGACCCGCGGCCTTGTGACTGCGATCCGGGAAAATCCCAAGAAATACCTGACCTTCCACGTCAAGGTTTTCTAGCGACTGTTACGGGGTGGAAGGCCGGCATATTTTGCGGCCCGCTGCAAAGAACAAAGGCTGATCTGCTATCGCCTCTGTAGCTTTATGGTAAATTTCGCATACAGGCGCGACATTGCCTGTTGAGATTGCAGCGGCACTCATCCATTTGGATTCCCGAGTGCCCTGTCGATGACACTGACTCCGGGAGACCCATGCGACCTATACATATTGCTGCAGTCATCCTGCTCGGAACGGGAGCGGCGCTGGCACAAAGCTCCCTCCCGGAACTGAGCTCTCTTGCAGACACCCCTTCCTCGAACACCGTTCCAACCGAGCCGAAGGCGACCACGAGCTTCGATCTCACAGCGATCGACCGCACGGCTGATCCCTGCACCGACTTCTATCAGTTCGCCTGCGGCAACTGGGTCAAGAACAATCCCATTCCTTCCGACCAAGTTCGCTGGGGAACCTTCCAGCAACTGGCTGAGCGTAACCAGTGGCTCGAGTACAAGGAGCTGGAGGCTGCTTCCAAGCCCAGCCCTGACCGGACGGCCCTGGAGACACAGTTCGGCGATTTCTATGGCGCCTGCATGAACAAGTCTCTGGCTGACGAGAAAGGCATCCAGCCGGTAGAGCCAACGCTGAAAGCCATTGATGGGCTATCGGATAAAGCCGGTCTGGCTACACTGCTGGCGCAGCTTGTGAGTACGCATACGACGTCGGCCCCCGACTTCTTCGAGCTTGGCGTCGAGCAGGATCAGAAGGATTCGTCCAAGCAGATCGCGGGCGTTATCCAGGGTGGTCTGGGTCTGCCGGACCGGGATTACTATCTCGAGCAGAGCGAACGGCAGCAGAAAATTCGCGAGCAGTACGTCGCGCACATCACAGCCATTTTCCAGCTCGCCGGGGATGCTCCCGACAAGGCAGCAGCAGAAGCCAAGACAGTGATGGAGATTGAGACGGCCCTGGCCAAGGCTTCGACACCACGCGTTGAGCTCCGCGAGCCGAAGAACGTGTACCACATCATGACGGTCGCCCAGTTGAAGGAGCTTGCGCCTGACTTCAACTGGCAGGAATACTTCAGCCAGGTCGGGATTGGCCAGTTCGACACGCTGAACGTCGCAACGCCGGACTTCTTCAAAGCCGCCAGTCAGCAGATCAAGGAGCGTGACCTGGGTGCACTCAAGAGCTATCTGCGCTGGCATGCACTGCACGACGCGGCACCCTATCTTTCCTCGAACTTCGTGGATGAAAACTTCAAGTTCTACGGCATGGAACTTGCCGGACAGAAGGAGATCACGCCACGGTGGAAACGATGTGTCCGCCTGACAGACCGCAACCTGGGCGAAGCAGTCGGTCAGGACTGGGTCAAGCGCTACTTCCCGCCGCAGGACAAGGAGAGCATGCAGAAGCTGGTAGCAGCGCTCGATAAGTCGCTCGGCGATGATATTTCGCAATTGCCATGGATGTCGGAAGCTACCAAGAAGGAAGCCGAGTTGAAGCTTTCTCTCTTCCGCAACAAGATCGGCTATCCGGATCACTGGCGCGATTATTCATCTGTCAAAGTGACACCGGATGAGTTTCTGTCGGACCTTGATCACACTCAGCACTTCGCGCTGATGCATGACTTCCATAAGCTGGGCAAGCCCGTGGACGAAACGGAATGGGGCATGACACCGCCCACGGTCAACGCCTACTACAACCCCGCGATGAATGACATCAACTTCCCTGCCGGCATCCTGCAGCCGCCGTTCTTTGACTTCAACAAGGACCCAGCCGTCAACTTCGGTGGCATCGGCGTGGTCATCGGTCACGAGATGACCCACGGCTTCGACGATGAGGGCAGCCAGTACGACGGAAAGGGCAATGTACGGGAGTGGCAGACAGCTGAAGACCGCAAACTCTTTACCGAGAAGACCGACTGCGAGGTGAAGGAGTATGGCGGCTTTGAAACTGCGCCCGGCGCCAACCTCAACGGCAAGCTCACTCTTGGTGAGAACACTGCCGATAACGGTGGCCTGCGTATCGCCTACATGGCGTTGATGGATACCCTGAAGCAGGAAGGCAAGAAGGCGCCGTATACCGACGACGCTGAGAAGGTCGACGGCTTCACTCCCCAGCAGCGCTTCTTCCTGTCCTTTGCGCAGATCTGGTGCAGCAACCAGACTGAGCAGTCTGCCCGCATGATGGCCAAGGTCGATCCGCATTCGCCCGGCAAATTCCGCACCAATGGTTCGGTGCAGAACTTCGATGAATTCGGCAAGGCTTTCAGCTGCAAGCAGGGAACGCCCATGTACCCGGCGAACGCCTGCCGCGTCTGGTAGCCATCTTCGTACAGTTGTAAATCCAGTTGCGGCCCGGTCAGCTGCTTCCAGCAGTGATACCGGGCTCACCTGTCCAAGCCTGCCCGCTGCTCTCCGAACCGGATTAAGATGCCTGGCCCTAGCCGAAAGTGGCCCTTGCTTTTACAATCGCAATGGGAGTCGATTCCCCACCCAGAGTTCTGCTGCGAATGCAGCCCCATGACCATCGGTTCCCCGCCACGGTCAGGATGAAGGAAGCGCATGAAGTTGAGGAAGTTTGGTCAGGCTGTTCTGACCACTGTAGTCGGCGTCGGTTTAAGCTTTAGTCTTACATCTTGCGTCCAGAGTCATACTGTTGGTTATTTCTTCGTGACTGGCCATCAATACAGCCAGGTCGCCTCTTACAAGATTGACAACAATACGGGGAACCTCACTCAGGTCGGTGGATCACCCTACGGCTCTGGTGGCTCCAACCCTGTGGATGCGCTGGTCACACCGGGTGGCCGCTTTCTCTACGTTCTGAACGCCGGATGCGCTGACCCGGCAGTCTACCCGAATGCAAAATATCCATGTGCTTCGGGCGAGGCACCAGTCAGCAGCAACGTCTCCGTATTTACGATTGGCGGCGGCGGCGTGATCAGCTTCCAACAGAGCTATACCAGCATCGGCAACAATTCAGTCGCCATCACCACGGACACCACTGGCAGCTACCTTTATGTGCTCGACCAGAACGCGCCCACGAGTCAGAACACACCCATCCAGTACCAGTCCAGCGGCGATGTTTCCGTATATCAGCTCGACGGGACGACTGGTCGGCTATCCCTGATTCAGAATCAGCAGGTCAAGGATGTCAACGGCAACCCGCTGAACTTCTTCCCCGTCGGTCAGGATCCGGTGTGGTTCACGACGTTCAACACCAATCTTTTCACGATCGATCGGGCTGCCGGCCAGACACCCAATGCTAGTTTCGTCTCGGTGTATGCTACGTCCTCGGCGACCGGCCAGCTGACGGCTACGCAGAACTCCGAATTTCCAACAGGCGGAACAAATCTGACTTATATCTACGGCAAGGGTTCGTATCTTTACCTGCTGGATGCAGGCGATCCTACGCAGACCGGCAATCCCACGCTGTATAACGGCTCTATCCTGACTTACACAGCGGGAGCGAACGGCGCACTTGCTTCGATCACCGGCGGCGTACAGACGCAGGCAGGGCTGGGCTATCCCAATGCTGTCTATCCCGATGCGATGATCGTGGAATCGAGTACCAGCAAGTATGTCTATGTAGCCAATCGGGGATTGAATACCGGGCTGAGTGCACCGGCCAGCATCATTTCGCAATACCAGATCACTCCGACGAACGGAGTGCTGACCACGGTAGGCGGCGTGAACAATGGCTCAGTCAACGTGGGCACTGGCTCCGGTCCTCGCTGCGTTCTGGAAGATCCCTCGAACCAGTTCCTCTACACGGCCAATTTCAACGACAGCACCATCTCCGGCTTCGTCATCAATACAGAAACTGGCAACCTGACGACGCAGCGCAAAAAGACCACGTTCACAGGTCCGGGAAATCCGACCTGGTGCACCGCAAGCGGAACCACTTTCTAAGTCACTGTGAATGGCAGAGGCACGGTCTGCATGACTAGCCAATGCCGTTCTCAGCTTTTACAATTGGGCAACGGTTCACATCTATACAGAATTGCTGCAAGCGCAGCCCCTGAGCGGGATAGTTTTGATACGCGAGGACGAAGGAAATACATGAAGTTGAGACATATCGGCCAGGCTGCGTTGGCCGGCGCTGTATCGTTGGGCACTATTTTCGGAATCGGGGCCTGTGGCCAGGACAATACTATCGATTACGTGTATGTCACCAACTCGAAGAGTGCCACCGGCCAGATTAACGTCTACCTGGTTGACCATCTTTCCGGCACGCTGAACCCGATCCGCGAATCTCCTTATCCTTCTCTTGGCCGGAATCCAATCGACATCGCGAGCACACCTAACGGGAAATTCCTCTATGTCGCGAATCATGACGACAGCACCATCGTAGAATTCGCTGTCGGCACGGACGCCAAGATCTATTCGCTGAACACCTACCAGACACAGAACTCGAATGCGAGCTTCCCGACTTCGCTGCGGGTGAACTCTGCCGGCACCTACCTGTATGTCACGAATGCTTTCCAGTCGCAGTACTCGCCCAGCACACCCGGGCCGGGGGCATTGCTCGTGTATCCGATCAATGCCGATGGTTCGCTTGGGACGCCCGTAGCCGATACTGCGAACGGCACGCCTTACTTTCCTACGTGCAATAATCCTGTCGCCGTCAATGTGCTGAATAACGATCTTGCCGTGTATGTGGTGGACGATCCAGCCAGCCAGCCGCCCAAGCTCGCCGACACCACGTCTTCGTCCAACGTGGGTGCGAACGGCACCAGCACCATCCAGTACAAGGCCACGGCAAAATGCTCGGCAACCGCTGGTCAGATTACAGCCTTTTCGATTGGAAGCGGCAGTGCGCTGACCGAGATCCAGGGCTCGCCGTTCAATGCCGGCTCCTCTCCGGATGCCATTATCAGTGATCCGCAGGACCGTTTCGTCTACGTGACGGACCTGACCCAGAACCAGCTGCTGGCCTACGTGGCAACAGGAGTCGGTGGACTGACGCCGATCAACAATGGACCGTTTGCTACCGGGGTATATCCGAATGCCGTCACGATCGATCCGACGGCAAAGTACATCTATGTGGCCAATTACGGTGGCGGTGGTACGGTGAGTGCTTACCAGATCAGTGCGACGGGGGTACCCAGCGCTGTGGCAACTGGCACGTACGCGGTGAAGACCGGACCGACTGCTGTGTATATCGAGCCTAGTTCGGGCCGCTATCTGTACACGGCGAACTTCGTTGACAACACGGTTTCCGGTCTCAACCTGAATCCGAATACGGGTGCGTTGAACGCGGTCCAGAATTCGCCCTTCCCTGCGAACGGACAGCCGACTGCCATCACGGCGGTGACCCATGGCAGCCACGCAATCGAGGTACTGCCGCAGTACTGATCGCAAGCGCTTGCGCTGAAAACAAGAGCCCGCTTCGGCGGGCTTTTTTCATGCTTACTCAGCTGACGAAGGTCTTCTTGATCCAGGCCTGCCCGGGCCGTTCGATCCAGCGGACAGTGAGAAGCGCGGCAACGACCAGGGCCAGGTAGGACAGCCAGGGATCGAAGCGGATTAACCCGGTGCGATCCAGGATCTTGGAATCGTGCATCAGGTTCCAGAGATTGAAGTGCAGGATGTAGAGACAGTAGCTCGCTTCGCCTACCAGCAGGAGCGGGTAAATACCGAGCAGCTTGGTCAGGACATTCTCACCCGCGAGACCCAGGATGATGGCTCCGTAGACTGGCATCAGCAGGCCGTCATGCATGAAGACGAATGACAGGTGGTCGCCGAAATAGAGCATCGCATAGGTGGCTGAGAAGCCCAGCAGACCTATGACGAGGCGACGGCGACTCTTTGCCGGTAGATAGTCGTTGAGGGTCGCGAGAGCCATCCCGAAGAGGAAGGACGGAACATGCTGGATCGGCCCGAACTTGATGGCGCGCAGCCAGAAGCCGTTTGAGTAGCGGCCGGGATGCGGATCGCCATCCGGATTGAGCAACGTGTAGATCGTTGGCAGTACCAGCCCGATCAGCCAGAAGCAGAGCAACGACAGCAGGGTTCGCCGCCAGGTTGTCGGCTTCAGCATCGCGCCGCCGTGGACGATGAGCCAGGGAAAAATCAGGTAGAACAGGACATCCGTTGAGAGCGTCCAGGCGGGCGTGTTCCAGAAGGTGCTGAGTAGCGGATTCCAGCCTTGGAGCAACAAGGGCGTGAGGATGAGGCCTTCGTAGAAGTGGGTATGTGTCTGCGCGTGATATTCGTCCGCCAGCATGCCCAGCGAGATGATCAGGCTGAAAAGGTAGACCGGGTAGATGCGCGACATCCGGGCCCACCAGAATTTGCGGGCGTCCATCTTCCCGGCGTCTGCGCGCTCGCGGTAGTTATAGGCGAGGACGAAGCCGGAGAGCAGCAGGAAGAAGCTGACTGACACGTAGCCATTGCGAACAATGGGCGCGAAAGGGCCGAACCAGTTTGGGTCTGAAAAGTGGTAAAAGACGATGTTGAGAGCAGCCAGCGCCCGCATGCCGGTCAACGCGGGTAGCATACTCTTGCGTTCCGCCGGGGTGTGGATGGTGTCCATCTCTGGGACGACGACAGGGGCGTGATACGCGGTGGACGGATTGGTCAGGTTTGCTGGCGGTTTCGCTGGCAAGGGACCCACATCAGCCGGTGACGAGCGAGCCTACGGTCTCGCCGCTGGCGACACGCACGATGTTGCCAGGCGTGTTCATGTTGAAGATGATCATCGGCATGGCATTGTCTTTGCAGAGGCTGACGGCGGTCATATCCATGACCTTGAGGCTCTTCTGCAGAATGTCCATGTAGGTGAGAGTTTCGAACTTTACGGCGTCCTTGTTGGTAACGGGATCCGAGTCGTAAATTCCGTCGACCTTGGTGGCTTTCATCAGCACGTCCGCCTTGATCTCCATGGCGCGGAGGGAGGCGGCGGTATCAGTCGAGAAGTAGGGGTTGCCGGTGCCCGCGGCGAAGATGACGACGCGTCCCTTCTCAAGGTGACGGATGGCGCGGCGACGAATGTAAGGCTCAGCGACCTGGTTCATCTCAATCGCCGACATGACGCGGGAGTGGACGCCTGCTTTCTCGAGCGAATCCTGCAGCGCCAGCGAGTTGATCACCGTTCCCAGCATACCCATGTGGTCGGCCGCGACGCGGTCCATGTCCCGGGCCTGCTCAGCTACGCCGCGGAAGAAATTGCCGCCTCCGACGACCAGCGCGACTTCGGTGCCCATCTTGAGGACTTCTGCAATCTCCTCAGAGATTTTTCGAGTAGTGTCGACATCGACACCAAAACCGCGACCGGCGGCCAGAGCCTCCCCGGAGAGCTTAAGCAGGATGCGTTTGTACATGCTTTGAGAAGTATCGCACGAGGGTGGCGGGTGGAAGTTGGTGGTTCCTGCCTATTGAGTCTCCCCATGCTGCTAACGTTGAATCAGGCCCACAAACGGCTGCAGGAGCTTTCCATTGGGTCGCATGACGTCGGCCTGGCGTAAATATCCTCGAATGAGATATTTAGATCTAAATACCTTGCAATCAGATATTTAGCAGGCAGGCGCTAACGTAACATAAATGGTTGCAGATTTTTGGGCTTCTAACCAGGGGAGCGGGGCTCATTTGTGCAACGCCTCTATGCGCCCTCGCTCTCACATGCAACGATCGTAGGACATTGACAAGAAAGGCTCTGCCTCTTTCGGGGTCTACGCAATCGGCTTGCATTTGCTTACCCTTGCAACAAGCATTTCCATGTTGACTGCAGAACAAGAGACACATCAAGGCTCAGGGCAGACGAGCCACGGCTCCGCGACGCTCTCAGAGAAGCAGAAGCAGGCAATCAGTGCTGCTTTCCATTCCACACTTTTGAGCAATCCGCACATCACTCTTGAGATTGTGCGCAAGGTGGCCGAACAATGAAGACCTCCTCTTCGACGATGCTCCAGCGAACCATGACCATGTGTCGGCGCTTCTTTCTCGAGTGGAAGTTCCTGCGCGGTGGTACGAGCGCGCAGGAGAGCGTATCCGGCCTGGAGGCTGGGCGCTATGAAGAGGTGGAAGAGGTTTGCCTGCGGCGCGGACAGCGGTCGCGGAAGATGGTGCGGAGGCTGGTTTCGGAAGGCTGAGAGGAGCCGGAGCCGGTCAGGTCTTCGATTGTGACCAGGGCGGAACGATGCCATTCATACGGGCATACGCGATGAGCTGACCCATGTGCTCATTGTCATGAATGACGATGCGCAGATAGATGCCATCCACGGTTATTGTCTTCCCTTGAATTTTTACTTTGCGGGCCAGATCCCCCGGCTTGAGTTCCCTGCGCGCGGTCTTCACTGCGGTGAGGGACCGCTTCAGGTAGTTCAATACCTCCTGCTTGGTCCTGATCGTTTCTTCCTGCGTGTTTGAGGTGATGTCGGCTGGCATTTTTGGGCCGGTCACACTGAGCAGGTAGAAGTTGGCGATGGCGATATGCATGATGACTTCACTGATCGAACGCACGCCGGGTGCGGGTCGCCAGCTGTACTTCTCTGCCGGGATTGCTTCGGCAAGAGCGATGAGCTGCTGCGAGACGTGACTCCATTCGCCGTCGTAGCCTTCCCAGATGCCTTCCAGCCTGGGATCGGCGTGAGCGGCTTGTGCGTTCAAAGCTGGGGTGTTCAGGAGTGCCGGAATACTTAGTGCGAAGACGAGCAGGAGAGCTTTCATGGATTCGCCCGGAGGACCGCTGTGTGCGGATTTTATCCTGCAAGTAGGGCCGGGTACGACTAGAAGGCAACGACAGCCTCAAGCTCAGCCGTCCCCGATGCGCTCCAAAACTGTTTTGGCAGGCGTGAGATCGGAAATTTGTGGCTTTTGAATACAAGCAAAAGGGCGGAGCCAAATGGCTCCACCCTTTTTAGTTGTTGTTATCAGAACAGTGCGACCAACGGGAGCATAAGCGCGCAACGCGCGCCTAAGCCCGTACGGGCAGTACTATTCGGCGGCCATTTCTTCGGCTTCGCCCTCCTGCCGCATGAGTTCCAGTTCGCGTTCGGCTTCTTCGAAGGCGGCAGTGACTTCCTGCTGCACAGCGGCTGCTGCTTCTTCGATTTCCGGCGAGA
>CAZZUX010000126.1:0-9535 GCA_964657395.1 uncultured Ktedonobacteraceae bacterium
CCACCACCGTCTGCCCCGCAGCCCCTACATTCACTCCCGCAGAGAACGTCTGCGCCGGCACAAACGTATTCGCCTGGTTCACCTGCGCCAGGTTCGACGTATTCGTCACCGGCGTTCCTCCACCCACGATCAGACTTCCCTGCGTCGACAGATCCGCCGTATGATTCGCCGTCGGAGGAGCCGACCCGCTCTGCACCGCCTGCCCACTATCCGTCAACGCCGTATACCCCACCACTGCCGCGCCGCCAATCATCCCCAGCTGCAGCGGCGATCCCGCCGGCACCGCAGTCCGATACACCTTCTGCACCCGCACACCGCTCGCTATCGCCGCCGCCGGGCAATACACCACGTTGTTATTAGTCGCATTCAATGTTGCATTCCCTGTCGACGTTGATCCCGCCGGAGTCGGCAGTGTCTCCAGTCCCTGGAAATTCACCTCCGTGCACACATACGAGTAGGCCGACGTTCCCGGTGTACCCACCACCGCCACCGCCGCCGCGCCCACCGGGTTCGGCGTCAACTGCAGCGATAACGATCCATGCCCCTCAATCTGCCACGGCGATACCTGCGGACAATCCATCTGCCAGGCCATCTCGTAATCGCCCTGCAGCGTAAAGTTCACCATCCCGTTGCCGCCCATCGGGGTGAACGGGTACCCGCTGCAGGTTCTCAGCGCATACTCGTCCCCCGGTACCAGGGCGGTGCCGCCATCTGCCGACATCACCCGGATCCTCTGTCCCGGCACCCCGCCGGTAAAATTCGACACCTGCTGCGGCCCGTTCGCCTGCAGCATCACGTTGTGCAAACCCGACACATTTCCGCCCAGCACTCCCGTGAATGGCCCCGTGTACTGCTTGAATTCGTTATCCGCAAAATCAAACGATCCCGTGTAGCCGCCCGGTGTCGCATAGCTCTGCGCAAAGTTCCCCGTCCACTGGTTCGGCGTTCCGCTTCCACTCGTCCGTCCATCGTGGATGTCCGCCTGCAGCGGCGCAGACTCAAGCACCGAGTTGCCCGTCCATACATTCGCTCCCAGCACATTCTGGCCGCCGCCCGTCTCGTCGATCCCATACCAGCTCCCCGGCGCAACCGTCGTATCGCTGCCACCATGCAGCGCCATGTTGCCCACCCACAAGCTGCTGTTCGATTGGTCTTCAATCCCCGTTCCCGCATTCAAATCCGCACGATTCATATACCAGCGGTTGAACTGCCCTCCACTCCAGATACCCTCATCCGACAACTCGCCAATGTTGGCCTCGTACCAGTTGTTGATCCCGTTCCATCCATTCACAATCGCCTTCGATGGCAGCGTCTGATCAATCACCGTCGTCGCCCCAGGCAACAGCGCCGACCCCGTCGAAATCTCTGAGTACTCCATGTAGCCGTCTGTCCCGTTCATCACCATGCATCCCATCGGCGTCACCTGCGGAATAGCGCTGCCCGGTGCATACACAGGCAATTGCCTCACCGACCGGTTGTTCACATCCTGCAGGCAGTTGGTCGCGTACACGTGGTTCACAAACAGCACCTCGCCGCCTTCCCAGTCCAGCAGTCCATCGCCAAAGTTGCTTCCGCTCACTCGCTCCACATGCACCGTGTAGGCCAGCGGGATCCAGATGCCTTTATCCATAAAGTTGCCGGCGATCCCCGCAGTCGTCGCGCCATTCGGACCGCTGTTGGTCACCGAAATGAAATTCGCTCCCGGCGTATACCCGTTGATCGTCCACGTCCCATTCACCGTCGGATCCGTTGATCCGCTGATGGTTAGGTGCCCGCCTGACCCACCCCATCCATAAATCGGCGCACCCGCAATCGTCAGCGCCAGCGTATTGCCCGTCCGCACCGCACTCGCAATCACACCCGACCCACCACCCGAATCCATCACTGTTCCCGGCGTTACCACTGCGTCCGCCGGATACGCTGTCCCTCCCGTCGTCGAGGTGTTCGCACCCGTCTGCGCAAAACTGAAAGACTCCGGGTACGCCGTTCCACCTCCCGCATACGTCCCCAGCGTCGTCACCGTAAACGTGCCGTTATAGCTGCCATCCACCGCCCCGGTCACCGTCACCTGGCTTCCCACTCCGAACGCCGTGTACCCGTTATTCGGCAGCGGCCCCATCGCTGCACACGTCACCACGTTGCTGCTGCGTGTGCATCCACTCAGCGGCGCAGCCTGGCTATACGTGAACGTCGAACCGGAGACACCCGTCACCGCGTAGATCCCGTTAAACGTCCCATCCGGTCCCACATTATGCAGAAACATCTGCATTCCCACCGTCAACGCCGCCGGCACAACAGCACTGTTCGTCACCGTCACCACACCCAGGTGCCGCGACAGCGAAACCGCATTCACAATCCCGCTCCCACCCTGTCCCAGCAGTCCCAGGTCATGGATGCCCACATTCTGCGAACCCGGCGCCACCGTGATCACCGGCACGCCCGGCAACCACCCGTTGATCTGCGAACTGCCACCTCTCGCGCCATAATGCCCATTCAACGACACATTCGAGTACAGCGTCACATTGCCGCGGCAATGCGCATCCGGCATCTGCACCTGCGCACTTACACGCGCCTGCGCACCCGCCTGTGTACTCGCCTCCGCCGCATTGATCGCCGCCTGGATCGCCGCCGAATCATCCACACTTCCATTGCATACAGCCCCATACGCCCGCACATCGAACACATCCGCATGCGCTACCCGCTGGTCCACCACTGCCGCACCGCAGGCATTCGTAAACTCCGGACTCGTCGCAGGCACCGCAACGGTATTCGGAATCACCACCATCTCCACCGGACTCGCCGCACACGCCGCCGTCACCGCCGCCTGCACCGAAGCGAACTGGTCTGCATACGCCACGTGATTCACCAGCGGAGACGTAAGTGACGCAGCCGCCAGCGCCCCCTGCACCGATTGCGCAGCCGTCGTATTCGCATGGATCGCATTCGCGTCTCCCGCGCTACCGATCGTCGCCCCGACTGCAGCAATCTGCGCATCCACATAGTGCTTCGTCGATGCCTGTCCCGCCGCCGACGGATCCGCGCTCAACACCAGCGGCCCCGTCATCGATCCGCCAGCCACACCTACAAACGCCCCGCTGATCGCTGCCACCGACGTATCCACATACTGTTTCGAAGCCGTCGACACCGCCACCGAAGCCGGCACTACCTGCGTCCGTATAGCCGACACTGACGCCTGCGCCACCGCCGGCACCAGCCAGAACTCCTTGCTTACCGTCCCATCCGCCAGGTGATACACGGCGGTGTAAAACGTTCCCGCCGGCGTCGCTCCCACATTCGGCGTCAGCTTCACTGACAGAAATCCATCCGCACCGATCAACGCCGTCGTACTGCCCGCCGCTACCGTTCCATTCACCGCAGTCGAAAAGGAAGGCCAGCTGATCAGCACCGTCCCGGACGCCACACTCCCGTTCGCGCTGTAAACCGTGTCCTGGATGGTCGTCGTCGTGATCTGCGCTTCCGCTTCATGCCCATGCACCAAGGATCCCAACAGGAGAAGACCGGCCATCACCCTCGACCCACCCACGTGCTTCCAACGTCTTAATTCCGCCATGGCCAAGTACTGTCTCCCTTTCGCTGCTTACCTGTTCAACATCCCGCGAGCCACACCACTCACGCCTGCTCTTGCGTCTCCGCCACTGGTTTGCTCTTCTGCTTCAATTCCTGCAGCAGCAGTTTGCTCAACGTCAGCTCGTCACCGCGTGAAACAGGCTCTGCCTTCTCATTCATCTTTCCCATCTCCCACAACAACTTCAACGTAGCCGGTGTCATCTTCTTTGCATCCGTGAACATCCCCACTGTGATCGTGTCGAGATGCTCAAGCAGCCTCTTCTTGATGAATTCCCGCCCATCCGTCACAGGTGTTCCCGGCACCACTACCTTCAGTCCATCCGGCTTTGCGCACTCATCCACTGTGGTTGCCGTCTGGGCCATCAACCGTTCCGCCTCTTCCACAGCCAGTTGCGCCTTGCTCTTGCGGCCCGGACGCTTCTTGTCTGCGACTGCTTGTATCTCGCACACACCTCCCAGCAGCAGAAACTTCTGATACTGCAATTGTTCAATCACGCAATCCTCCAAAAACAAAAGGGACGCCTCTTGGGCGCCCCTCCGTCTGTGTTTCTTCACTCTTAAATCCAGCTTATCAACTTCAGGATAATCATTCGGCAAAAAGAAATCAGCAGCGCAACTTATATCATTTCCTCCATCAGCTCTACCTCCAGCAGTATCTCCGTCAGCCGATCGATCGCCTCCAGGTAGCGTCGCACTACACTGCGCGCACTCATCCCCAGCATGTCTCCCACTTCCTGCTGCGTAAATTCCTGCAGCGCAATTCTCGACACCAGCTCGCGACCGCCGCTATCCAGCTTCTTTAAACAGTTATCCATGTCATGCACAAAAATAATCGCGTCCTCGAAGTTCCTTACGCCCGTGTGAGTCGCCCGCCCTCGAATTACCAGGTTGCCCAGCACTGAAGGACTTCGTCCCATCTGCATCGACGTCCGCATGTACCGCCCCAGCAATCGTTCCGTGTATTTGCGGTAAAACGCCATACCACCCGCAATCGGTGACGGAACATATCTTCCCGGACTCAGCACCTTCGCAGCTTTCCTGGAAAAGTCCCCCACAAATCCGGGTGACTGCTGCGAAGGCATCTCATGCCCATGCATCTCACCGATCACCACTGCCGCCGCACTCACTGCGCACCCGCTTGGGCTACCAGCAGCCTGCGCCGTTTCCGGCCCGGCCTGCGCTCCATCCCTGCCAATGGATAATCAGAAAGTTTGTCCACACAACCCGCGCAATATACCTCGCGTGTCGCCGCCGCACGGCACCAAAGCCGGCCGCAACCTTCACAAATCTTCAATTGCATAGCTTCAATCATCATCAGTCCCTCAATCTCTGTGCTGTCCTTTGCAGGTCGAATTACCTGTCTCATACGGCTCACCGCAGTTCGCGCACTCGTCTCCTTCTCTCTCAACAAACAACGGCTCAAGACTGCAGACACGTCATCATCCGACCCTCCATCACACGCACAAAGGCATGGATAAAGGAACGTCTGCCGCTCATGAAGCAGACCTGCCGTCTCAGTTTTCGCTTGAAAGTAGACCGACTCTAGGTCGCTGAACCTTCTGCGTCAATATCTACACAGCGTTTTCGACTGGCTTCGTCTTGACACTCGTCACATCTGCAGATTTGCCGTGAAACCATGTGTTTTGGCATGTCTGCCAGCTATGGCCCCAGGACAATTCATAGCTACGAGAAATATTCCGAGATATGCACATCGACGGACTGTTCGACAACTTGCTTGTAGAGGTCGGAAGGCGCATCGATGCGAAAGAATTTTCCCGGACGGAACTCGCCAGAAAAGCAGGGATGAGTCAGGGCACTCTCTCTAACCTGCTGCTGCGAAGGAAAACCCTGACCAGGAACGCTGCCATGAAACTGGCAGTCGCCGCCGGAATCGAAGTAGAAGATCTGCTCGATCCTCTTCCAGTCTCCATCGCTGATGAAGCAACACTCATTCCGCTCGTCAAACACTCCATCGCGGCCAGTCAACCAGTCATCGGTCGACGCACACCGGTCGCCCCCAGCGGCATCACCACGCGGGCCATCATACCTGATGAAAGTCCTGCCCTCGGTAGCCGCAAGCAATGGACTCGCTATGTCGCCATTCGTCCCACGCGGAGACAAATTCGGCTCATGCCACACTCACTTGCAGAGGACGACCTCATCATCCTCGATCGACATGACCAGTTCTCGCAAAACCGCCGGGGGCCAACACCCTCGATCTACGCCATCAGCGTCAACGGATTTCTCAAGATCGGCCGTCTCTACCTAACTCATCGCGAGCTCACGCTCTACTACGACATAGGCGCCATCGAAGACGTAACCCTCGACAGAAACCAATTCATCGTCGGACGTGTCTGTCGAATCTTCCATGACCCTCAGACATCTTCCTAAGTTCGAGTTGTATGAAACAGTGATGGATAAGACGAGTCACAAGCCTTCATCTTCGACTTAGCACGACATAAGCCGCCTTCTAATGAGACATCTCGATCAAGGCAAAGCGCACTAAAGGGATTCCAACTAGAATGCCGAACGCACCCGCATTCTTCCAACCCCGCACACATAGCGCAATCACCGGGAGCAATTCAAAGCCAGCCTTTTTGGTCATCCCGCCGAAACGAAGGCAGAAGAGAGACCCGCAAAGCGGATCGCAATCCTCACCCAGCCAGCGCCATGGCGAAGCATCCGTCTTTCTTCCGGTTCGGTAAAACTAGAAGGCGACCAACGGGAGCAGCCACCGACCCAGGCGGCGAAGCCGCCCCCGCCCGTACGGCCAGTACCTGATAGCATCGCGTATGAGGAGAACCCATGGAAGTCACCACCAGCCCCACCGGCACAGCCCCCCGTCGCAATGAAGACATCGCCCTCGACCTGCTCAAATTTGTAGCCACCACCGCCGGCGTCGGCCGCCAGGCAAGCAGTGCCACCACTGGCTTCACTGCTTCCTCTGCCGCCAAGCCGGACGACCAGGTCGCTCACCTGCTCGAGCTTTACACCCGCTGCCTCACTGCCGTGCAGGGCAAGTAAGTCTCGTCCTTGTCCTCTGCTCTTCAGGTCGCCGTCATCGGTGCCGGCGCTTTCGGCCAGAATCACATCCGCGTCTACCAGCAGCTGGAACAGGACGGACATCCCGTCCATCTCGCTGCCATCGTCGATCCGCTTCTGGCCGATCCAGCTCACGCCGCCGCGCTGCTGGCAAAGACCGCTCACAGCACCGTGCAGGCACCCGCGTTCTTCACCACCCTGGAAGCCTGCCTCGCCGCGGGTACCGCCCCGCTACATGCTGCGTCCATCTGCACGCCCACCAGCTCCCACGCCGCAGCGGCCACCATGGCTCTCAACGCCGGCCTGCATCTCTTGGTCGAGAAGCCCATCGCCCGCACCGTCTCTGAAGCCGATCGGCTCATCACGCAGGCCGCCGCCGTTGACCGTATCCTGCAGGTCGGCCATCTCGAACGATTCAATCCCGCCGTGCAGGCCTTCCTGCCTCACCTCAATCAGCCCATGTTCTTCGAGGCGCATCGCCTCAGCATCTTCACGCCCCGCTCACTCGACGTCGACGTTGTCCTCGACCTCATGATCCACGATCTCGACATCGTCCTTACCTTCGCAAAATCGCAGGTCCGCGAAATTCGCGCCGTCGGCCTCCCCATCCTCTCCGCCAAAACCGACATCGCCAACGTGCGTATCGAGTTCGAATCCGGCTGCGTCGCCAACTTCACTGCCAGTCGCGTCAGCACCGAGCGCGTCCGCAAACTGCGCTTCTTCCAGCCTCACCAGTACGTCTCCCTCGATTACGCCCGTCAGGAAATCCTCCTCATCGAAACCGGAGGCCTTCCCACTCCCGCAATCGTCACTGACACTGTATCTTCAGCAGCCGCACTCCCAGGCCTCAACATCAGCAAGCCGCCCGTCACACCCGGCGAACCTCTCCGCCTCGAACTCGAATCCTTCCTTCACTCCATCCGCACCGGCACCGCCCCGGTCGTGCCCGGCGAACAAGGCCGCGCCGCCCTCGCCCTGGCCCTCGACATCACCATCGCAATTGAGGCACACCTCGCCCGCACCGGCCTGTAAATAAGCCGTTCATTTATGTAAGAATGCCGGCTGATCCGGGTGCCCCAGCCTCGCGCAGCCAGGGTGGGAATGGCGAAGCCATCCGCTCTCTTCCCCCGCTGCCACAATCCAACGCACCGTCCCCAATCACAAGCGACGCAGTCTGCACCCATTCACACTACCGGCAAAACTGCCGCAGATGATGATCCATATGCCGATATCCCCAGCGCATCCAGTCCTCACGCTGCATCCTTCCCAGGAGAGGATGATTCCTCTGCAGCTCCTCTGGCGCCGCCGCGCAAAACTCCCGTACCAGCTCCACCACCTCACTCTGGATCTTGAAGAAGTCTGCTGGCGCCGCACCAGCCCGCACTGCATCCAGCTGCCGCAGCGTGGGATATCCAGGCCGCCATGGCAGTCCTGACCTCAGCACCAGGTACCGGCCCCACGGCCCCCGCAACAGGCTCCATCGTCGCTGGCATGCTTCCCGTCCAAGCACCATCCGGAACGCACCCCGCAAATGCCACAACATCTGTGACACTCTCATACGGCCAAAACGCGCGTCGTCACTCTCTCTAAGAGAACGAAGCCGCCCAACAATCTCTTCTTGTCTGTTCGGAAAAGCGAGGCTGGCATCAGCCTCCCAAAAGCTCATCGCCGCACCCGACGCTCAGCGCCGATCCCGCCCACGTGAGCCACCACGGTCTGAGCGTCCCCGCCCCCGGTCTGAAGGACGGCTTCCACCCCGATCGCTTCCGCCCGGTCGTCGCAACCCCATCCCCAGCGGCGGAGGCGGCAGGCGCGCATCGCCCTTGCGATACAGCACCACGAACCGGTTCATCCCCTCGCCACTGCTCTCCGTCTCTAGCTCGGTAAAGCCCTTCAGCGCCAGGTGCAGCATCCGCCGTTCGCGCGAACTCATCGGCGCAAAGCTGAACGGCACCCCGGTCTTCTGGACTTTCTCCGCGGCCGTCTCGGCTGCCAGTCTCATCTCCGCCGCACGCAGCGATTTAAAGCTGTTCGAATCGAACGAGATTTTGTCGTGCTCTTCGTTCTCCAGCCGAACAATCTTCGCCGCGATGTGCTCAAGCGCCCGCAGCAATTCTCCACCCCGCTGCGTCAACAGCGGCGCATCTGTGCCCACCATCTCGACGTAAATCTCGCGCGCTTCCAAACCATCCGGATCCGCCGCACCCGCGCCGGCCGTAATCCGGTACTTCAGCCGCAATCCACCCGGCCCCGTCAAAATCTTCAGGAACGCCGAAATCTTCTCCGCCGCTCCACGCAAATCCTCCATCATCATCTCCTCAACGCAATCATCCGACTCAACGCCGGCTGGCAGCAGGCTTCCCCAGCCGCTTCGCATTCCGCTTCGCCGCCAGCGCCTTCATCTCGCGTCCCATACTCGATCGATTCATCACCATCTGCTGCGCTACGTTAATCAGGTTACCCGCTGCCCAGTACAGCGCCAGCCCGGCTGCGAAGTTCCACATCATGAACCCGAAGAACGCCGGCATCATAAATGCCATCGTCTTCTGCTGTGCCGGATCCATGCCCGGCGACGGCGACAGATACTGCACCAGGAACATCGACACAATCACAAATACCGGCAGAATATGCGTCGGGTCCGGAATTGCCAGGTCGTGCAGCCACAACCAGTGCGCCTGCCGCAGCTCAATCACGTGCATCAGCATGCGGTAAAAACCAAACAGCAGCGGATACTGGATCAGCATCGGCAGGCAGCCGCCAAACATGTTGACGCCCTCCCGCTTCTGCAGCTCCATCACTTCCTTGTTCATGTCCTGCCGCTTCGGATCCGTCGCCTTCAGATGCTTGTACCGCTCCTTGATCTGGTTCATCTCCGGCTGAATCTTCTGCATCTTCATCGCCGACT
>CAZZUX010000127.1:0-9514 GCA_964657395.1 uncultured Ktedonobacteraceae bacterium
GCACTGGTCCTGCTTGACGAAAACCAGGAAGAACGGAGATCGGATAGATTACGCACCTCATCTGCAGGCTGCAGTTCAGGGATCAGCGTAACGATCAAGCCTCTTTTTGGTACCAGGAGAATTTTATGATCAAGACCGTAGGCTATGCCGCGGAGCATTCGTTCAGCAACCTCAAGCGTCACGAGTTCGAGCGCGAACATGGCAAAGCGAATGAGGTGGAGATCGACGTACTGTACTGCGGCGTCTGTCACTCCGATATTCACCAGGTGAAGAACGATTGGCACAACACCGTGTATCCGTGCATGCCCGGGCACGAGGTGGTAGGTCGTGTCACCAGCATCGGCGTAGATGTGACGAAGCACAATGTCGGAGACCTGGTTGGCGTGGGATGCATGATCGACAGCTGCCGCGAGTGCGAAGCGTGTAGGGCCGGCGATCAGAATTATTGCGAAGGGCCCAACAGCTGGCTTGCGACTTACAATGGTCCGATGATCCCGGCGAAGGCTGCTCCGGATGGCGGCAATATATATGGCCGCGATAACACGTTCGGCGGCTACTCGACTTCGCTGGTAGTGCCGGAAGACTTTGTACTGAAGATTCCTGCCGGCATGGATCCGGCAGTGGCAGCGCCGGTGTTGTGTGCTGGTGTCACGACGTTTTCACCCATGAAGCACTGGGGTGTAAAGGCCGGAGACAAGGTGGGCGTTATCGGATTCGGCGGCCTGGGTGATATGGCTGCCAAGCTGGCGAAAGCGATGGGAGCGGAAGTGGTACTGTTTACGACGACCAATCAGAAGCTGCAGGAGGCTGTAAGCCTGAAGGCTACCGGTGTGCTCGAAAGCGATGAAGAAGCTATGATGCAGCACAAGGGCAGCTTCGACTTTATCTTGAGCACGGTGCCGCAAACGCATGACGTGAATCCGTACCTGCCATTGCTGAAGAGGAATGCATCGCTGGTGATTGTGGGCGCGTTGGAGCCGCTGAAGCCTGTGAATAACATGGTGGTGGCGGGTCATCGGTTATCGGTTGCGGGCTCGCTGATCGGCAACATCGCCGAGACGCAGGAGGTACTTGATTTTTGTGCCGAACACGGCATTGGTCCGGATGTGCAGGTGATCCCCATCAACGAAATCAATGATGCTTACAAGAAGGTGATCAAAGGCGATGTGCGGTTCCGCTATGTGATTGACATAGCATCGTTGAAGGCTGCGGAGAAGAAGGCTTAATCGAAGAGTGAAGAGATGAATGCCGCTGGGAGGAACGTTTTCCGAGCGGCATTTTTATGCAGAGAGGCTGAAGCGATAAGACCAGTCGCCGCCCGCCCACTGTATGTAATTCGTGCCCCAGGCATTGTTGAAGAGGGAGAAGTGCAAGCCCCTGCTGAGATCAGGGAGCGCCTTCGTAAAGTTGAGCGGCGAGCGTTCGCCGAGGGCCACGATGGGTGCATCGAGGGATTGAATGCGAAGGGTCTGCTGATCATCAGTGCAGGAGATGTTGTCGCTGATGGCATGCATGGCGCGGCCGCCGCCAGACAGAACGTCCGTAGTGACGACGGGATGGTTGACCTTGTCGAGGACCCAGGCTGGCTGGCTTACCGCAGGCTGGAAGGTGAGCCAGAGTGCTTCCGGCATGCGGCTTACTGGCTTGGCGATCGTGGTGCATTGCAGGTCGATGCATGCTTCGGAAGCGGGGAAGTGCAGGTCGACGAAGATCTGCTGCGGGAAGGCTGTGTTGGCGACGGTGGATGGATCGGCGGCAAAGCTGAGTTCAAGGAGCAGCCGATCCTCTTCCGAGCTGTGGGCGTGCAGGCAGCGAGTAAGTTTTGGGTGCCATTCCCGGGCGACAGCATGGAAGGCTTCAATGTTGGGTTTGCCGAAGTCGCGGGGTGCCCAGTCTGCCTGGCTGTGGACGTACCCGGCGCGGTAGGCAGTGTAGTCCTCTGCGGACAGCGTCTGATACGTGAGAAGTGCGAGCGGAGTCGTGGCCGAGGCCCAAGCTCGGCCGGTCCTGCGATTTTTTAGATGAATGATGGCGCCGGAATTGGGATCGAGAGCGATTTCGAAGTGGGTCGTGGTGCAGCGTTTGCTGACGTCATAGGCAGTGAGTCCTTCGCTCGAGGGCGCGACTGGGATCAGTTTCCCGAATGCCGTATCGGCTTGTTGTTGCAGATCACCGGGCAGTGTGGCCACGGCGTGAGTGATGTTGTCGCGCTTCTCCTGCCAGGAAAACTCCATGGTTTGATAGGGCGGGGTGTGGATGACCTGCAGCAGGTCAGCCGGGCGGTAGTGATTGTTGTCGACGTAACTCTTGGTGTCTGTGCCCCAGGTGTGTTCCGCGGCGAGCAGCAGCCGGCGCAGGAGTTGTTGATCCGTCGCGTCACCGACAGCAAAGTGATGCTGGTCGATCCATCGGCGTCTCAGGCGGGCGAGTTCCCGGTAGCGTGCGACCTTGGTTGGATCGCTCGCACAGCCATAAATCCAGGTGTCGCCGATCTCCTGGGTAATGACGGGCAGCTGACTGCGGATTGGTTCGACGGCAGCGGCCGCGTCGCTGAAGGTGGCGGCCTGGATGGTGGCGCCCGGAAATTGTCTGCGCAGGTCGGCGTACATGGTCGAAATTTCTTCAAGCGAGTGAGGGCCGCTGTTGTCATTACTCACCATGACGGCGATAGCTGTGGATGTGCCGGGGACCTGCATGACGCCGCCGTAGTCCATGCGGTGATACATGACGGCGAGGGTACTGCCGGATGAATCTTTCCAGAGGAAGAAATCGGGAACGTCGGGCGGCGTACTGGCGGCGTTGACGCCGATGTCCAGCAGGCGGATGCCGGCAGAGCTGAGCGGGGCGATGATGCCGCGGGAGTGGCCGGGGACGTCAGTCATTTTGGCGGCGATGGTCTTGCGTCCGAAGCGCTGGTCCAGAGTGTGGGAGAGGCTGAGGGCGCCTTCGATCATGGAGCGATCCAGCATCTCGGTTTGCCAGCTGAAGGGAAGCGCGTGCCAGGCGATGTCGCCATTCGTGATGGCCTGCTCCATGGTTCGGCGCTGCTCGGGTGTGGCTTGTTCGAGGTATTCGTATAGCAGCCAGGAGCCGGTCGACCAGGTGTAGCGGTCGTCGCCTGCAGCGCGCAGGGCCGCAGTGGTTTTCATGGCTGCCGGATAGTAGACGTCGAAGTACTGGCGGATGACTTTCTGCTGGGTCATAGTGAAACCGACGTCGAGGTGGCACTTGGCGATGAGCAGGACGCGCGTGACTTCAGGCTTGCGGGATTGTGCAAAGCCGAAGGGGTCGAGGGAAGCAGCAGCTGCCGTGAAGGCAGCAGTCTTGAGAAGGGTGCGTCTTTGCACGACGGGGTGCTCCTGGGGCTATAGGCTCGTCGTTGCTGATGATACTGCGCCGATGCTTTCGATCTACTACAACGAAAAAACGCCACCGAAGTTGTTTGTCTTCGGTGGCGTTTTTCTCTTTAGGTTCGAGTGGCGCGATGCGGAGTGCTTACTGGCGTTTCCAGTTCATCAGGTCGCCCAGGGTTGTGGTCGAGCTGCTGACGGGGGCCTTGTAGGCTTCCACATCGGCGCGGCTGCCTTCTTCGCCGACTGCGCGAAGACTGAGGCCGACTTTCTTCTCTTCAGGATTCATCTTGATGATCTTGAAGTCATACTCGGTACCGGTTTCGAGTTTCACCGGTGCGCCCGTCTGGTCGGTTGCTTCCGAGACGTGGCACAGGCCTTCGATGCCTTCCGCAATTTCGACGAAGGCGCCGAACTGCGCGGTGCGCAGAACCTTGCCCTTCACTACGTCGCCAGCACGGTGCTGATCGAAGAATGTCTCCCACACATCCGGCTGCAGCTGCTTGATACCGAGCGAGAGGCGGCGGTTTTCCGCTTCCACGCCCAGGACAACTGCCTTGACCTTTTCACCCTTCTTCAGAATCTCCGAAGGGTGCTTTACGCGCTTGGTCCAGCTCAGGTTCGAGACGTGAACCAGGCCGTCAATGCCGTCTTCAATTTCGATGAAGGCGCCGAAGTCGGTGAGGTTGCGCACCCGACCTTCGACCATGGTGCCTGCCGGGTAACGCTCGGAGAGGTGCTCCCAGGGGTTTTCCTGGAGCTGCTTCATGCCGAGTGAGATACGCCGGTCGGATGGGTTGACTGCGAGGATGGTGGTTTCGGCTTCATCGCCGGGTTTCACCAGCTTCGACGGGTGCTTCATGCGCTTCGACCAGGTCATCTCGGAAACGTGCACGAGACCTTCAATTCCCTGTTCGAGTTCGACGAAGGCACCATAATCGGTGACGCTGAGTACGCGGCCGCGCACACGTGCGCCAACCGGGTAGCGTTCCACTGCGTCCAGCCATGGATCGGGAGTGAGCTGCTTGAAGCCGAGCGATACGCGCTGTTTGTCGCGATCGAACTTCAGAACTTTCACCTGGATCTCATCGCCCACATTCACCAGGTCGCGGGGATGCGTGAGACGTCCCCAGGACATGTCGGTGATGTGGAGCAGGCCATCAATGCCGCCAAGATCGACAAACGCGCCGTAGTCGGTGAGGTTCTTGACCGTTCCGGTCAGAATCGCACCTTCTTCGAGGTGGTCGAGGGTCAGCGAGCGCTTTGCGGTCTGCTCTTCTTCGAGCAGCTCCTTGCGGGAGACAACCACGTTGCCGCGCTTCTTGTTCAGCTTGATGATGCGAACTTCGATCTGTGTGCCGATGTAAGCGTCAAGGTTGCGTACCGGCCGGATCTCGAGTTGTGAGCCCGGCAGGAATGCCTTGATACCTACGTCGACGGTGAGGCCACCCTTGACGCGGCCAAGAACAGTTCCCATGACGGGAGTTTTGTCGTTGGCAGCCTTTTCGATGGAATCCCAAACCTTGTGACGCAGAGCCTTGTCGTAGCTGACGAGATAGCCGCCTTCCGGCTCCTCGCGTTCCACGACCACTTCCACGGTGTCGCCCGGCTTCAGCTTGGGCTGACCAGTATGGTCCAGCACCTGCTCAAGCGGGATCAAACCTTCCGACTTCAGCCCGACGTCAACGACGACATGCTTATCGGTCAGCTTGATGACAGTGCCAGTCACCACGTGCTCATCACTTTGCATGGCAGCAGCTTCGGCGGCCTGCTCACGGTCAAAGGACTCGAGAGCGGCGGCGAAGTCTTCCATGTTCATCTCATCCGTGTCCGAGGCGGCAGTGAGGGCGGAACCATAGTGAGTGGTGCCGTCTTCTGTCGTCGTGGTTTGTACGGTGGATGACAAGGCGGGATCGGGTGTTTCGTGGTTGCTGGCTTCGTGATTGTGGGCGGGATCGAGTGACGGCTCGGCGTGATCCGTCGCGGCTTCTAGCGTCGGGGATTCTAGTTGGGTATTCAGGGTTGTGCTCTCGGTTTCGGGATTCAAGACGTCTGGCATGGCAGCAGGCTCATGGATTCGCAGTTGGAGGATTCCATCGCCTCCAATTGGATCAGCAGGGATGAGGAAGGACTCGGAGAATGATTCCGGGACTTCAACAACTGCTGACAGGCTTCGTGTGAATCCACCGCATGTGTTCAGAGAATGCTTGTTTCCCTGACGCTGCCATCTCGGACAGCCACTGCAATCCTCACAACGAAACGTTCGGACACCGGATCGACTTGCTTATCGGGCCTGAACAGCGCTTCGGTTGGGAGCAGAAGAGTGGGGCCATGTAGTTGGCGACACCCTGCGGCTCCAGGTAGGAGTAGCCGGCAGGCGGGTATTGAACAAGTGTGTGGTGGTTTGGCCTCTGCGTGCAAATCCGGCACAGAGGCTACTTCTCAAATATAGCAACTAGAACCATGTCCGTCAACGGCAAGCGGCCTTTTGTGCTTGCTTATCCAATGGATGTGTCAACACGGTTACGGCCTTATAAACGCCGTGTGAACAGCGACTTAACGGGTCTGTTCCGAAATGGGCAAAGCGTTCAGGATGGACACGGAAAGCATCCGCACAGACGATGCCTGCGCAGCACGATGGCCGGGTATTCTAAGCGAGATGGATTATCTATGGACCCCTTGGCGCTATCGCTATGTCACCGGTGAAGACCGTCCAAAGGACATGCCGACTCAGCGCCCCGGTGTTGCTCAGGAGCTCTCCGGCTGGCCGGGCGACCGGCACTGCGTCTTCTGCAATCTTCACAGTTCCGCGAGCTGGGCTGCGGAGCAGGGGATGGATGCCGCAAGGGCCGACTGCCTGGCCCACATCGTGTTTCGCGGCAAACACTGCTTCGTCTGTCTGAATGCATTTCCCTACTCGTCGGGCCATGTCATGGTCATTCCTTATGATCATGAGCAATCGCTGGCGGCGCTTGATGAGAACGCGGCGCTCGAGATGATGCGGCTGGCGCGTCGGGCAGAGACAGTGCTGCGCACGGTTTATACGCCGCAGGGCATCAACCTGGGCATGAACCTCGGCAAGGCAGCCGGCGCCGGCGTGGATGAGCATCTGCACCTGCACGTACTGCCACGCTGGCTCGGCGATACGAACTTTATGACCGTCACGGCGGAGACGAGGGTTTTACCGGAAGAGCTGGATGTGACATGGCAGCGGCTTCATGCGGCATTTCTCCAGGCGAAATCATGAGTGATCTGCTTTAGCGTGTCTCGCTGGCTGCGTGACACGAGCTGGTTCGACGGCATCTCAATGTTTGTTCGCAACGTTTTTCGCAACAAGGTTCCTTATTGCTCTCCGCTTCTGTGCGGTTTCGTGCCACAGTCAGGGAAGCAAAGCTCAGGATCGGGAAGGTGCAGGATTTAATCGATGGCAAATACACAAGATCAGAACGACACCGCGACGGAGAAAAAGGCTGCAGCCGATTCCCTGGGCGATACTGGCGGCGCAGTCAAGCCGGATCAGACCCAGCCGAATGCTTCCACAACCTCGGTGCAGAATTCTGAGCCGGAGGACGCCTACCTGACGGGTGGCCAGAGGAATCTTCAGAGACGGGTACTCGGGTTAAACGTGGACGGGCAGCAGCATCAGCGGCCGGTGGACCAGTCTCCCGGGCTGCATACAAACGGGAGTTTCACCGGCACCGCCAATGACCAGACGGGTCCGGAGCCCGCCGACAAGGACAAGTGACACACATCTTGCTTTCCTACCATTGAACACCTGGATACAGGCTGGGCATACGATACCCGCGATAATCGTTGCTGTTGATGAGGTGGAGCTGCCAGACGGTGAGTGGATTGGGCTGGGGTGTGACTTCGTAAATGTAGGAGTCTGCGCCCACTCCGGCAAGATCGTATTCGATATTGCCATTTGGCAGCACCTCGGTGTTTCCTGCGAAATTTGAGTACATGCCGGGCGGCAGAATCTGATGGAACTGGAAGGCTGCGGTCTTCTTGTTCTCATCAATCTGCAGAATTGGAATCGTGGTGTACAGGCAGGCTGGCGCTCCGTTTTGCCCGCAGGTGACGTTGGCCGGGAACTGGCGATCGTCGCCATTGTCCATCAGCGCAAGGCTGAAGATGCCGGTGGTATTCGGGCTGGCGAACACAGAATTGTGCTGAGCGTAGAACCAATCGGTCGGGTCGACGCCATTAGTCAACGTGAAGTCACCGCCTTCGCCCAGTTTCCAGAGGATGTTGCCAGTGCCCGCGCCATCGCGGTAGTCCACCTTAACGACCCAGTTCTGGTGACGGATGGAGACGAGAAAGTTCCCGTCGTCGGGCGAGTAGGTGACGGCGTTGCTGTGCGTCCAATCAGGAAACATAAACGGATGACGATTGACGTCCAGATGATCGAACTCGTTCCAGTACCAGACAGGATTCAGGTTCGGATCGAGATCGACGACCACATCGCCGGTGACGTCCTGCGGACCGGTTTCTTCGGTGACGCTGTCAAAGTGCTTCACCGTGTTGGCGATGATCAGCCAGTGGCCATTGGGCAGGATCTGGAAGTCGTGCGAGAACAGCTGGAGTGTCACGTTGAAGCCTGCTGCGGCCATGCGGGTGTTCAGGTCTGCCATGGCGAGTTGCTGGATAGTGTTGCCCGCCAGATCGATTTCGCGCAGGACGTTCAGAGAGCCCGCTGGTACCGGGGTCGTCGGGTTGGTGGCCACCAGTTGTGAGACCGGAGCTATGAACATGGCCATATGTCCATTCGGCATCAACCGGATGGGATAGAGCAGCGAGGTAGGCTGCCGGTCCGGAAACAGGTAGGCCCAGATAACGTTGCCATCGAGGTCAGTTACGAAGGCAGTACTAGCGACCGAGCCAAGGATCGGATCGATCATCTCGATGCCAGGCTGCGGTGTGGTGGCCGGGGTGGTTGTCGTGGTGAAGCTGGGAATAAAGTTCGCCGGCAGCGCGCCGGTCCGGAAAATGCGGTCTGCGTTCTTCACCATGGTCCCATCGCGATAGGTGTACGAAGCGCGCATATGGTAGGTGGTGTTCTGCTTCATGCCGGCAACCAGGATGGTGACGACGCTGTTGGGTACGGTCACGGTCTGTGCGGAGGTGGTCTGCGCGTACGTCGTGTCTGTGCCGAACTCAACAGAAACTTCACCCGGCAATGTAATGGGTAATACGTAGGCGGCGACCAGAGGGTTGGCCGTGGCTTGTACGGTAGCATTCTGCAGCGCTGGATGCGTGGCGTCGGCGGGGTCGGTGAAACCTGCACAGCCGGCAACCGCAAAGCTGAAACCCAGGAGAGAGCAGACTACGAGCAGCAGTCCTGAAGGTACGCCAGACTGTTTGAGCATGCGCTTTCAGACATCGCATCCGAGAGGAAAGTTGCGTGCGGAGGATCATCATCTTCTCGTCATTTTGCGGGGGATCAATCAGTCTTCTTCAGACTGCTGCGTCGACAGCTCTGTGCGAGGAGGGTTGATTCCGTAGAAATCGAGCCTCGTGAAACCAATCGCAGAATACAGCGAAACCGAACTATCGATTTGCCACGTGAGGAACGCACCATGAAAACACCCATCATCTCTGTATGCACATGGGCTCTTTTCCTCGCGGCGCCCCAGGCTGCCGTAACTCAGGTTGACGTCAAGGCACCCGATGTCCACGCTATGCAGGCGCAGATTTAAGCCAACAACCATGCCGTTGGCCGCGCTGTCGGCACTATGGATTTTGCGGCCCTTGAAAGACTCTGGTCGCCGGCATGGTGGTTAACAGTCCCGGCAATAACATTCTGACCCGCGAGCAGGTATTCGCTGCGATGCCCGAAGACAAGCTCAAGTATTCAAGCGCAAAAGGAACTTTGGAGACCTTATTCGTCTCGCAGGATCTCGCGGTCGAAATGGCCATGAAGACATCGTGATGGCGAACGGTCCCATGGCCCGGACTATTCCTTCCACCCACGACATTCATTCCACAAATTCGTCATAACCTGGCCCTCGATCGCCGCTTCACAATCAAGTGCTCCAGCGGGAGCAAGCCCTTGCTAGCATGCGTCCCCGGCTGCACGGCCAGTACCTAGTACCGTTTGAAGACGAGGGAGCCGTTGGTGCCGCCGAAGCCGAAGGAGTTTGATAACGCGTACTCGAAGTTGC
>CAZZUX010000128.1:0-9465 GCA_964657395.1 uncultured Ktedonobacteraceae bacterium
TTCGCTCGGCATTGCAGGCGTATGGGCGCCCCCGATCGCAAGCGACGGTGACAGTTCCACTGAGCATCATGGCCGGATTGAGGTCTTCCGGGCTGAGCCAGCGAAGTACTTTCTCAAAGTGGAGACACCTAATTCGGGCAGACCCTCATTGTCAATGGCGACAGTATCCAGGAAGCGGACAGGGGAGACTTTTATCCAGGCTGGGTGCAGGATTTTGTCGGCGCCCTGCTTGATCCGATGGTGCACGCCAAGGACCTGCGTGGTCATCCCAATTCCAGCACCGACTTTCCAACTGCCGCCTCCTACTGCATCAAGCGCGATGATCGCAGTCATGGCATTACCGATGAGTTGACCTTTGCCAGGTCTGTTACAGCAAGGCTCCAGGCACGAACCTTGCTTACACACTCGACTTTTCGCATTATCTCGGCGTCGAGGACTACAGCGCTTTTCATGACAAGTCAATCGCGCACACCTATCACGTCAGCACCCGCGACGACACCAAGCTGCAGGGTTTACTTACAACGCTCGAGGACTGGAAGCCCGACGTTGCGCAGCTCTCCATTGTGAGTCCGACGGCGCCTCGCGACCGTATCCTCACAAGTCTTGTCTCGACTGCTGCCGAGGAGTCTTTGCTCCAGTCGCACCCAAGGACGTCCATTGGCCGCGAGTTCGTGAGGGGCGCCTTGAGGGATCCATCATCAGAGCTCTCGGTTTGGGGTTTATTCGCAAGGCGGGAAGCCTACACCCTATAAAGCGCACCTTAGCGTGAAGGCGCAGTAGACAGCTTAGCGGTGAGGGCGGCCGGGTATAAAGGCCGCCAGATAACAGTCAAACGGCGCCTGCGCGCAGACAGAGCGTCAGATCCAAAAGGGAGCCGGGCGCACTGCCCAGCAAGCATCAAGCCTGCTGCATGCCATTGTGCTCTTCGATCAGATAGCGTGACGGTTACGTATGCAGGAAACTGGTGATCAGGCTTGTGACGGCTTCCGGCTGGTCAAGCCATGCCAGGTGTCCTGCATCGGGCACAGTCTCTGCGTGCCCCTGGGGGATGGTTTGCGCCATCTCCTTTGCCAGTGACGATGGACCGAAGGTATCTTTGTCGCCCCAGATCAGTAGCGTGGGCATGGTGAGACGGCCCAGTTCCGGGCGCAAGCTGTAGGTCAGGGTGGATCGGCCGCTGGTGATGTGACAATCCTCGAGCAGGGTGAGCCAGCTCTCCGTCGCGCCCGGAATCTCTGAAGCGGCGGTGCAGCAATCGAGGTATGCGGGCGAGAGCCGCTCCGGATGGGCGACGAGGATTCGTTTGAATCCTTCATTGGTGGCGGAAGGGCCGGGCTTCATGACGGTGGCATACATCAGCCCGTTGAGGCCGCGCATGGCGAGAACACGATTCGCGGGCGGAATGGTGGGGGAACTGCCCGCGGGTTCGCCCACGGTAACCAGGCGTTTCACGCGCTCCGGGTGCGCCAGGGCGAAGACCAGGGCGAAGTAGCCACCCATGGAATTGCCGACAAGGTTTGCGCTTTCGAGGCCAAGCGCGTTCATCGTGGACTCGACGAAACTAACCGCGTGTTCGCGGAGTGGAATGTCGCGGTAACTGAACATTTCTGTCAGCCCGCAGCCGGGCCGGTCGGGCGCATAGATATGGAAGCCAGGACTGAGCCGGCTCAGAAGCGGTTCCCACTGGGCGGCCATGCCGTCTCCGCCATGGAGCATCAGGACGGGCTCGCCTTGGCCTCCCTCGAGCACCTGCACACGCAGGGCCGGCTTTGCAATCTGTATGAATCCTGATTGGACGCGGTTGCCGTTTTCGGAGAGAAGCCGAGCCTGTGCCTGGCGAAATTTCTCTTCAGCGCCCGGGTCGCGAGCGGGCAAATGCTGATGGAGATTCCAGACGTAGGCAGCAACCGCGGCGGAGGCGACGCCGATAGTGGTGCCGATCATTTTGCGCCGAGTCCATTGCGGCATCGCTTGCTCCTGAAGAAGTTGTTAAAGCGTCCGCAGCATATCACGTGCCGGGTTTGGCCCTGGTCAATGTGTTAAGTAAATTGCGGGCGCGTAGCCAGGCGGTAGTGGCTAAGAAAAGGCTGGAAGCAATCCTACTAGTTGGTAGTCTGACTGTACATGCAGGGTGAAACGGCAGAACGGATTCTTGACGCGGCGAATGCACTCCTGGTCGATCGGGGCTACTCCGCCTTCAGCTATGCCGATATTGCCGACACGGTCGAGATCCGTAAGGCGAGTATTCATCATCATTTTCCAACTAAGGCCGAGCTGGTTGTTGCTGTGCTGAGACGGCACCGGGCCAGGATCGAAGAGGGGATGAGCACGCTCGATGATCAATACGAGAATCCGTTGCTGCGCATCAAGAACTATTTCAGATCCTGGGAGGGATGCATCGTGAGCGGGAATCTCTCGTTCTGTATCAGCGCCCTCCTGGGTGCCGAGATGCCTTCTCTGCCGGAAGACGTGCAGGCCGAGATTCGTTTGCATTTCGCGATGCTTACGGGATGGTTTGAGCGAACCCTCAAGGCCGGAACGAAGGCGCGGACGATTCAGCTGCAGCACAGCGTGGCGACAGAAGCGCAGATGCTGATTGCGGTGCTGCATGGCGCAATGCTCTCTGCACGCATGACGGGCAATGGTGATGTTTTCCGATCGCTTTCCCAGGCAGAGCTGAACCGGATTTCTCCAGCGAAGCAGTCATCCAACTTGGAGATTCGTTTGCGGAGGCCTTCCTGAATCCCATCTACCTACCAACTAGAAGATAGAGTGACTCTCCATGCAAAGCTTAACACTCGACTGGACACGTTCTTTATGCAACCTCTACTTCGTCCGTGCTGCTTTCAGGTGATGTGGACGTTAAGCGTGCTTACCACTGCGACCAGGCGGCGCGATAAGATCGTGGGATGGCAGGATCTCCATCGCGCGGGTCAGGACAGGAAAAGCTGCCGGCACCTGCACCGGATGAAGCAGCATCGCTGCAGCTGATTCTTACGATCGGACGGGCGTTCAAATTTGTCGACGATTATGTGCGGCCCCGCATGCAGAAGTATGGCCTGACCATGACCGAATTCTCAGTGTTGATGGTGTTGTACCATGGGGGGCCGACGCCGCTGGGCGAGTTGAGTGAGCGGATTCTGCTGACTGGCGCAAGCACTACGTACACCGTCAAGAAGATGGAAAAGCGCGGGTTGATTGCGCGCAAGTCGCAGCGCGAGGACAAGCGCGTCGTGATGGGCGTGATCACGGAGAAGGGTCTTACGCTGGCGAAGAAGGTCATGCCGCTGCATGCGGAGGACCTGGTCATTGCGATGCATCATCTTTCGGTTGAAGAGAAGAAGACGGTGGCGCATCTTCTGCGCAAGCTGCGCGGGCTCGGCCCTAGCGAGCCGTAAATATCTGAGGGCCGTAGACACTAGCGACCAGTCAACATCTGGTGTAAGAGAATCGCTGTCGCAGCCAGTCGTACAGCATCTGCGGCTTTCCTGATCCAATCGGTACGAAGCAGTTTCCGCATGAGGGCGGGCGAGTAGCCACTGCGATTGAAGGCCGCATGAACAGGCAGCTGCAGTGCCACGGTGGAAAAGCCGCCTGCCGCGGATGCGATCACCATGGCCCACGGAACGGCGGGGTTCACGTGCGTGGGTATGTTCCAGAGAAACCAGATCTGCAGGAGAAATCCAATCGCCAACGGCGCAACCACAAAGATCTGGATGAGTGGCTGTTGAGCTTTGTGGTAGGCCTTGAAGGATTTCGCTGCTACCAGGGGCCAGGTTTGATAGTTGACGAAGCGCTCCACACAGTTGGCACCGAAGCTGTAGGCATTGAGCAGGATGATGGCGATTGCGAGCGCTTGTGGAAGGGTAGTCTGCATGAAGATCTGTGCCTGCTGCTAGAAGTTGTATGTCAGCTGCGGTGAGACGAAGTTCAAGCTGCGGCCAGGTGGACTCTGCTTCAGGAACGCACCGGCGTAGAAGTGTTCATACGCGAATGAGCCAGTGAGGTGGCGGGTGAAGTTATAGTCGAACTCCTGCTGGATCTGCGTGCCGATGAAGCGAGCGTTGGAGTTGTTCGGAGGATGGGTGAGGATGCCGACGATGTTGTAGACCCCGTCCTGTGTGGCCTGCCTCCACAGAAATTCAACGTTAGTGTTGCTGCTGGCTTTGCGCGTGAGAGTCGTTTTGTAAGTGGGTCGCACGATGATGAGATTGAACGGTCCCAGCAGGATGCTCTGGCTCAGGTAATTGCCGTTGGGAAAGAGTGGGTTGAAGGTGGCGAGAGTGTTGTCGTGGGGATTGTGGTCGCCACTCAGGACGCCGCCATCGAGTTCCGGGCGAGGAGCGAATCGCGCCTGAGTGAAGGTGTAGCCGAGATGGTATCCAGTGCCCCAGGCCATGATGTTGCCTGAGTGGAAGCGTCCGAACTGAGCTGTGTATTCGAAGTCGTAATCCCACGTGGACGTGTGCGACCAGACGCGTGTGCCGATGGTTTCGCGCTGCTCACGACCGGTTCCCTGCGCATAGTGGACGGACTTGTGGTCGTAGCCGAGATAGTAAAGATCAAGGTTTGTATGGAGCGTCGGCAGCGCCCTGGTTGTGTAAAGTCCCCATAGCTCTTCGGCGGGATTTGGTTCGTTATCGAAAGCACCGGTCTTGATTTCGGTAGGACGAACGGCGAGACCGTCAGCGGTCCACGGGCCGTAGTGGAGCGTGAGTCGAAAGCCGTCGAATGGCTGCTCGACGTTGAGGCCGGCGCCGGTTGCGATAAGCCGGGTAGAACCGAGGGAGATGAGCTGACGGCCGGCACGCACTGTGAGGTTATGCGCTGCAGATTTCCATGGCTGCAGATCGATGAAGCCCTGGTTGACGTCGAACGTATCTTTATCGATGCCGGGCCGCGGGCCTCCATTGCGACCATCCACCAGGCCGCTGTTGAGCTGGATGAAGCTGCGGAGACGCTGGCCGATGTGGAGGTCAGCGCTTAGCAGATAGCGCTGCAGGAAGTAGCCGTTGTCAGGTGGCTGTGCGCCGAAGGCCGGATGGTCCTGATACTCGCCACGCTCGCGTACCTGGCCGCCAAGCGACAGGAAACTGTGCTCGCCGAGCGGGATGTAGTGAAAGCGGTCTGTGTAGTCAGTGCCAGCGCGATATGTGGCGGCAGCCGACACTAAACAGGTCCAGTCCATGTCCCACACGAGGGGTGTGTACGGCGGCGGCGCGACAGCCTGGGCGGCGAGGCCTCGAACGGCAGAGAACAATAGCAGAGCGAGGGTCACCATCAGGCGATGAGAGTTCTGAATGCTCAAGGCTTGGCCTTCCAAAAAGAATCCGCGCCTGGAGCGATCTGCTCCGGGCGCGGCGCAACAGGACTAGGAGAGTTTGGAGATGACTTCGTCGGCGAGGATCTGTTGAGCCTTCAGTCCTGAAGGACTACCGAAGTCGTTTTCGAGTTCGGTCACGATCTGGTTCACGACGCTGACGGTTGAACCAAGCGCGCGGAGACGGTCGAACGTTGTGTCATCGCCGATGGTGGACATGGTGCCGCAAGCGTCAGCAATCACGTTGACGGTGTACCCGAGTCGAACCGCATCACGTGCAGCCCAGAACAGGCAGATGTCGGTGGTGAGACCTGCGAGGATGAGGTTGGTGCGGCCGGTGGCCTTGAGAGCCGTGACGAGTTCAGGCTGATCAAAGCAGCTGAGAATGCCACCGCGTTTGAAGCGGGCGGCGAAGGCGTCCGGAGCTACCTCCTGGATCTCAGGCAGGGTGGGACCTACATAGTCCTCCATGGTCGTGGTGAGAAAGAGCGGGATGGAGAAGGTGACGCCCATGCGGGCGAGGACGCGGCAGCTGGCGATGACGGTGGTCTTTGGCAGGCTCTTGACCCAGTCGATGGTCATGGTCTGGTGATCGACAAGCAGGATGATGCTGTCGGCGGGTGAGAAACGAGGTGGGACGGTCGGCATGTGGAACTCTCCTTCGGATTGCAGCTGTGAACTACTTAGAATTCTAATCATATTCTAAATATATGCTGCGAATGTAGAAAAAGAGAGTTTGCCTATACACACGGTTCGATCAGGTGGCCGAGCTCACTGTGTAGATTTCGTCTGGCGTGCGGGCAGGTGCGCTGTTAAGGATGAATGGTGCCGACTCAGCTCAACGTCATACATCCATTTTCCGGGTGAGCTACAGCACGCCACGGGCGACGATCGGCCAGATGTCGACGATCGTGTCGTTTCGCACGACGTGGAGGTAGTCATGCAGATTGATCGTCGGGTCGCAGTGGGGCGTTATGAATTGGACGATGCTGCCGAGCGGCAAGGTGCCTGTTGGAGCTGGGAAGGTGAGACGACCGTGCTCATCTCCGAAAAATGAATAGGTTGTTCCAACCGGGGCGCCGGCACTCACGAGAGGCAGAGGACCGTCTGTGGCGAAACTCTTCAGACCGGCATCCGTGGTGACCTGGCCGGGCATGTTTTTACTGATCACGGTGCTGTGAAGGAACAGGGACGTGGCGAAGGCCGGACCGGCATTGTCGGCGCGCAAGGTGACGGCGCCATACTCCACATCCATGAAGATGTAGCTGCCGGCCTGATGTTCGGTGAGGATGCCTTCGCGACAGTCGAGTGCCAGCGTGCCCGTGCCGCCACCGGTGACGGTTGCTGGCCTCAAGCCGCGCTTGTCCAGTGCTGCGACCAGTTCCGAAAGGAAGCGCAGCTGTGTTGTGTAGACATGATCGCGCTCTGCGAAGTCCGCGATGTGTTGCACCTGTCCCGAGTATGCCTGGAGGCCCCGATAGGAAAGGCCTTCCGTGGTGCTGGCCAGGTCGACCAGTCGCAGTGCGGACTCGAGGTTGTGGACGCCTGTGCGGCCCATGCCTAAATCCACATCAATGAGCACATTGAGGACGTGCCCGGCCCGATGCGCCGCAGCGGCCATGGACGCCGCGTATTCCTTGTCGTCGACGACGACCGCGATGTCAGCACCGCGTTCGAGCAGTTGGATCAAACGATCGAGCTTGCCTGCTCCTACAACGGGCGAGGTGATGAGGATGTTGTCGATGCCGTGTGCCAGCATGGCTTCGGCTTCATGGAGGGATGCGGTGCAGACACCGACGGCTCCCGCGGCTATTTGCCTGCGCGCGATCTCGGCACATTTGTGGCTCTTGGCATGAGGCCGGGCTTGCAGTCCGTGGAGATTGAGCTGGTGCTGATGGGCCTGGATGTTTTGCTCGAAGGCTTCGAGATTCAGGACCAGGGCTGGGGTGGTGAGGTCGTGCAGGCCGCCGGGGGTGCCTATGAGCCGGGTGTTGGGGCCGCTGAGAACGCGGGGTTTCTCTACTGATTGAGCGATCGGCATGCGGACTCTCCTTCGCATACTTTAATTGTTTGTGGGGTGAGTGCCTGGCATTCCAGCCGGCACGCTGCCGCTCTCGATAGTGAACTGTCGGATGATTACGTGCAAAATTCCTGATACGGCTGCTTCGTGGCATGAGACTCGAATTAAGCTATTCATGTTCCCGGAACCGTCAGAAATAGAGAAACGACTGCATGGATATCGTGGCATATCGAGTTGGCTTGCAGCAGGTCTCCGACTAGACGGTAATCACCCCGCTGTCATCGTCAGCGTCAATGGCTTCGTCTTCGTCTTCAACTAAAGTCTCTCCGTATTCGTAGTAGCTATCCGTATCGGCTAGGCTGGCTCCGTAGAATCGAGTCTTGTGCGTTTGCAGTATTGAAAAAAACGGGTCTGCGGCAACATAGTCACCCTTGGATGGTGTAGATAACCATCCATGCTCATGAGCTTCGTAGGCAAGAAGCCAATGATCTTCATACAAATTCGCCGCAGTCGCGTACCCCTTCCATAGACCTAGCTTCGTCGTGCTCAATAGACCTTGTTCGATCATGTCAAGAGCAACCAGGGCGACGATGTCGTCGTCCACTGCAGCAACGACATCTGCGATGGGCTTTGATATCGAGACGCCCATTCGGTTAGCGAGCCATAGCGCCCACGATACTTCATTGCCTTGCTGCAATGGAGCGTGATACGCACAGATGCTCTCGATCGCGATTGTCAGGGCTGCATTACTGGTGTGATAGATGGTGAACTTATCGTAGATGTCCTCTAAGACGGAAAGCATCGTCGGCTCGCTGATTGCCGCACGAAGAAGTAATGATTCGCAAAACTGCCAGTTTTCTGCAACGATGTCAGTGCTCAACACTTGCTTCGCCGCATATGTGAGTACGCTGTCCGCTGGAAACTTTTTCGAGAGATCGAAGGCGCGATCAAAGAGGCTGAGAAGGTCTGTGGCTTGACCCTGGCCGCTGGGACGGATATTCAGTGCACGTAGGTCACTCTTCCATGTTGGCTCAAAGATGTCTGGCAACTGTACGACTTCCGTTTTTGGATCGTTGATTTCGAGCTCATAACGCCTTGCCACACCGTGGAGCACCGAGAGCGCCGTTTCGGCCTCGGATATGGTCTCAAAATAGAGATAGTAATCATCGATGGATCTCACGCCAGAAAGGTTTGGAAGCTTCTTTAGCAACTCCAAATCCAATGCTGATCCAATTACCTCACCGATCAGGAACGATGTGTCTGGCCCAATAGGTATGCCACCGGTTTGTTTGTCCTGGGTCTCCCGGATCCATAGATCAAGTCGGTTGCCAAGCAGCTTATATTTTCTGTCGTTCCTCGAATTAGTCTTTCCGTGGAGAGCCCATGGAATGCTATGGGTGTAGATCGATGGATAGAAGCGCGCAATATCAGTTTTCAATAGATATCGTTTCCCGATCGAGCGATGTGCTCTATGGAATGGCTGCTTGCTAAGATCATGCAGCGGCGACAGCGCTCGGCTTCGTCCTTGTACCGGAACGCTGAGCGAGATCGTCGAATGAGAGCAGTATGCGCCCAGAGCAGGCCATTCAGACGCCATCTCCATCGCTACCATGATTTGATGTAACGGATTTGGGATAGAAAGCGATCTTCGCAGGTGTTTGCGTTTTGGAACTGAATGGATTACGCAGCGACTACGGAGCTTGGAGGGCTTCTTGAGAAGAATGTTGCTAACGATTGGCTGAACATAGGCAGTAATATCGGCCAAGGAATTCGCAAGACCCAATGAATTCACTGGAGGAATGACCCGGTCTGGAAAATACCCCCTCGTCATTAGGTCAGTCACGGACAGTGTGCCTAAAGGGTTTGGCATAGTGACGACATCATATTTGTTTAACTTCGCACGTGCTTTGCTAATCTGAGGAGTGGATGGTTGAACAACAGCGCCTCGATGAAATCCTCAAATGTCAGACCGCACGAATTCCATAGCCGCCTCGCAAAGTAAACCTGGATTCAATTCGAAGTCTAGTTGTGTCATGCGGTGAATGGGCGGTGGTGTTGTGGGCTTCGATCTTCAAGGGAGGGCGAAGGCTACGTAGATTCCGCCGGAGGGGTTGGGTTTGTCGCG
>CAZZUX010000129.1:0-9456 GCA_964657395.1 uncultured Ktedonobacteraceae bacterium
CCTCCGTCTGTGAGGCCTTGGCTCGGTGGCGCTCGGCTAACGATTGGCCCGTCGACTGGGCGGCTGCAACCACCGACTCTGAGATCGATGTCGATCCAATGTTCACGCATCGATAGAGTGGGTGTAGCGTCCATGGGTTTCGGCTGATGCCCGTTTCAGCCCATCTGGCACGGAGGGTACCAGGATCAGATGTACATGGTTCGGCATGAGGCGAGACGCCCGTACCTCAACGCCTGCTTTCAGCGACTGCGAAGACAACACGTCGCAGTGACTTACGCGGTCGTCATCTTCAAAAGAAAGCGGCTCCGCTGTTACGGCGCTGGGTCTCTGGGTAGGTGCACCTGCCTGAGGACCACAATCTGCGCCAGCCGGGCCATGTGTGCATCCTACCCATGGAGCAGATCACGTCTAAGTCGCCTATGCTTTGCTTTATGCACTTCAAGCAGATATGCAGCTAGAAGTGTTACGTATGTGATTCGTAAAATGAGTAAGGTTGATTGTAAGGCTGGGAATGCAGGACACCCACTCCAGACCGAGGGGGATCATGGATCATGTCCCACTAACTCCACAGCAGGTCGCAACAAAGCGCTTGGTCGTCACTGCTGACAAATGGTTTTCGACGATTGCTGCGCTGAGTCATGTGAAGCGAGAGCCCAAGAGCCATGCGCGCAATCTGATATGGAAAAGATTGCCCGCGATCAGGCCAAATGTTGGGTTAAATGACCGCTTGCGGTGCTGGAGAGCGCGGCCATTGCGCGAAGCGTCGTGTGATTAAGGCAGAAGCTGTAGTGCATGAAGTGCAAAGCTAAAGCCGCTTCGCGGTCGGCGATCTTCTTTGAGCGCACGTTGGTTAAGCGCGTGAAGCTCCGCATCGACATCCGCCATGCTGAGATTCTGACGCTGCATTCATGATGTGCTGATGGGCTTAATATCAGGCGACCGCGTAGCGCTGCTGCCTGTATTCCGATGCATCCGCATCGTTGCTGCAGCGGCGATCAAGATGTCTTTGCCGCAGCTTCATCAGCATTGCGCAATCGACATCCCTGCCAAAGGCACTCTCCAGAGCATCCGAACTGGCGCGGTGCCGTTCCAGTTGAACCGGATAAGGAAGTCGATGCGCGACGCCATCACTTTGGAAGTACGTTTGCGGCGCATTCGCGGAGCGAGCAAAGGATGGGCTTGCACACAATATGCTGAAGCTAATCAATCGGGGGTCAGGGCTGCGCGATGTGTCTCACAGGCTGGTCCACTTTTCCAGCAGCGATGAGTGCAGCCACCGACTGCTTCACGGCTTCGACACTTGTGAACCGCGGGCTGTATCCAAGTCTTTGTCGACTCTTCTCGATGGAAACACAGGAGCTCCTCATAATGTGACCCCGGGATGATTTCGCATCAGCGTCAGATAGTTGGCGCTTCCAGTCCTCGAAGGGCTGGTAGGTGATTCGCGGTTCATGACCAAACCAGTGGAACATCGCTTCGGCATACCCGCGGAGCGTTATTGCATGCGCCGACACGGTGTTGAAAACCTCACCGATCGAGGCTGCCCTGTGCTGAATAGCGCAGACGATCCAGTGCGCAACATCGTCCGCATGGACGTGGTGCAGCATCTCCAATCCAAGATTCGGCAGTGCAAGTTCTTCGCCTCGCGCGATGCGCGAAAAGACCGCGGGATTCGGATTGGCTTGCGGGTTGATAGGCACCCATCCCTCGCCGACGATGTGACCGGGACGAAACGCTGTAGCAGGAAAGCCGTTTCTTCGGGCCTGTTTCATGAGCCAGTCCTCGATCTTAGCCTTGTTGCTTCCATAGCTGTCGATAGCATTCGTTGGATCGGTTTCGACTGATGGAACTGTGATTGAGTGACCGTAAACCCATATCGAGCTGCAAAACAGATAATGGTCAATCCTGTTGCGGAGGGCTTCCACAAGTTGTTGCGCCCGATCGAGTTCAAAGGCGATCATGTCGACGACGATGTCGGCTTTCAATTCAGCGATCCTGGCTCCGAAGCTGCCTTTCTCCTCCTCTGCCTTGCGATCGACCGTAACCTGTTCTACGAGCTTCCACGCGGTGTGATCCCGGTACGGTGTCGCCTTGCCGCGGCTGACGTTTACTACGTCGTGCCCCTGCTCCACGAGCACGGGCAGCAGGTAGGTCCCTACGTGTCCACTGCCTCCAATAACGACAATCCTTGCCATCTTTAACCTCATCTCCTTGTCCTGGAATAAGCAGAGTCTAAAACGACATCCTCGACAGGAGCCATGGACTCGTCGGATGGTTTGATGCCTCGGGTACTGTCATGCTGCGTGGCTGAAGGAAAGGCATTCTCAGCCGGCGTGTCGGACAGGGCAGTGTACGGGTTCGTTGCAGTTGCTGATTACGGCAGTTGGATTTCCTGTTCGCCGGTATGAAGTGGAATGAGTTTGCCATGCCAGTCGAGTTCGCCTGGCAGGCCGTCGGGTAAGGTCACCCGAGATATCCATCCTTTGCTGCTTTTCTTGTAAGTGGCCTTTACCAAGCCTTTCGGCGTTGGCATGGTTGCGGATGCCTCGTCTAGTGGGCCGAGGTGCGGCGCGATGCGAATGCTGTTGAAGCCACTGGAGGCCGGAGCTATGCCGGCGACGATGGTCAGCAGGTCAAGCGTTGGATGGGCGCTCCAGGCGTGGGAGTCTGAGCGGGTGGGTTCGGGATTTTCTGCCCAGGTGGACAGACCCATCGCCAACATTTTCCGCCACGGCTCGAGTTGCGCGATGTATTCGTCGCCCAGCCCGGCATGGACCATGGCGCGTGCGACATAGAAGCGGAAATAGTAACTGGCCTGTGACAACGGTATCTTCGACCGCGTGTCCGCCGTGTGGGACGATTGCAGCACTTCGTTCATGACTGTTTTCTGCTGCTCTGCTGGAGCCACATCCAGCAGCACGGCTAACGAGTTTGCCTGCTGGCTGTAGGTTTTCTTTGCGGGTGTGTCGGCAAGCAGGCCGGCGCTGTCATTCCAGTTCAGCTTCATGAGTCCTGCGGCGGCGCGCTTCGCGAGATCGCGATAACGGCTCGCCCGGTCCGGCTCGCCCATTTTGTCTTCGAGTTCGGCGGCATCTTTCAATGCTCCGATATATTGCAGTGTGATCGCGGCTGATCCGCCATCAGCTTCCTGTGGCGGCGAACCGCCTGCGTAGGTAGGTGCACTCCAATCGACAAACGGCCACCACTCGATACGTCCCATCAATCCGTCGGCACGTTGACGGGCAGCGAACCAATCGATGACGCCACGCGTCGAGGGAAGTATGGATGCGACAAAGTTCGCGTCGTCACGATACATCCAATAATCGTGCAGCATTCCTACCCATAGGAGCGAGAAGGGTGGGATGACCTGGGTGAGTGCTGAAGGGTATCGACTCTGCGTGATGCCATCGGTCAGCAGTGAGTCGCGGTAGGCCATGATCGCCTGCCGTCCGAGGCGATCGTCGCCTGTAACTGCATAGGAGATGAGGGCCTGGATGCGGGTGTCCCCGACATACTGCAGCTGCTCCCAGTACGGCGTGTCCATGTACGTTTCGTGGGAACAGAGTTGAGCGGTTCGCCAGCCGGTGTCCCAGATTTTCGACAAAACCGGATCGTTGCTTTCGAAGTGTGCTTCTGCCTTGAACGGATAAGCGGTGTAGAAGGCGTCGAGCTTCTCGATGGTCAACGGATTTGACTGAGTTTTGATCTCTACCTGGAGATAACGCCAGGTTCGCCACCAGAGTGTGCGATAGGTATGGCTGGCGCCGTCACTGATGATGTGATCGCTGATGCCCTCGATGTGGCGGCCTTCGACTTCGTTGCGGTTGCCCTTCTCTCCTTGGGCGTCGTAGAGGGCTTCGGCATAGGTCATGTCGACTGTGGCATCCTTGCCGCCGCGGATTGACAGTGACGGAAACGCTGTTGTGAGCTCATCGCGGTCCAGCAGGAGCGTAACGTCAGAATGAGCGGGGATTGTGACAGGAGTGTCTAAAGATTTGTTCTGGACCTGCAGGCTGCTGCGCACGATGTGTCCGGGAGAAATCGCTCGGTACTGCATCTGAGGCAGCTCGTTCTTCTGCAGTATCCAGGGGGTCGGACTGTTCTCGGCGCCTCTTGGAGCGGCATTGCCAAGCACGATGGTAGGTACCCAATCTGGATTTGCTGTAGCTGGATGATCCCAGTCCCACTGCATCTTGCGGCCATCCATAATTTCCTGCGGCTCTGCTGCATAGTAGTCACGCATCTGCAAATGGCCTGCAGTTCTGCCGTCCTCCTTGAGGGTCTCCCAGCCGTTGCTGAAATCCGTCTGCGGCCTTTCGCCCGGCTTTGGCCGATGCCGCTCGGCGCCTGTGTTCACCGCTGCATTGCCGGCATCTTCTGCCGAAAGGAGGAAGGCTGTCTCCAGGCCCATCTGCGAGACGGGTGCAGAACTGCCGAGGTTCCACACCATGGCGGCTATCTCGTTTGTTCCAGTCTGCAGGTACGGCGCGAGATCGATGCTTTCGTACCGCCAGTGCTGCAAATCGGCGAGTGCGGGGCCTGCTGCTACTCGCTTGCCATTCACGTGCAGCTCGAATCTTGTATCGGCGCTTACGTCGACCAGAAACTTCGCAGGTACGGCGGTCAGCGGAAGGGACTTGCGGAAGTAGGCGACGTTGTAATCGCGGGTCGGCCCACCGGGAGTGGTGATCCATTGCGCTGACCACACCTTTGGGACCCATGTTGCTTGCGCGGATGTGTCCTGAGCGCCTGCGTGCGTGGAAGAGAAGGCACAGGCCGAAAGAATGTAAAAGAAGATGTGCCGGCGCGCCGCAGACGAACAGAAGCTAACTGATATCAAGGGTAGGGCCTCTCGCAATAATTTCAATGCAGGAATCGATTGCGCCCATGACTATAACAGCGTGGAAGAGACTTGTTGTACCTCAAGCCGTGCGGACAATTTTGTTAAGCAGAATGTTCCGCACCCGGTGAAAACCCAGCTTTTGGTAGAGCGCGATGGCGTTCAGGTTGTCTGCCGATACATGCAGAAACGAAACTACGCTCTCGCCCCGATGGGCTTCGACGACCCTGGAGATCAGGCTTGCCGCGAGGCCTCTACCGCGATGAGCCGGATGGGTGCAGACGCCGCTTACCTCGATGTAATTCTTGCCGTCGGCGCTGCCACGCATTGCAAATCGCTCGCCACTCATGGCGATCAGCTGGCCGGCTTCGCGGATACCGTAGTAGCGGCCCATGCGGTATGTTTGTGGACGGAAGAAGCCCGGGAAGGCTGCGTCTGTGAGTGCCACCATCTCTACAGCATTGCTGCCAGACAGGGTTACGATTTGCGACGAAGAAGGTGGCAGTTCGACGGTGAGCGGCAGAACCATCTGCGTCACTTCCTGGCGCGAATGATTTGCCAGGCCTGAGACGGTCGGGAGTTTGTCCGCGGTCACCCAGACATACTCTCCGACCTCCATCAGCGAGCGTAGCTCTGCCATCGCTTCATCGGTCGGATCGGTTAATGCAGCGAAGGGTGTGACATCGACGGGGTAGCGGACGGCAGCGTTGCCACGGCGGATTGCGAATGAATGCTGGGAGGTTCTCAGTGCGCTGAGTACCGGATCGGCGAAGGTGTCGGCCGGAAGATCTGTGACCGGCTGGTTCACTAAAGGCCCAGACCGCCATCCACTGCCAGCACCTGGCCAGTGATGAACCGCGGAGCTGTTGCGAAAAACAGGAGGGCAGCTGCAACATCCTGGGCTGTGCCGTTGCGCTTCATGGGCGTCTTCGCGGCAAAGTGCTCGTAGTCAGAGCCGACTTCTCCATTGACGATCATGCCGGGCGCGATGCAGTTCACGCTGATGGAAGGAGCCCAGGCCTTCGCCATGGTCTGCGTCAGCATATGCAGAGCGGCTTTCGAGGTGCAGTAGTGTCCATGTGTCGCCCAGGGATGCATGCCGCCCAGCGAGCCGATGTTGACGATACGACCTTCCGTGGCTGCGATGAGCGCGTGGCAGGCTTTCGCCATGAGAAACGGTCCGCGGGTGTTGGTCTCGAACATCGCATCCCACGCGTCGACGGTGATCGACTCCAGGGCTGCTGTCTGGAAGAGGCCGGCGTTGTTCACGAGCAGGTCCAGTCTGCCGAACTCGCCCTGTACTCGCTGCACGGTCGCCTCTACGGATTCGGGATTACGCACATCACATGGGACTGCGATAGCGCGCACGCCGTAACCTGCCAGATCCTTCCGCGTCTGCTCTGCTTCTTCTTCCGATCCGCGATAGGTGATGGCGACATCGGCGCCTGCTTCCGCCAGGCTCAAGGCGAGTTGCCGGCCGATGCGCTTCGCTGCGCCGGTGACCAGCGCAGACTTCCCTTTCAAGCTTTCCATGCTCTCCAACTCTGCTGCCAATTCGAAGACTTCGCTGCGCGGACAATCCTGGATCAGTGTGGCGATCCGACCTGGGGTGAGTCCTGGCTTTCTGCCGGGGGACGCGCATTGCCTGATTTGGAACCCTTGTTCTCTGCGGTCGACTGGGTACTCTGGTCGCCGTCCCCACTTGGTTTGTAAAGCGAATACTGCTGCCCAGGCCGCTTCAAGCGAATGGTTATTTCCTTCGCTGCCGCGTCGACCGGGTAGTCATTGCCGAAGGTCTGGAAGCCGGGGGCGATGATCTGCAGACGCAGGGTATCGCCAATAGGAATGACGTCAAGGGCGACCTTGCCGTCCTCATCTGTTTTCACTTCCATCGCGCCTTCATCCTTGCCACTTTTGCTCAAGGGATGCATCACCACGGCTGCGTTGCGGATCGGTTTTCCGGTGGAATCCCGGACCACGGTGACGTGGATCTCGCTTGTTTCCGGCGGCGGCTGGTATTTCCGCCCGCGATGTTCATCCTGCCCCAGTGCTGCGCTGGCGATACTCAGTCCGAGTGCGGCGCTTACCAGTGTTCCGGTCAACCTGCGAGTTTTTCTCGTTAGTGCCATCCAGGTATTCTACGTCGCCGCTGGTAGATGGGAACAGGGCGGGGTTCCCGACGCTAGCTTATGGCAGGCGTATGATGAATTATGAGTGAACTTCACTCATATCTACATCGCCAACCCTTGACAACGCGTCCGCAGCCTTTTAGAGTTAGCAATCGAAGGGTGACACTGCTAACGCCGCAGCGCGAACGGCACCGCCCGAGCTACCAAAACGCACCAGACGGATTGAAAACACCGAGGATCACCCTCGTTTGTAAGGAGAAATACATGGCAACTGCTACTGCTTCCGCAGCCACCACTTTTACCCCACTGCACGACCGCATCCTGGTTCGCCGTATTGAAGAAGGCGAGACGGTCCGCGGCGGCATCATCATTCCCGACTCGGCCAAGGAAAAGCCCCAGGAAGGCGAAGTGATTTCTGTTGGCAAGGGCAAGTCGAACGACGAAGGCAAGGTATTCCCCCTGGACGTGAAGGCCGGCGACCGCATTCTGTTCGGCAAGTGGGGCGGCACCGAGATCAAGATTGATGGCGAAGAGTTCCTGATGATGAAGGAAGACGAAGTCCTCGGCATCCTGCACAAGAAGTAGTCGGTTCTCTTCTGCAACGACCTTAATCATTAAGCAATAACTCCGGATACTTATTCCGGACTCGCAAGGAGAAATACACATGGCAAAGCAAATTCTGCACGGCGAAGATTCCCGCCAGGCGATTCTGCGCGGCGTCAACACGCTCGCGGATGCCGTCAAGGTCACACTGGGCCCCAAGGGCCGCAATGTGGTCATCGAGAAGAAATTCGGCTCACCCACGATTACCAAGGACGGCGTCACGGTCGCCAAGGAAATCGAGCTGGCCAATGCGCTTGAGAACATGGGCGCGCAGATGGTCCGCGAAGTAGCTTCGAAGACCTCTGACGTTGCCGGTGACGGCACCACGACCGCAACCGTTTTGGCCCAGGCGATCTATCGTGAAGGCGTGAAGACTGTGGCTGCCGGCGCGAACCCGATGGCACTGAAGCGCGGCATTGACAAGGCTGTTGAGGCCATTGTCGGCAAGCGCGATGAGAACGGCGTAGTCACGGGCGGCGCACTTTCGCGCTTCTCGAAGCCGGTGACTGGCGAAATGATTGCCCAGGTCGGCACCATCTCTGCGAACTCTGATTCGACGATCGGCACCATCATTGCCGAAGCGATGAAGAAGGTTGGCAAGGACGGCGTCATCACCGTGGAAGAGTCGAAGACGCTTGAGACACAGCTCGAAGTGGTCGAAGGCATGCAGTTCGATCGCGGCTACCTGTCGCCCTACTTCGTGACCGATCCGGACCGTATGGAAGCTTCGCTCGAAGATCCTTACATCCTGATCCACGAGAAGAAGATCTCGACGATGAAGGATTTGCTGCCGCTGCTCGAGCAGGTTGCTCGTAACGCGAAGCCACTCGTCATCATTGCAGAAGATGTAGACGGCGAAGCACTCGCGACCCTGGTCGTGAACAAGCTGCGCGGCACGTTGAATGTTGCGGCTGTGAAGGCTCCTGGCTTCGGCGATCGTCGCAAGGCGATGCTCGAAGACATTGCGAAGCTGACTGGCGGTAAGGCGATCACGGAAGATCTCGGCATCAAGCTCGAGAACGTGAAGCTTGAAGACCTCGGCCGTGCGAAGCGCGTGTCGATCGACAAGGACAACACCACCATCGTTGAAGGCAAGGGCGAGAGCCACGTCATCGAAGGTCGCGTGAAGGAGATCCGTAACCAGATCGAGAAGACGACGTCTGACTACGATCGCGAAAAGCTCCAGGAGCGTCTCGCGAAGCTGGTTGGCGGCGTTGCCGTGATCAAGGTCGGAGCTGCAACCGAGACCGAGATGAAGGAAAAGAAGGCTCGCGTAGAAGATGCGATGCATGCTACCCGCGCTGCCGTTGAAGAAGGCATCGTCCCGGGCGGCGGCGTGGCCCTGCTGCGCTGCACCAAGGATGTCGAAGCCCTCATCGCAACCCTCCAGGGTGATGAGAAGATCGGCGCCCAGATCGTTCGCCGCGCCATCGAAGAGCCACTTCGCCAGATCGTTGGCAATGCCGGTGTCGAAGGTGCTGTGATCGTGGGCAAGATCCACGAGAGCAAGGATGACCACTACGGTTACAACGCCGGAACCGACCAGTTCGAAGACCTGGTTGCGGCTGGTGTCATCGATCCGACCAAGGTCACCCGGACTGCTCTGCAGAATGCTGCGTCGATCGCCGGCTTGATGCTGACGACCGAAGCGATGGTCTCGGAGATCCCTGAGCCGAAGGCTGCACCTGCAGGCGGCGGCCACGGTGGCGGCGGCATGGAAGGCATGTACTGAGCTGCGCGCTCGGCGAACGGCGCCCTCGGCGCAAGTGCCAGAGCGAGTAGTTGGTTGTTACCAAAAAGCCCTCGCGGATGCGAGGGCTTTTTGGTTCAAAGCGGTCCCCGTGCATGCTTTACAAAGGAGTGAAAGCAGGAAAGCATGTTTTG
>CAZZUX010000130.1:0-9407 GCA_964657395.1 uncultured Ktedonobacteraceae bacterium
GTAGAGGTCCTTGGACGGGACGTACGCCTCAGGCTGGTAGTAGTCGTAGTAGGAGACAAAATACTCGACCGCGTTGCTCGGGAAGAACTGCTTGAACTCGTGAAAGAGCTGAGCGGCCAGGGTCTTGTTGTGCGCCAGGATCAGCGCGGGCCTATTCAACTCCTGGATCACCTTGGCCATCGTGAACGTCTTGCCGGAGCCGGTCACGCCAAGCAGCGTCTGGTGCTGCTCGCCCGCAGCAATGCCGGAAACCAGCTCGCCGATCGCGCGTCCCTGGTCGCCCTGTGGTGTGTAATCGCTGACTAACTGAAAATCCATGTAGTGTTCATGGTAATTGCTCTGGAACCTGTCCAGAGGCGGCGCTTCATACGCCGGACTGCACACTCGCACGTCCGGTCTTCTTACGTCGCCGTGCAAGGGTCTTCCTCGCGAACTCCGACGCCTGGCGCAAACCGGCAATCCGTTCATACCACCGGATGTAAATGTCACTGCGCGATGAACGCTGAAAGCCAAGACACGGGTACGCAAGCAGTGTCAGCACCTGGGGATTTTGCGCTCTGTACGTAGCAAGCGCCCCGTCGTAATGCATGGGGCCGCCCGCAGGATCACCCAGCGGACGTGTTTGCAGTGTTTCGAGAAATGAAATCAGTTCCGCCAGCACACGCTTGTGCACGGCGTAGAAGTGGCCGCATCTCACTGATCCGCTGTAGGCCGCCATCTGCCTGTCACTGGCAACTGGAATCTCTTCCAGGTCCGTATACCCAAAGTACGCCAGGCCCCAGGGCTCACTGCCAAGACGACTGAACAAATCCGGCAGCACTTTGCTGAGCGAGGGCGAAATCGCAAGATCATCTTCAAGAATGAGGACCGACTCCACACCCTTTGCCAGTGCTTCCCGCAGCACTCCCAAATGGCTTAGAAAGCATCCACGAACGCCTGGACTGGGGAAACCAGCTGCTTCCTTCGGACGAATGGCCTTGAAAACTTCGACTCCATCCACCCCGAATCGCATGCCCACCGCTGCAATCTCCTTTTCAATCTCGCGGCGGCGGTCTCGCCGGTCCTCCAGATTGATGATCCGCGTCATCGGAAAATATGTGCAGAGATTCAAGCCTGCTTCGCTCCTGGCATCTACTACACCCAGCTTCACTCCAATCAGAAATCAGTTTCGAGTGAGACGGCTTTACTCTTAGGTATAGTACAGACGGGCAAAAGCAGCATTAAGAACGCAGTGATTCCCCATGGCTGGTGTAACCACTTTCTGCGTTGAAGTTCCAGCCGCAATGTTACGTGTAGAGTTTCGCCGGGGCGACACCTGTTGCCCTCCTCAGCGGGATGGCACAAAGTAGGTCGGCCGCCGGCGAAAGGCGTGCGACAGACCCCAGACAATCGCAATGAAGACCACGACAGGCAGAAGCAGGAAGCCGAATGGGAAAATCACCTGCTCGCTCGATAGTTGTGCCTGCCCACTCTTACGCAGGTTGCCGCCAAAGATGACCAGATCCCCGGTGACCGAACCCTCGCCCGCTACGCTCACGTCACCCAGAAACGACACCATATCGCCGTGCACCAGGCCATCGCTCTTAACGCCACCGATAAAGCTCACTACATCGCCATGAATCGCGCCATGATTCTCAATCGAGCAGAGAAAGCACACCACATCGCCGACCGTCTCGTTCTCGGCGATGAAGATCTTCTGGCCGAAACTCACCCTGTCCTGTCCGTTGCTGGCGTGGGCGGGTCGCGCAGCTAAAATGCTCAGCACCAACAGCGAAAGCACTACCATCACCCGGCTCCAGTTGACGATCGTTCCACGCATCGCACTCTCCCTCTGCAACGTACGCGCATTCGGCCCGGTTAGTTCCATGGTGAGTTTACTTCCCGTATTCCGTGCCACTCTACAGCAGCGCCTGCACCCAGTCGAGCGGCTCGTCCACCAGGCAATCCGGCACCGTCCGCTCCAGCGTATGCGGCGACAAACCGAAGCGGCAGCCCAGTGACCAGGCGCCGGCATTCCGCGCAGTCAGGACATCTACATCCGTGTCGCCGATCATCAGTGTCTCCACTGCCTCAACTTCCGCCTGGCGGATCAACGCCCGCAAACCTTCGGGGTCCGGCTTCTTCGTCTCAAAGCTGTTCCCGCCGTACATCTCAAAAAAATAAGGCTTCAGCCCTAATGCCTCGCAGATAGCCCGCGTCGGCACCTCCGGCTTGTTCGACAGCACGGCCATCTTCATGCCCTCACCGCGAGCCTTGCGCAACCGATCGAGCGCCTCGAACACACCCTTGTAAACATAGGTGTGATCCAGTTTGTGATCATGGTAGTAGTCCAGAAAGAATTCAAGCGCCGCATCCGCGAAGGCTTCAGAAGTCGGCTTCGTCGCTGCAGGCGCCGTCCCCTCTTCATGATGCTCAAGCGACCGCCGCACCAGTGCAGAAGCCCCATCCCCGATATAGCCGGCAATCACATCTTCGGGCAAAGGCTTCCGATGGAAGTGCGCGAGTGTTGCATTGATCGAAGCCGTCAGATCGGCACGTGAATCAATCAACGTGCCATCCAGATCAAATACCAGCAGTTTCAGAGTCTCTTTCGGAAGCGCACGGCCAATAGAAATCACGATTCCAGTCTACGAGAAAGAGCGACTTGCAATCAGTACGTCTCTCCTGATCGGAAATACGATCGCGTTGCGCGAATCGCTCCCGCCCGTAGGGCCAGTACCTCAGTGGATCTTGATGTTGCCTGAGCCCGTCTCTGCCTTCACGGTCGGACCACCGCCATTGATCGTGCCGGTCACATGATGCTTATTGATACTGCCCGACATCGAGATGCCCTGGGCCGCCGAGATGTCACCGGAACCCGACTCTGCATCAAGCGTCATGTGCGCCGAACCGACAGCCAGTTCGATATTTCCCGATCCCGTTTCCGTCTTCCAGCCTTCCACCGGCTGACCGCTGATGTGGATGTCTCCGGATCCGGTTTCTGCCTTCAGGCCGCTCTGTACATTCGCCAGCTTGATATTTCCTGAGCCGGTTCCGGCAACCACGTTACCGCTCTTCGCGAACTCTACATTGATGTCGCCCGATCCCGTCTGCAGCGCGATATCGCCGCTCAGGTTGTTCGCTTCAATCTCGCCCGAACCCGTCTCAAGCTTGGTCGCCATCACTCCTGAAGCCTTGATGTCGCCAGAACCCGAGTACGCCTTCACCTGCGATGTGCGCGGAGTCGTGATCTCATAATCAATGGATACGTGCCGATAGCGGCTGTCATCATGTGTGTTGCCTATCTTGATGGTGCTGCCAGTCTGCTCGATCGGCGGATTTGCCGCCACGTCTTTCACTTCCTCGTCGGATCCACCGCCCATCCAGCCATGGCTCGAATGCACATGCCCGACGATCCTCACCTGGCCATCCGATCCAGGCGTAATGTGAATGAAGCCCGATCCAGTCGAAACGCTGATCACCGGCGTTCCGCTCACCGATAGGTTCTTCTCGAAATTGGCATCGCTTGCCAGCATCGCTGCCGGTACCAGCATGCCGCTGGCCGCTATGACCACTACCCTCAACGTCTTCATTGACTGTTTCATCCTGGCTCCTGCTTTCCGCATAAATGCAATCTTTACTGCGCGAGCACTACCTTGTCGCCTGACTTCAATCCGGATAGGATCTCTGTCTTACTGCCGTTCGAAATACCCACTGCTACTTCAATCTTGCGCATTCCGTCTTTTGACTTGGCGTCCGGCACATTTACAAATGCCTTCCTCTGCGGGTCGAAATTGATCGACTGCTCTGGCACTACCAAGGCATTCTTATGCTCCAGGTTGATGATCTCGGCGTTTGCGGTCATGTTCGCCTTGATCTCGCCATTCGAGTTGTCGATTGACACACGCACTGAGAAGGTTGTGACGTTATCCTTCTCCACTCCCAGCGGCGCGATACGAGTCACCTTGCCGTTGAACACGCGGTCCTTGAACGATTCAATGCGGATGCGTGCCGGCTGACCCATGTAGACACCGGCAATATCCGCCTCATCCACCTTGCCATCCACATACACCTGCTTGGTGTCTCCCAGCGTCATCACCTTGGTGGCGCCGGATCCCAGTACCAGGATCGAACTCACCGCATCGCCCAGCTCCACATCCCGCGACAACACCACGCCGTCCATCGGCGAGGTCAGAGTCGTGTAGCTCAACTGCTCTTCCAACTGCTTCAGGCTAGCCTGGCTCTGCGCCACCTGCGCCTTCGCCTGGTTCAGCTTGGCGCTGTCCACCGCCACCTGCGCAGTAGCCACGCGTTGCTTGTTTTCCATCGAGAGATAGTCCCGGTTGGCATTGTCCAGTACCTGCTGGGACACAATGCCGTCCTTCGCCATCTCCTGGTTGCGTTCAAGCGTCGAACGGTACATCGGCAGATCCGGCGCCTGCGCGTCTACGCGGTCATGCTGCACGTTCGCTTCCGCCGACGTCACATTTGCCTGCGCTGCCAGCAGCTGTGCCCGTTGCGCTTCTACCTGCGCTTCAATTTCCTGGCGGTCCAGAACTGCCAGCACCTGTCCATGAGTCACCTTGGCATTCACATCCACCAGCAGCTTCTCCACGATCCCGCTCGCTTTGGACTTCAGCTCTACCTTGGTAATCGGCTCTACCTTACCCGTTGCCACCACGCTTTTCGCAATGTCAGACCGGGTCGCTTCCCCCAGCCTCGAAGGATCGATCTTTGTGCCGCTGCCATGGGCCAGCTTTACGGCAGCCACGACTGCCACAATCAGCACCACGACGATACTTCCCCACATCCACCAGCGCTTTTTCTTCCGTTGGGCCACAGCGAACTCTCCAATGTGCAACCATCTGCCTGCACCCGCCGACCCGAAGCTGCAGGGCGGTGATGCTGTCTAAAGCATACGTAGACTGCTCCCGGATGGTTCCGCAATCCCTATAACGCACGCCGGATTACTCATGACCCTGTTCTGCATCTCACTCCTCAAGATCCCACCGGAACAGCCTCAACAGAAAAGGAATTGGCATGGCAACCACCACGATCCCCCAGCGCGCTCTCGGCTCTACCGGCGAGAAAGTCTCCTCCATCGGCCTCGGCGGATGGCACATCGGACTGCCGACCGTAGACGAGAAACTCGGCATCCGTATCGTTCACAGTGCCATCGATCACGGCATTACCTTCATGGACAACTCATGGGACTACAACAACGGCATGAGCGAGGTCCGTATGGGCCGGGCTCTGCAGGGCGGCAAGCGGCAGCAGGTATTCTTGATGACCAAGATTGATGGCCGCACAAAGAAGGAAGCCGCCACCCAGATCGAGCAATCACTGGAACGCCTGCAGACGGACTGCATCGACCTGGTACAGCATCACGAGGTCCTTCGCTTCGAGGATCCAAATCGCATCTTTGCCGAAGATGGCGCACAGGTCGCCATGCTCGAAGCACAGAAAGCAGGGAAGATCCGCTACATCGGCTTCACCGGCCACAAGGATCCCCGGATCCACCTCTACATGCTCGAGGTCGCTCAAGAGAACGGCTTTAAATTCGACGCCGTCCAGATGCCTCTTAACGTCATGGACGCTCACTTTCGCAGCTTCTCAAAATTGGTCGTCCCCGAGCTCGTGAAGCAGGGCATCGGCGTTCTAGCTATGAAGACCATGAGCAATGGCATCCTGCTCAAATCCAAGACTGCTACCGCCATCGAGTGCCTCCACTATGCCCTGAACCTGCCGACTTCTGTCGTAATCACCGGGATGGACAGCCTCAAGATGGTGGAGCAGGCAGTCGAAGCTGCTCACTCGTTCAAGCCACTCAGCAAAGCGGAACTCACCACACTCCTCGCCAAAACCGAAACGGCCGCGGCGAAGGGAGAATTCGAACCCTTCAAAACTTCATCGATCTTCGATGGCACAGCGACAAACGTGAAATGGCTGGGCGAAGAGCCAGCGCGACTCTCCAGGCTGATGCCTGCATAATCGAAAAGGGCTGCTTCAATGAGCAGCCCTTTCGTTACTTGACCCACCCGGCCTGTAGCTCAGAGATCAGTGCTTCTTCGCTCCCATCAGTCCCTGCAATAACTGGCCCGGATTCACATTCTGCAGGTCTTTGCCTTTCGGCGCCCCATTCGGCAGCGTCCCTCCTAGCAATCCCTTGGCCTGTCCCTGCAGCGCAGCCTTGCCCAGCGACTGCACGTTTACAGAGAAGTGCGGATCCGTCTGCGTTCCCGAAATCGTGAGTGGGATGCCGGTGGCTGTTGCTGAAGAAGCTGTCTTACCCAGCGATCCACCAAAGCTCGAAAGTACCCCGATCGCCGACCCACCGACGCCGCTCTTGGTGTTCAATTTCACCAACAGCCGGAAGTCGAGCGCTCCAGCGGGCGACACCGTACCCGCACCCGTAATCGTTCCAAGTGCCGGGATCAACGCCAGCATATTATCTGCCCTCACCCCACCCGAAGCAGCCGTCAGGTTGCTCTTGAACGTATCGATCGCTGTCGAATTACCCGTCTGCACTCCTCCCAGCGACGCCAGTCCGCCCAGCTTTGAGCCCAGGTTGAAGCCTGCCAGCGCCGTATGCTCAACATCTACCGGGCCGCTGATATCCGGCGACTTTGCCGAACCGTTGATCGTCAGGTTCGTTGTCAGGGTGCCGCCCTGCAGCTTCGATCCGCTCGGCAGCTTCACTCCAAGTGCCGGCAGCAGGGCCTCCAGGTCGTTGATCGGCAGAGACTGGCCGCTGAACTTCACGTTCAACTCTGTATCGTTCGGCAGCAGTCTGTAGGTGCCGGTGGCATGCGTCGTCAAGGCACCCGTCCTAATCTGCAGATCCCGTACCTGCCCCGTCCGCGCCTCCATGTTATTCACCACGTCGTAGTTCACATCGACCGGCTGCGGCGTAGGCGACCCCGTCTTCACCAGTTGCAGGTGGCTCGCATGAATCGTTCCTGTACTGCTGAGGTCGCGCCCGTCCGACTGGGCCTTGGCATCCACATTGGCCACCATTCCAATACCCTCGGACGCATCAATAATGCCCGAAGCCACGGGGTTGAAGTTGCGCAACGTAAGATTTGCACTGAACGGGGTGTCCGAAGCGTCTGCAACACTGACTGGCCCCGCATTTCCATTCACGGCTACCGATCCGCCGGCTGGCAGATTGGCCGTTAGCTTATAAGGGAACTGCTTGGCAAACGACAAATTCTGAATGCTCAACTCAACATTTGAATAAACGATCGCGGGCCCCGCAGCTGGCTGACTCTCCACCGTTGCGGTGCCGCCATGAATAGCAAACTCACCCACCGTCAGATTCGGTATCGATGACTCAGTCTGAGGCGTCTTGTTCTGGCTCGCCGCCGTCTTGCCGATGCTTGAGAAGTTCCACGTCCCATTGCTCGCATGTATCAGGTGGATACTTGGTTCGTTCGCCGCAAAATTGGTGATAATCAGTTGCTTGTGGAAGATCAGCGGTCCAGTCTCCACGCCGATATGAAGCGACTTCGCCTGCAGGAAAGGACTGGATGAAAATTGGGGATCGTCGCCGATCTGCACGTTGTCTGCCACCAGGCTGCCTGAAAACAGCGAGAAAGACAGGTTGCCCAGTTGCACCGGCCTGTTGAGTGCCTGGCCCAGTTCTTTCTCGATCTTCGGCCGGAATGTATTCGCATTTACGAACAGCGGCACCAGCACAACAATCAGCAGCACCAGCACGACTAAACCCAATACTGCTTTCACCCATGTCTTCATAGCTTGCGCCCTCACCGCTGTAGGATGCCCACCTTCCTGCTTCCGTTCTTTTTTAATCGAAGCGGGCGGTGCCGCTTGAACCACCTGCTGTACGATCAGCGGCACCGCTGCGGTGCCGCTGCTTTCTTGCAACGCACCCGACATTGCTATAACTGAAGCAGCGATGCTTGAGTGGTTGCTCTTCCGTGCAGTTGCGATCGCAATCCTTATCCTGGCCAATGGCTTCTTCGTCGCCGCGGAGTTCGCCCTCGTCAGCATTCGGGAGACCCATGTCGAGCAGCTACTCGCTCAGAAGCGTACCGGCGCACGGACCATCCGCCGCCTGCAGGATCATCTCGATGAATTCCTGCCCGCCGTCCAGCTCGGCGTAACCCTCTGCTCCCTCGCGCTCGGTTGGATCGGCGAACCCGCCATCGCTCCTGTGCTGCAGGTCTGGCTCGGTCATCTGCCGCATGCCGTTATCTTTTCCCACATCGTCTCTTCCATACTTGCCTTTGTCCTTATCACCTTTCTCCACGTGTTGCTTGGGGAATTGGTGCCGAAGTCCCTCGCCCTCCGCAAAGTAGAAGAGATGGCGCTGGCAGTCGCCGGCCCCATGGACGCCTTCATCCGCATCACGCGTCCAGCCGTCCACGTCATGAATCGATCGGCTCGCCTCGTCCTGAAACTCTTCAACGCTCCGCTGGTCCGCGAAGGCACCGCCCATTCTCCGGAAGAAATCAAGCTGATTGCCAGCACCACGCGCCGCATGGGCCTGCTGCCTGCGTTTCAGGAGGCGCTCATCCATCGCGCAGTCGAAGCCAACGAAATCTCGACCCGCGAAATCATGGTGCCGCGTCAGCGCATCTTTTCACTGCCTGCCGACACCCTCATCGAAGATGCCAGCGCCCGCATCGTCGAAGAGCAGCATTCCCGCGTACCCGTCTACGATCCGCAGAAGGGACCCGAGCACATCGTTGGCGTGGCGTACTCTAAGGACCTCTCCCGGCTCATGCACTTTCGCGTCGCATCCTCGCGCCAGGGGCAATCCGTCTTCAGCGATCTGCGCCTCGGCCAGATCATGCGAGACGTACTCTTCGTGCCTGAAACCAAGCCGGTCCTGGATCTCCTCCAAGAATTCAAGGAGCGGCGCCGCCACCTCGCCATCGTCGTCGATGAATACGGTTCTACGGTCGGCCTCGTGACCGTTGAAGATGCGCTCGAACAAGTCGTCGGCGAAATGGAAGATGAGTTCGACACGGCCCCCCGTCTCGCCTTAATGAGCGGGCCCGACGCCGTCGTCTTCGATGGCAGCGTGCACCTGCGCGACCTGGAAACCGAGTTGCACTGGGACCTGCCGCGCGACGGAGGCGTCGAAACACTCGCCGGCTTTCTGCTCACCCACATCGGCAGGATCCCAGCCGGAGGCGAATCCTTGGATTATGATGGACGCCGGTTTACCGTAGTCGAGATGGCCGGACACCGCATCAGCAAAATACGCGTGGCACCCGTCCCGCCCGCACCTCCGCCAGTCACCCGGGTAGAGGACACCGACAGCTCCAAGCCATCCTCGACCAGCGGCACCTCCGGCACCACAACGCTGGTTGCACCGGCACCTCCTTCTGTCGACAGCATGGCTACAGGCGCCGGCCTTTCCAGCAAACGCGGAGGAGCCTCCTGAACCGTATTCCGTT
>CAZZUX010000131.1:0-2547 GCA_964657395.1 uncultured Ktedonobacteraceae bacterium
GCCAGTTGCCGGGTGGCTAGGCTTTCGGGACGACGATGAGGCCTTTGATCCCGTATGGGTCATGCGTGTAGTTCCGGTGTTGCTGCGTGGTGGGTTGATGGGATCTCGATGCAGGTGTGATGCTGCTTCGATGCTCGGAAGTCGGGGGTGCTTCCGTCCGCGGAGGATACGCTGTGCGCGAGGGAAGTCGCAAGGGCGGCGGATGGCCCGTTTCAATTGTCGGGGTTGGCGGTTTTCTGGATTTGCCTGGTGATGGCGGTGAGGGAGGCATCGTGGGATTGGGCGATGTCGTTTTCGGTTGGGATGGCGGGGATGTCGGGGGTGAGGCCGGCGTCGGGCATGGGAGCTGGCGGGAAGGTTCCGATGAGCGGGAGGTCGAGCTCGATTTTGGAATTGGGCAGGTGAAGGAAGAAGAACGCGCCTCCATTGATGCCGCGCTGGCTGCCACCGGTGGGTGAGCCGACAAGGGTGCCGAGGGCCTGCTGCTGGATGAGCTGCGCGAACTGGAAGGTGGCGGAGCTGTTGGTGGCGTCCACCAGTACGTAGACCTTGCCGGGGTAGTGTTTGCCGGCGGGAAGGATGGCGTCGCCGGATGCGTCGTCGTCGTACTTGGTGAGCTGCAGGTAAGGGACGGGTGGCGCGGTGGGCCAGGGTGTGGGGAGATCGACGGCGGTTTTGCCCCAGTCCTTGAAGGTGGGGTCCCAGGTTTTGAGGTAGGGGGCGAGGTCGGCGGGAACCTGACGGTAGCGGACGAGACGGTGCAGCGATGTAATTGCCACTTTTTCTGTGACGAGTCGCTGCAGGATGAGATTGCCGATGTCGAGGCCGCCTTCGTTGCCGCGGATGTCGATGAGGAAGGCGGGGACTTCCTTGTCGGCGAGTTCGTCGAGGCGGGCGTTGAGCCAGGTTTTCCAGTCCCACTTGCTGTCGTAGAGGGCCCACGTGGGCATGCGCAGGTAGGCAGAACCGTCAAGCAGGTACTTCCATTCGAAGAGGACTTCGTCGCCGCCTTTGCGGGCTTCTTCGCGCTCTTTGATGGGGGCGATGCGTTCTTCGTAGGTAAGGGCTTCGGCGCGGATCTTGAGGTTGCGGTCCTGACCGGGCTTGAGGATGGTGAGTTGCAGGGTTGTGGCCTTCTGAGGAAAGAAAAGCGGGAAGTAGATGTCGAAGGTTTCGTAGAGGCTATCGCCGGAGACTTCGAGAGAGGCGATGCGTTTGGCGTCGTTGGAGCCGTCGGCGCGGGCGATGGTGAGGAGGCGAGAGAGGATGCTGGAGGTTGCGTTGCCGTTGATTTCAACGATGCGGGTGCCGCGCGGGAGTGAGTGGTCGGGGGTGAAGTCCTGGGTGACTACCATGTGGCGATCGATCCAGGTGAAGTAGAAGGGGACGCGGGTTGGGGATTTGAAGAGCTGGCTGGCGACAGAGTCGTCCTGGTTGAAGAAGTTGGCGTAGGTGTGGCCGCACTTGACTTCGGCTGCGAAGAGGGAGAAGGCGAGATAAGCGTCTTTTAAGGATTGGTCGTGATTGAGGCGGGTCTGAAGGCCCTCAACGTGCTGGTCCATCTGTGACCTAGTGTTGTAGCGGTAGAGGCCGGGGTGCAACTGCTCGTAGGCGCGGCGAAGGATGGCGGCGTCGGCTTCGAGGCCGGCTGTTTTGAGGAGTTGAGATTCTGCGGGAGGTGCGGCTGGAGCCTGGGTGGCGGCTAGTGCAGGCGCAGTCGACATCGCGAGCGCAAAGATGGCGTGTAAAGCGAGCCTGAGTGGGAGCGTAGAGACCATCCGGAACGAGCGGTGTTGCCAGCGGCTTGCGGATAGCTGGACAGGAGTGAGGCTATCGTAAGTTGCCGGACTTGATGTTGAAAAGAAATGTGGTGTTCATGGGTCAGGCGGTGGCGCGGGGGCGGCGGAGGGTTCGGACCATGCTGAGCAGGACGATGCACGCGATGATGGCCTGCGAGATGACGCAGTAGAGGCACCAGACCTGGAGGATGTGGGCCTCGATCCAGGTGAGATAGAGGGCGAAGATGCAGCCGGCGGTTGCGGCCATAAAGGTGGCGCCGAAGCGGCCTGCGAGAGCGAGGATCAGGAGTGTGGTGTAGCCGGCGATGCCGATCACGGCAACGGGAATGGCGTGCCCGGCGAGATGCAGGACGGCGAAGTGGGAGTGGTTAACGATGCCGCAGTCCCAGTGGGCGTTGATGTCGCAGGGTTCGGTGGTGAGCGTGTAGTGGACGTGAAGCGCGAGGCTGGAGACGAGGATGCCGAGGGCGGCGAGGAGGGCTAGGATCCAACGCATGGTCCATGTTAGCCCGGATGGTTTTGACGACTCCAATGCGAAGCTAAGTGTGAGCGATGACAGGATTGATTGTGGCTGGTGGAAGGCCCTTTCGTTACGACCTTGCAGGTCGCGGCCTGCTGATCGCTAATGACGCGAGGGTCGGAACAGGGTAGATACATGCCCGGTAGCTCGCTTGCCTGATGCGGATCGAAGTTCGTCGAAACGATTCTGTCGCTTCTACGATCGATACGGCAACCCAGCCGAGGTACT
>CAZZUX010000131.1:2647-9401 GCA_964657395.1 uncultured Ktedonobacteraceae bacterium
GCGCAGTTACGCCGATGCGATCCGCTGCTATATCGAACGGCGTCTATGCAAGCGTTGTGCCTCATCGTGAGGTGATGTTGACTGTCACCTCCTCGGAATGAGCAGAGACGGAGAGGCGCGAGTGCTTGAGATCGAGCTTGTAGGTTCCCCCAGCGACTTTGACGACTGCCCCTTTCGGGTAGTGGTAGCTGGGCAGGAAGATTTCGGTGTCGGCAGAGATTGCCTTATCCGCTTTGAACTTGTAGCGGAAAACCTTCAATTTTGAATCAAACTCGATCGAAACAGGCGTACCCGCAGTCGCGAGCGGATACGGTCGCACCACTTCCTTCAGTGCGCGGCCACCGGAGTTGATGTTGCCCGGGTCCTTCCGCTGATCCGGGCTGTAGATGGAGTAGTCCTCGTTGTTCCATTGATCGCCCTTTTCGTTGCTGTTGCCGGAGGAGTAGCACCAGATTGCATAAGACGATAGCGTCTTATCGAGCGCTCCATAGTAAAGGCGCGCATACTCTTCCAGCGCGCTGAAGTCGCCGGTCTTATAGGCATGCTTGTCATTCACGTCGTATGGGATCCCGACCTCTCCAAACCAGTTTGGGACCTGACCCAACTCCTGACCCTTTGTCTTTGCATCCTCAATCTGCTTCACATAAGCCGCAAGGACTGCATCGCTGCCGGTGATCGGTTTGTTGGAGAAGATCGGGTATGTGGTATCCAGATCGTAGTGCTTACTCAGCATCGGAACTGCGTCATACCAATGCGGCTCACTGACCGCGCCCGGTGCACCCAATGCCAATTCCTTTTGATTACCGTCGAACGCGCATGGCTCTTGAGCGATCAGCGCGTCTGGGGAAATCTCATGGATGGCGGCTGCAATCCTGCGGTGAAGAGCGCCCACGTAATAGTTGGCGCCATGTTTTTTGTCTCCCACGGCAGCGAAGTAGTCCGGCTTCAGCAAGGTCGGTTTTCCGTCTACGACATCCCAGACGCCGAAGTGCCGCCATAAGTCTTCCGTTCCGGGAGCCCAGAGCCGATTTGCGGCGACGGTCTGCTTTTCCGGCGTGAACCCGGAAGCGGCCTGCATGTAGTCCCAATAGCTTGGCGCTAGGCTGCCTGGCGCTTCGTAGTGGCCCATCACCATCATGAATGTCTCTGGAGAGCGGAGATTACTCACGCCCAGGAAGCCGGGGCCCGGCTCATTGTAGGTGTCGTAACCGGCGACGTTGTTGAGATCACGCAGCCGGAGCGCGACCTGACGCATTGCGTTCACGTAATGACTTTGCAGCCACTCCTGGACTGGAACGCCGTCTACTTTGAGGCCCGGGGCGAAGTCGTCGCCAGCCCACAGCAGCGTCTCCATTGTGTCGACTGATAGACGGCCCGCTGTCGGCGGCCAGTATCCCGGGCCGCGCGCGGGTTGCTCCTGTGGCGCTCCGGGTTCATTGGTGTGGTCGGGGAGTAAACCTACTTTCGAAAGCGTCCAGTAGGGCGCTCCATCGCCACCCGAAGCCCGTGAGTAGAAATCCTGGTGCAGGTCGATGATGACACGAATGCCATAAGAGTCTGCTCGCTTGACCAGCTCGTGCAAGTAATCCAGGTATGCCCTGTCGTAGACGCCCGGGCCTGCGTGTTCGATCGCTTCCCATGGCACGATCAGCCGCTCGAAAGTAAAACCCCAGCTCTGCAGACGACGGAAGTGCTCGTCCGCTTCTGCAAGCGGGAAGGGACGGCCCACGAAGGAGACCTCTTGAGGGTCAGACGATGTCTTTGCGGGAATCTTGCTGGTTCCGCCAAGATTGACGCCGCGCAGGATCAGAGTACGGCCCTGGTCATCTTTGAAAGCAGTTCCGTCGGCATGAATGCCCCCGGAAGACTGTGCCATAGCATTCCCGACCACGAGTACGAAGGCTGCGGTCGCCAGCATCCCGGCGGAGCGCCCGCCCTTTCGAATGAAATACCATAATTTGGCTGATGCCCCGTAAGCACGCGGTGCGAATCTCCTGCACATAGAAGCCTCCACTCTCTTAGTCGGTCTTGAGCCAGCCATTCTGTCTCGCAGAGCGGGCAGGGTCGTCCTTACCTGTACTTGATAAGTGGATTAAAAATACTGACCAGTCAGTAATAATGTCAAGATGCTGCTGGAGAAATGCTTAAATAAGCTGATGCCGGTGGAAATGCTGACCAGACAACAAGTTCGAACGAAGGAGACACAAGCTCTGCTTTTGCGCGCCGCGGAGGACATATTCGTCAGGGACGGATTTGAAGGCGCTCAGCTGGATGAGATCGCCGAAATGGCGGGCAGGAGCAAGGGGTCGGTATATACGCATTTCAAGAACAAAGAGGACCTCTTTCTGGCTCTGTTCGAGCATCGGACAACTTCTTATATCGAGAGGCTTAGCAAGAGCGTGCGGAAGTGCACTGATCGTAAACAGGGACTTGAGGCATTCAGGGAGTTTTACGTGGGACTTGTTCGCGACAAGGCTTACTCGATCCTCTCGCTGGAGTTCAAGCTGTACGCACTCCGCCACCCCGAATCGAAAGAGCGCTTCCGCAAAGCCTTTGAAATCTCTCAGGCCACTGCGGACGATGGACTTTATGTGCAGATGTTCGGGAAACTTTCTCGCAGTGCCAGGACAGACAATGACCTGGCGCTGGCGGCACTTGGGCCCATTCTTTCGAGTTTGATCCTCGAAAGCAACTTCGAACCCGAAACTCTGTCGGACAAGGGATTGGCGCGCATTCTGCGACGCATTTTCGATGCTCTCTTTCCGCCTGCCGGCTGAGCGCGCATTCAAGGTCAGGAACTAAGCCAAGGCAGTCAGGGCAGCCCCGGAAGCGCGAGAAAAAAGGCCTTGGATTTTGGATGGCGGGATGCATCTGAGAGGTTGATCTTTAGTAGCAGGCATTGGCACGGAGGGCGCGATGGATTGGCAACCTGGCGGGATGAGTGAGGATGTGGAGGACCGTCGGTCCGACTCTGGTGGGGGCGGTTTTGGGATTGGCGGGGGTGGGATCGGGATTGTCGGGTTCGTGATCCTGCTGGTGATCAGCCTGGTGACGGGACGGAATTATATCGGGGCTTTCCTTGGCAGTGGAAATGGGCAGGGTACGACGCAGAGTGCGCCGGTACGTCCCGGCACAGTTGGGCAGCCGGGCACGCAGGGGCAGCCGGTGGCGACCGATCGCGATGCGCAGCTGGTCAGTTATGTTCTCGACGATGCGCAGAAGACATGGACACAGATCTTTTCCGCGCAGGGCCGGAGTTATCGGCGGGCGCACCTGGTGCTGTATCGCGACGCGACGTATTCAGGATGCGGGACGGCGCAGGCGAGTACCGGGCCCTTCTATTGTCCGAATGACGAGAAGATCTATATCGACCTGGGCTTCTGGAGCGACCTGAAGCGGTTCGGCGGCGATACTGGCGACTTCGCCCAGGCATATGTGATCGCGCATGAACTGGGGCACCATGTGCAGAAGCTGGAAGGCATCGAGGGACGGATGCGGCAGCTGGCGGAGCAGGAGCCGCAGGCGCAGAACCACTTGTCGGTTGACCTGGAGTTGCAGGCGGATTGTTTCGCGGGCGTGTGGGCGCACTCGAGTGAGAGCCGGAAGGTGGCAGACCAGCAGGATATTGATGGCGCGCTGAGTGCGGCGTCAGCAGTTGGCGATGATCACCTGCAGAGGATGAGTGGACGGGCGGTGAGTCCGGAGCGGTGGACGCATGGATCGAGTGCGGCGCGATCGGCGTGGTTTATGCGCGGGCTGCAGAGCGGGCAGATGGGGGCGTGTAAGACGTTCGATGGGAACATCGCGCCGCAGTGAGGTGTCGGCTGGCTGGTGAGTTTCGTCGATTAGAGCCGCGTTAGTAAATGCCGGGGATGAGGCGCTTGGTCGAGCGCATGTAGTCGATGTATGGCTGGCCGAAGGCGCGAAGGAGTGCCTGTTCTTCGACGTGCATGCGGTAGAGCAGGGCGGCCAGTGTTGGCAGGACGACGATGGTGAGGCTGATCCAGTTGCGGGTGTAGAGGCCGATGGCGGTAAAGATGAAAAGCAGTCCGGTGTAGGACGGGTGGCGGACGAGGCGGAAGATGCCGGACTGCTGCAGGGTCTGCTCGGTACGGATGGCGACGTTGACGCTGAACGCTTTGCCGAGAGTGATGATGGCGATCCAGCGGATGACCAGGCCGATGACGAAGATGGCTACGGCTGTGGTCCGGACTTCGGGCGCGCCGTGAGCGATGTTGTGGGGATGGGTGCCGCCGTACCAGTCGCCGGCAGTGATGGAGAGGCCGATGACGAGCCAGAGGAGGTAGAGGGTGCCACGATCCTGCAGTTTGCCGCCGCTGCTGCGGGTGCGCAGGAGGATGGCGGCAAGGATCTCGGTGATGATCCAGGCCCAGTATGCGATGGCTCCGATGAGATGTGTGAGCTGGATGGTGCGCCTCGCGTGGTTTGGTCAGGAACTGCCGATGAGTACGCCGGCGGTGAAGACGAGTGCTCCGCCAACGATGACCTGCAGGCAGGATAGCGCGAAGCTGGTTTTGAAGTAGCGATAGCGGATCCACGCGATGATGAGCAGTTCGACACCGACGACGGCGTAGGCCCAGAGTAACGCGACTCGCACGTTCGCGATGAGAAATGGCAGGGTGTGGAGGAAGCCGCCGACGAAGGTCATGAAGCCGGTGACGAGTCCGCGAAAAATGGGAGTGCCGCGGCCGGTGAGGACACCGTCGTCGGAGAGGCCTTCCGAGAAGGCCATGGAGATGCCAGCGCCGACGGCTGCGGCTGCACCGATGAGGAAGGCAGTGTGCGAGTTGTGGGTCGCGAAGGCGGTGGCGAAGATGGGCGCGAGGGTGGAGACGGAGCCATCCATGAGGCCGGCGAGACCGGGCTGCACGACGCGGAGGAGGAAGCTGCGGTCGTCGTGGATGAGTTCCCCGAGTTCGTGCAGGCTGGGGATTTCTTCGGACATGGTGTTCGGGCTTAAAGGTACATGGTCGGTTTCTTGTGAAGGTGTAATAGAGGGTGTGGGTTGAAAAGGGAGCTTGCCTAGTTCGTTCCAGTCGAAGTGGTAGCGGGTTGGGGCGTCGACGCGTTTGCGGGGCGGGGGCTTTGGTGGTTCTCTGCTGGCGTTCAGCCGGAATGCCGAGAGTTTCCGAAAACCCTGTTTTCGACAGGTCAATGTTCTCGTCACCTGAGCGCCTGAGCAGCTTACTACCGAGAAGCCGACTTCTCGATACAAAGCCGGTTGAGTTTCCTCGTTGCTGTAGCAGCAGCTTTGCGGCTGCAGTATGGGTTTCTGCCAAACTATTCGCATGGGCACTCCACAAATTGCGGTTTCTTTGCATGACGCAGATGCGGTGGCGCAAAACCTCTTGGCTCTTGGCAACACGCTCAAGCCTATTGATGAGACGGACCGTAACTACTATTTCTTCGAGGTAGTGCGCGAGTTGGTAGATGCGACTCTCAAAAACTTCAATGAATTGCGTCGTGGCTATACGAGCGGGAATCTACATCTCACCGCGTGGGCGTCGCGCAATCTGCTCGAACTCTTGATTTTCACGAAATATGTTCTGAAGTCCGACGCTAACGCGAAGCGCTTCGGTGAAGACCGTCTCGTGGACGGCTGTGAACTCATTATCGCCCTCCGGAATCTTGAGCGCCATTACGATCCGACAGCGCCAACGCCCGGACTGGACGATGCCCTTACTCGCATGCAGAATCAGATGCGGGTCGAGAATGTCACGGCCACGAAGCATCTGGAAACGAGCGCACTTGCCCGCGAAGTCGGAATGGAGCAGGAATTCCGCTCCATGAACCGCGTGACGTCAAAGCTGGTTCATCCTACGGCGTGGTCCACTCTTGCGGAAAATGCAGGACGTAACAGCTATCCCGAAGCCCGAGATCTGCTCTTTGGGACTGGAATCGCTCACATGAGCCAGATTCGTTTGGACGTGCGGGAATACAACAACGCGCGCGGGATGACACCACTTCCTTAGCCGCAGGATTCTCTATAGATGCGTAACTGGTCCATTACTCCCGCTAAACGCCCTTCTCTGAAGCCGAGATTGCTGACGAAAGCCGACTTTCGGTTCTGATCTTAATAAGTATTTTCTTTGTGCTCGATCAGCGCACGTAGTCAAAAGCGCTCTGGAACTTTGTTTCCCAAACGAGCGGCGGCCCTTGATTGAAATCGCTGTACCGCAGCCATTTCGGGCGTACGACTATGTACGCTATGCCGGGCCAGTTCATGCGGGCTGGTCCATCAGGCCACACTGCAAAATACACGGCTTGCAAACGAAGCACTTCTTTTTCAACAGGCTCTTCCGCTACCCCTTCGAACTGCACGGTCTGTTCACCTGTCCAACCAACTACGAACGAGCACCGACGATTGCTGACGAAGTTCGAATACTTTCGTGAAGTCTTCAGGGTGTCGAAGACTATCTCAAGTTCGGGCGTGATCGCGATGCCGACCAGTGCGGATTGAGGTGTTCCGTCAGCCCCGATACTTGAGACCACCCCGTAACGCTGACGGCTCATGAAATTGTAGATCTCAACGTGGTCCAAGAGCGCTTCTCCACTATTGGGAGATCACTGTATCACTCGGCAAATACCTGTTTGTCCAAGTAACGAGCAACGCTGTTGTCGTCAGTGCCCGAGAAGTCGGCTTTTCGGAATCTTGCATCTGTGCGGCCGGGTTGAAACGCTAGTTATAGTCATCGATGTGATTCGCCAGCCTTCGGGCTTGAAGAGTGACTCG
>CAZZUX010000132.1:0-9215 GCA_964657395.1 uncultured Ktedonobacteraceae bacterium
CCAGCATCACGACGTGAGAGCTGGTGTGATTGGTTCCGATGGTGTTGGCGCGACTCGGGACTTCGAGGATGTCATAGGAAACGGCAAGAGCAGTGACGCCGTCGGGAACCTTGACGTGGAAGGTGTAGACGTCGGAAAGATCGCGGCGCCAGGGAATGACTACGCCGTCCTGAGAACCCGTATGAAACACGAGGCCGGTGAGATTGTCGATCGGGCCGCCAGGCAGTTCCTGACTGGGAATCCACTCGGGATAGGAAACGGTATTCAGGCCAGGATGGACAGGGATTTGCTCTGTGACATGGATGAGGCGGCGCGGAGCGTCGGTGACGTCGATGCGGATGTGCATCGTTTCGGTCTGCGCGCGAACCACAAGCGCAGTAAGCAGGAGAAGGGGTATTGCAGTAAGCCGACTAGCAGCCATTCCACATCCTGGGAGGAACAAGTTTGGTGAGAGAGGTCGTCAAGGTCGCCTAAGGCTTGAGGGTGGGATCGGGGTGTCCGTAGACAGCGCCGCCGTCGATGCCGATGTAGGTTGCCTGGCGGGCGATCTGGACCCAGTGGTCACCGGTCTTCTGCCAGACATTGGTGTAACGGCGATTGAGCGGTTTACCAGCCATGGGACCGTTGGCCATGACGATGTCTTCATGACCCATCTCAAGGGCGAGATCCTGCGAGACGACGAAGGCTTCGGTGGTTCCCTTCGCACTCGCATACTTGAGTTTGTCTTCGCGCATGGCGGCGAAGACCTGTTCGCGGGTCAGGATATTGTTGCCGGGACTGTTGACGACCATGGCCGGGGACCAAAGCTTTTCGAGTGCGGCAAAGTCCATGGTGCCGATGGCGCGACCGACGAGGCGGTTGTTGGCTTCAATCTGCGTTCGGATGGCGGTGGTCTCGGGTGTCGGCGGCGGAGGAGTGAAAGTGGCGGCGACGGGACTGCGAAGCATCGCTCCGTCGAAACCGATGTAGGTCGCCTGCCTGGCGATGAGCACCCAGTCATCCCCGGAGTGTTGCAGGATGTTGGTCGAGCGGCGAACGATATGCTTGCCCGCCATGGGTCCGTCGGCGAGCACGACATCTTCATGCATCATTTTGATGGCCGTGCCGTTGGTGAGGGTAAAGCACTCCGTGGTGCCCTTAAGACTGGTGTAGTTGAGGCCGCCGTGGTGCATGGAATCGATGACCTGGTCGCGGGCGGCGATCCGATTTTCCGGGCTGTTGACGACCATGAGCGGCGACCAGTATTTATCGAGGGCGCTGAAATCATGGGTGGCGATGGCATGGCCGATGGCGGCGTCCTCTGCCTCGATCTTCGTCCGGGCAGCAGAGATGTCTGAGGGAGAAGTCTGGGCGCGGGCTTCGACGAGCGGCAGGGGAGTCAGGAAGAGGGCCAGAAGCATTGCAGAGAGGATCTGCGTTTTCATGGAAGGGGTTCCTCGCACGGGAATCGGATGACTGGCCCAGTGATGACGTGCGAATTGTTTCACAGGGGCGTTCCCTGGATGAAGGCCGAAATGCGGCTGCCCCTGGCGGCTGGATGCTTAGGAGCGAGCATTGCCTTGATCGCGCGGCACGCTGACCAAGCGTGGCCCCTGTGCTATCTTCTGCGAATGTCGATTCCCCGCCCTCTGCGTTCTTCCCTCGCCGCAGTCCTTGGTCTTGGCCTCGCCTTTCCGCTTTTGGTAAGTGCACAGGACTCGACCCGCAGTCTTCTGGAACAGCTTTCCAACGCGCCGGGACCGCCGGGAGCCGAGGAGCCGGTGCGGGCGATCATGGTGGAGCAGATGAAGCCGCTGGCTGCGTCGCTCAGCTATGACGGCATGGGATCGGTGATTGCGCAGCAGGGCAGCAGCGGGCCGCGCATCATGATCGACGCGCATATGGATGAGCTGGGCGGGATGGTCCGGCGCGTCACGCCGGGCGGGTTCCTCACCATGCAGATGTTAGGAGGCTGGTTTGACCAGGCGCTGGTGGATCAGCGATGGATCATCCTTGGATCGAAGGGACCGATCCATGCCGTGACCGGCATTCGCGACATTCACGTAGCAGCGACGGATGAGAGGACCAAGGTATTTCCGCGCGACCAGGTGCTGCTGGATGTGGGTGCGAAGGATGCGGCGGAGGCGGCGGCGATGGGTCTGGAAGCCGGCGATCCGGTGGTGCCGGACAGTGTGTTTGTGCAGCTGAACGGAACCGACAACTATCTCGGCAAAGCATGGGACGATCGCGTTGGCTGTGCTGCGCTGATCGAAGCGATGAAGCGTACGGCGAAGATGCCGCATGCCAACCAGCTCTTCTACACAGCCACGACGCAGGAAGAGATTGGCTTGCGGGGTGCGCGCACGGCAGCACAGGTAGTGAAACCGGACATCGGCATTGCGATCGAAGGCGGGGTGGCGCAGGAGACGTATGGTCGTCCGGAAGAGACGCAGGCGAAGCTTGGAGCCGGTCCTGGCATCTTTCTCTACGACTCGAGTGCACTGGCCAACCGCAAGCTGGTGACGCTGATCCGGCAGACAGCAAAGGAGAAGGGCATTCCGCTTCAGCTGGATTTGGTGCAGGGCTATGGCGACGATTCAGCCGAGATCCAGGAGAGTACCGGCGGGGTGCCAACAGTGAACCTGGTGGCGCCGCTGCGCTATACGCATGCGCATAATGGCATCCTGAACCGGAAGGATTTTGATCAGCTGGTAGATCTAATTGTGGACACGCTGGTGAAGCTGGATGCCAGCACAGTGAAGCAGGTCAGGGACTTCGCTCCCGCGCCTTAGTCGATTGAGGATGCCAGCCCCTTTTGAGTCGGAAGCTGGTAGCCGGGGAAGAACCATGCGACCAAAGGAAGCATAAGCGCCAAAGGCGCGCCCGCCCGTACGGCCAGTACCTAGCTGTTGATGAGGGCGCCGGCGGTGCTGGCGAGGACGATGATGATCCACCAGCCGACGACAGCAATGGCGGCAGTGGAGCGCTTGAGTTTGGCGACGATCGCACAGCCGATGACCAGCAGGATCACGGTCCAGATGGTGAAAATGTCCAGGGAACTTGCCAGGGTCAGCACGCCCTTGTTCATGTCCGACGGCAGGTAAAAGCCGAGGTTGGTGCCGGCGGCATTCTGCATGTTGAATTGCTCCGGACTCATACCGGCATAGAGGCTGGCCGCACCGAGGAGACCTTTGATCGCAAGCGGCAGTGTGGCATACATCCAGACAGCGAAGAGGCGTCCAAAGGTCGCTTCCCCCGCGAAGCCGAAATTGAGCGTGGCCAGGAGTACGGCTACGCTGATAACGGCGAAAAGAAGAGTAAAGGCCGGGGCCGCATAGGAGAAATATTTGTAGCTGGCAGCCATCTGGTGGCGGGCCTGGGCGGCCTGGGTCGGCTCCATGTCAGCGAAGCGCTCCTGCTGTTTCGGCGCCTGTTTAAGGGAATTTTCGACGACCTGCGGCCAGCCTACAAAATGATTGATAGCGAAGACGAAGGTGTAGGAGACGATGATGCTTAGCAGGAAAGGCAGCCACCACCGGCTGCTGTAGCGGCGAATGTCTTCGAAGGTCCGGCTGGGCGCGATGAAGATATCGACCAGACGGGCGGTCTCCGAGAGGGGGGCGCCCGTTGGCAGCGTGACGGGCCCGGAGGTATGAAATGGCTGCGGGAACTCCGGAGTATTCGGGACAGTCTCGTTCATGCAGCACACTCCAGCTTGACAGTGCCAGCATTCTAGAGCATGAACTGCAGGCTCTGACAGGGGGCTTTTGCATGCCACGCAGAAGCCCGGTGTATGGCGAGGTTCGTGGAGGACAGGAGTGGAAGATTCCCGCCGGAGCCCGGCGGGAAGCTTCTAACGAAGGCTTGAAGCCATCACGGAGGCAGTATGGTTCGCGCTATTGCTGGCGATCTCAGGCTGCGCGGGTCCGCGATACGCCTGGTACACCGAAATGTGAAAACAGGCCTGGTAGAACTCCTCTTCCACGTCGATCCTGCCGCTGTTCTCCAGAGGCGTCAGGTAGGAACGCATCCACGCAATCTGTGCGGATGACAAGCCCCTCTTGCCGATATCGATGGTGGCGCCGGTAAGGTGCGGAGAGGCGGTGTCGCCATCAGCTGGTGCGGCATTGCCATTGATGTGCAGCAGATGGCGCTGATACTGAACTGTCCGCACCGCCGAGTTGACCTGCAGACTGTCGTGAAAGCGTTCATAGTGTGCACGGGAGAGGTCGGCGAGGAAATGCGCAGTCCAGGGACGGCAATAACGCCGGTTTTCCGGCAGACGTGGATCGGCGTGCATGCCGTTCAGCGCGGGTAGAGGCACCAGCAGTCCGCTGTGAAGCAACGCGGCGATATCGGCATCGTCACGGACCCGGGCCAGACCCTCCTGATCGGCGCGGGTGTTCTGGCGTATCAGGGATTCACGTGAACCCCGCATGGGCGGAAGGTTCATGACGTGGATCGACGCTTGCTGCAGGTTCAGACTGGCTGTCGCCTGGGGCTGGGGCGCCTGGTTTGTGGCTGAGTCCATTTGCGCTTCACGGGCAGCGGCCTGCACCGCCGCAGTGCCGTGATGCCGCGCATGACGGAGGCGGGCAGCAGTGTGCGGATGATGGGTCCGGAACTTCGAGGGCCTGACCGAGGCCCATCCGTGGTGGCGGGCCGCAGAGGCGGGATGGCTGACTGCGCCTGCCAGGAGCAGAAGCGCGAAAGATGAAAAAAGACGATGCATGAAGACCGGCCGCGGAGGATTTCGACTTCGAAGTCTTCTGAGAGTAGCGGGTGCCTGTGCTGGTCAGAAGTGTCGAAGGTGGTACATCACTGTAACCATCGCGGTATGCGGACCATTTTGAGTTTGCGATGCACCATGCATGCAGCATTCATGGTGCGAGGACGCATCCGGTTCGCGGGTAAGGCACGCATCTCAATGGTTTGATAGGCTGGTGTGCGTTTTCCAGCGAAGGTTGGAGCATCAGGAGGAGCAAGCGTGCGAGTCGGTCTGATAACCCGGGAGTATCCGCCGTATGTATATGGAGGAGCCGGCGTCCACGTCGAATACCTCAGCCGCGAACTGGCGAAGAAGATCGAAGTCGAGGTGCATTGCTGGGGCGATCAGAAGTCTGACGCCGGAATGCTCCATGTACGCGGAGAGAAACCATGGGACGCACTTGGTGCTACGCAGCAGAAATTCAAGACTGCGATTGAAGCACTCAGCCTGAACCTGTTGCAGCTGGATGGGCTGAGCAGCATCGACCTGGTGCATACACATACCTGGTATGCGTCGATGGCCGGGTTCCTGGCGAAGAAGCTGTACGGCATTCCGTTCGTGCTGACGACGCATAGCCTGGAGCCGCTGCGGGCCTGGAAGGCGGAGCAGCTGGGGGCGGGGTATGCCATGTCCAGTTGGATGGAGAAGTCGGCAATGCTCGACGCTGATGCGATCATCGCCGTTTCGCAGGGGACGAAGGCCGATATTCTCAAGGCCTATCCGGAGGTCGACCCGAAACGGATTCACGTGATCTATAACGGGATCGACCTGGCGGAATATCAGAAGACCGACGATGTTTCTGCGCTGAGAGCGTATGGGGTGGATCCGGAGAAGCCGTACGTCCTGTTCGTGGGCCGGATCACGCGGCAAAAGGGTGTGACGCACCTGGTGGAAGCCATCCGCTACCTGCCAAAGAACACGCAGGTGGTGCTGTGCGCCGGCGCGCCGGACACGCCGGAGATCGCGGCCGAGATGCGGGCCAAGGTGGAGGAGGCGCGGCAGCACAATCCGAATGTGATCTGGATCGAAAAGATGGTCACGAAGGCGGAGACGATCCAGTTGTACAGCCATGCTGCCGTGTTCTGTTGCCCGTCGGTGTATGAGCCGTTTGGCATCATCAACCTTGAGGCAATGGCCTGCCGGGCGCCGGTCGTGGCGTCGGCAACAGGCGGCATCGTGGAGGTCGTTGCCGACGGCAAGACCGGCTATCTGGTGCCATTTGCGGCTGACCCTGTGACCAGCTTTCCGCTGCACCCGGACGTCTTTGCGCGTGATCTAGCGGCCAGGGTGACTGAGCTGCTGGCGGACCCGGCGAAGCGCCAGCGCTTCGGCGAGGCTGGCCGGAAGCGGGTTGAAGAGACATTTGCATGGTCGGCAATCGCGGACCAGACGATCGAGTTGTACCGGCAGCTGACGGCCAGGTAGTCGGAGGTTCCATCCGTGCCCGAAACAGTAGAAGGTCTCATCACGATCGCCAGCCGCCATTCCGTGGATGACACGGTCGTGAATATCGTCAGCCTGTTACGCGAAAAAGGCATCAAGTTGTTTGCGGTGATTGATCACAGCGGTGAGGCGAAGCAGGCCGGACTCAAGATGCCGTCGACACGGCTGCTGATCTTCGGCAATCCCAAGGCAGGCACGCCGTTGATGCTGGCGGCACCGAGTGCGGCGATCGATCTGCCGCTGAAGCTGCTGGTGGCGGAGGATGCTGCGGGCAAGGTCACGATCAGCTACAACTCGGCGGAAAACCTGGGAAAACGGCACCGGCTGCCTGCGGAGATGCAGACGGTTCTCGAAGGAGTCGGGGCGCTCGCCAAGCAGGCTGCTGAATAACGCGTGAATTTGCGTCTGGGTCGCACCTCAGGACATCTCATTGAGTGAGCACAGTACTGCTTTGACAATTCACGATTTCTTATCATCACCGTTTTTCAACACAAGGAGTAAGCATGGCAGGCAAGACAGAGAAGATAGCGCTGGTGACGGGCGCCAACAAAGGCATCGGTCTGGAGATTGCGCGGCAGCTCGGCAAGGAGGGCTTTGCGGTGTACCTAGGCTGTCGCGACAAGGAGCGAGGCGCGAAAGCTGCGTCAGAACTAAAGGCAGACGGCGTGAACGCCACTGCCATTGCGCTTGATGTAACCGATGCTGCGACGATTGCTGCTGCGGTCGACCAGGTAGAGCGCGAACAAGGCAAGCTGGACGTGCTGGTGAACAATGCCGGCATCGCGATTGGCTGGGGCACCAAGCCGAGTGAAACCAGCAGCAAAGATTTGCGGACAGTGTTTGAGACGAATTTCTTTGGTGTGATTTCTACGACGCAGGCCTTCCTGCCGTTGCTCCGGAAAGCGCCGGCGGCGCGCATCGTGAACATGTCGAGTTCGCTGGGCTCGCTCGCACGTCACAGCTATCCGGACGGGATGTTCAAGGAGATGGTGGAACTTTCGTATAACTCTTCGAAGACTGCTTTGAACGCGGCCACGCAGGAGTTCGCGAATGAACTTCGCGACACACCCATCAAAGTGAATGCTGTGTGCCCGGGCTATGTGGCGACCGATCTGAACAATCATGGCGGTCCGCGTACAACGGAGCAAGGCGCACAGATTGCTGTGAAGATGGCGACGATTGGTTCGGACGGCCCGACGGGCGGGTACTTTGAGGACGCCGGCGCGATTGCCTGGTAGGTGGGACAGGCCGTTCCGGATTATTGCGTCCGGGACGGCCAGCGATAGAACCACGATTCAGTGTCAGCAACGTGCTGCCATCCAGGTGGGGCAGCCACATCTGCTGGTTTTCGCGACGCGACCACAGCTGCTGCGCCTGCCTGGTGGAAGAGGCTGAGGATCTTCTGCTGTGCTTCAGGCTGGGCGCGCCAGAAATTTTCTACCGTGTGATCCGATCCTTCGGCGGTGGGATGACGCTGGTCGTATGGCCCGCCGCCAAGCTCGGCAACGATACGCAGATGCGCGATGTAGGCCCATGTGCAGCTGGCGTTTGGACCACCTACGCCTGCCACGCCGTCTCCCGGCTGTAGCCCGCTGTGGATCAGCGCCACACCGAGCTTCCATTGAGGATTGGTTACATAGGTGGAGTGCCGGCGAAGATGTGAGAACACGTCGCGGTCGACAAGGGCGAAATTCAGGATGGCGCCCAGGGCCATGACTGCTAGCACCCGACGCTGCAACTTCAGCGACGGCGCATTGCGAAGCATGGCTGCCGAAACGAATGGCATCATGCAGAGAATCGCAAAGAATGATCCCAGGTATCGGTCTTCCAGGTGCACCTGGAGATAAAGGGCTATTCCAAGCGCAGCCGAGACGTAAAAGGGCCAGAGCGCAAGGACTTTCCTGCGCCATTCCCGGCGATCCTCCACGCCCATAATCAAGAAGAGGATCGATGCCAGCGTCGCATAAAAGATCGGCTCTGTCGCCAGAACCTTAGCCAGGTAGGAGAGATTGCGAGCGATGCCGATCGCCTGATACTTAGCACTCCAGAAGTGCCGGTAGCCGTCATACCAGTAGACGATGTTGCCGAAGGGCGGGTAGGTATTCGGGTAGGGCTGTGCAAAGACGAACAGGTCCGGATTCTTCATCCACTGCTGTGTTGGATGGATGGGAGTGCCATATTCACCGCCGCCCTGCCAGTTTGTCCAGTGTGGCAGCAGGTTGATGTGGAAGGCATAATTCAGCGATCCGGACTCACCCGTTGTCAGGCGCCCTGCAGACCAGGAGAGTCCGGCTACGTAAGGGGCAGCAACCACGGCGAAGACAAGGCCCGCGACCAGCGCAGGCTTGAGGTTCTTCGTTGTGCGGTAAAGGATTGCGGCAGCGGTGAGGAGCAAAAAAGCAGCGAGCGGAAGAAAGATGCCCTTGCACCAGTAGCCTGCGCCGAGCACCGCGCCGAAGACTACAGCAAGTCTGTAACTGGGCGTCCGGGCGAGTCGGACCAGGAAGGCTGTGCCGAGGAAGAAGAACGCGGTCACCAGCATGTCCGGCCCGACACGGGAGACGGTGTCCACGCAAAGCTGGAGCGCCACGAAGACGCAGGCGCCGGCCGAGAAGATGAAGCGTTTTCGCTGTTCAGGCTGAGGCAGATTGTCGAAGTTGAAACTGTTGAGCAGGTACAGGAACGCGCACCAGGTTCCCAGGAAAATCAGCAGGTTGACCGCGTGGATAGAGAGCCACTCTCCACCAGGACTGGCGGGAAACAAAGGCCGCGCTAATGCCAGCAGCGCTGGATAACCCACACTCCAGAGCGGATTGAAGACCATCTTCCAGTTATGCGCCGGAAGCGCACGGCTTATATCGAGATAGGAGATAGCATCTGTGGAATAGTCGGTCCGCTTGAACCAGCCTTCCAGCGCACCGAGCAGAGCCAGCAGCAGGGTGAAAAGCGTCGGAGCGAGAAACCTTCTTTGCGGCGCCGTTACCTGGTCGTTGGCGGAGAAGAAGGCATCGATCTCCTCACGGCT
>CAZZUX010000133.1:0-9151 GCA_964657395.1 uncultured Ktedonobacteraceae bacterium
GCAATGGAATTGGCATAGCCGCCGAGAGTCGCTTCTGCCGTCAACATCATCTGCAAAGTGGCCGCCGCGTAGTTGTTGAGCAACGCGCTCTGGGCCGGGCCGATCCTCTGGTTCATCGAAGGCGCGGTGCCCCATGTCGATCCATTCGAGGCGGCGGACCCACCCGGGGACAATCGGCTCCGGTCCTCCAACATTCGCGATGTAGATATGGGCACCAGTCGCCTCGGCAATGGGCGCCGATTGAGTAGGACCGCCCTGAGCCAAACGGGGCTGCGTCCTTTCCATGGGCGAGTGTCGCGCCTGTACCTGGCGGCCCTAGAGGATTCATCGCCATGATCAATCTTGGGCCGGGCTGAATCTCGAAGATCGCATGGTCGCTTTCGTCAGCCATCCGCCATCCCACTTCGCATTCTTCTGGAGCAGGCGATCGGACGAATACTGTGCAGGCTCTTTGGCTGTTCGAGCGGCTTCAAGGTTTGCGAGTAATTGTGATTTCTGATCGGTGAAGGCAGTAAAGACACCATTCGCGTTGAACAGCCCTACCTTCCACGGAAGCATTTCTCCCGAAAGACCCGAGAAGTAGCGGAGAGAGTCGCGGACAGCGATGGAGTGAATGGTTGGCTGGTTCGGTGGAAACACCAGCAGCATCATTGGCTTCGCCGCGAGAGTGGTTTTCGACGGTGGAACGATGCGGGCGCTCCTGGGAGTGCCATTGACGGTCGACTGGAAGTTCGATGCAGTGAGTTCCGTGACCCTATTTCTATGCGCATTCCTGACTCTCACGGATATAAATGCTTCGCCCGCCTTTTCGAAATTGCTGCGGCGAAGCAGGTCTACTTCCTGGAAAACTTCTTGTCTTGAGGAGAGAACACGCCGTCTACATTGGCTTGCCGGAGTGCCTGATCTTCAGGACTCACTGCAGTTTGCCCAGCCAGCAAGGGCAGTGTCTGCGCACCGGCGGTGCTGACGAGCAGCAAGGCCGCCGACACGATCTGGAGTAAAGCGGTCCGCTTCGAGTCCGGCCTCACGCAGGCACGAGTACAAGCACCCAGTATGCCACTCGCTTTAGGAGTCCAGCCGATGAGCGGCTCGATGAGAAGTCCCTGGTTTGCCGTTGGCTTAACGAACCGACCCGGCTGCACGAGGATGAGCAGCCGGGTCCGGTATCTATCAGTCTTTGGTACCGATGTGCAGGCTTAAAGATTGAGTGCTAAGGATTGACAACAGCAGCGACTTCCTTGCCGTTTCCGCGACTGGACTGCGGCACGGAAGCAGGATTCGCTGCAGGGTTGGCGGCGGGCGTGGCAGGCGGCATCGCGCCTGGCTGCGGACGGGTGCCGTCCGAATAGATGCGGAAGGTGACCTGCACGTTCACGATGACGGGAACTGGTTGACCATCGCGGAGTCCGGGGCGGAAGTGAGCCTTCTGGACAGCTGCCACCGCCTGCTCGTCCAGGCCGAAGCCGATAGGCCGCACGATCGCGACGCTGCCCGGCAGACCGGATGCACCAACCACCGTCGACAGCAGGGTCATGCCGGCGATGTTGTTCTTCTGCGCGTAGTCATTCGACGACGGATCGAGGCTGCTGAGCAGGTGCGGCGCTATGACACCGTTGCCTGGACGGGCGACGGAGTTGTCGATGCGCTCAGCCTGCTGTTTACCTGCCTTGGTGGCAAAGTAAATCTGCCAGTAGTCCGGCAATGTGGCGATCACGGAGTCGTCAAGACCGGTTGCGAACACCTGGTCGAGAGCACGGGAGAGCTGCTTCCAGCTTTCCGCGGGATCGTGCTTGAGTGCTTCGGCGGCAAGCCGCGTAGTTTCTGCAGGCGAAGGACCGGCGACGGTTTTTGCTGCGGGTGCGGCGCCGGCATCCGCGTCGTCGAAGGTGACGTCCGGCGGATTCGCAACGCCGGTCGTCTCGCTTGAGGCTGGAGCGGAAGCCGCGGCTTTCGCAACTGCGGTGGTAGCTGATTTGTCTTCCTTGTGCTTCTTCTTCTTTTCAGGGGTGATGTCGAGGCGTTCGATGGTGATCTCTACAGGCTTCTTCGATACCTTGATCCGTTCGAAAGGCTTCGAATCGTCTTCATAAGGCAGGCCTCCGAAAAAGTGCAGGCCGATACGGTCCGCATCGATGATGATGGCGTGCTTGTTGGAGCGGACCTTCGTGACTTCGAGAGCAGAAAGAGTGAAGGAGCCCTTCTGGGGGTTGCCGACAGCCTTGCCGTCAATGTCGAACCTGATCTTGTCATCCTGGTAGAAGCCGCGCAGGAAGAGAAATTTGCCCTCGAGCCGTTGGTCGATCGCCTGCTCCGTAGTCGCGAGCGGAGTGGCGGGAATAACCGGCGGACCGAGTGGAGCATCGGCACGGCTGGCTGCATGGCTGAGGGGGTTGAGAACCAGCGAGGCGACCAAAGCGAGCAGAGCAGGGCGGGACGTAGCGAGCGCCATCTTCATAATTTTTCTCCGGCAGCGACAAAGTTGGCACCAGGTGAAACCCCGGTTCGTCCGTCCATGCGGACTAGGGTCCTGGCCGACGTTCGGGATCAACTGCTGGAGGCTATCTGATACGTAAGTAACGGCCGGGGGAATGTCCCGAAGGAATGGAGGTAATACAACTTTCCGGGATTTGCGAAGGTACGAGCAGCCGGAACAGCGTTCGCGGTCTTCCTTCCTTATCTTCGTTCTACGAGGAGTGGCACGCCATATTTGGGGCGCAAGGAGATCGCGGGATTGAGAGCGATGTCTTTGGAAGCTCCGGGCGGCGGCGTAAGGCGCCAGCTTCGGGAAACAGCAGCCAGCACTAGAACGCCTTCCATCCAGGCAAGTCCCTCGGCGATGCACTGGCGGGAGCCGGCAGCGAAGGGGAAGTAAGCAAAGCGGGGGCGGTCGGCCTTATTGGCTTCCGAAAAGCGCTCGGGGTCGAAGGTGAGCGGGTCGGTGTAGAAGCGCGGATCGCGATGAACGCAGAACTGCGGCGCGAGCAGGATGGCGCCCGGTTCGATGGGATAACCGGCAATCTCGTAGGGCAGCGCACACGTACGGGCCGTTACCCAGACGGGCGGGTAGAGCCGCATGGCTTCCGCGAACACCATTTCGGCATAGCGGAGACGGGGGAAGTCTTCGGCAGCTGGCGTCCGGTCGCCGAGGACGGAGGCGCTTTCTTCGTGCAGCCGTTGCTGGATTTCCGGATGCTGTGCGAGCAGCCAGACAGAAAAACTGAGTGCGTTGGCCGTGGTCTCGTGCCCGGCAAGCAGGACGGTGGTGCATTCATCGTGGACCTGCTGGTCTGTCATCGTGTCGCCGGACGCCCCTTCCGTATCTGACTCTGTGTCCACTGATTCGAGCAGCATCGAGAGCAGGTCGCCGCGATCGCCGGGCGCCTGGCGGCGTTCGCGGATCATTCTGTAGATAAGCGCGTCCAGCTCTTTCTGACCCCTTCGGATTCGGACCATCATGGGCAGCGGCAGCTTCTGGATCTGCTCCGAGAAGGGCAGAAGAGCAATCGGCATGAAACCCATGAACGCATTGACAGCGGCCTCCACTTTCTTGACATCGGACTGGACGTCGACGTCGAAGAGACATTTGCCGACGATGACCAGGGCCAACTCCAGCATCTCTCCGTGGAGATCGACAACCGAGCCGCTCTGCCAGCGCGCCGTCATCTTCTCCGCGTAACTGCCTATGACCTCGCCATAGGCGCCAATGCGTTTGCGATGGAAAGCGGGCTGTGCGAGGCGTCGCTGGCGCATGTGCAATGGTTCTTCACTGGTCAGCAGGCCATCGCCAAGAACAGTGCGGGCACGCTGCATGACGACGCCGCGATGGTGTTTGGATGAATCTTTCAGGAAGTAGTCGGCGATCAGATCAGGATGATTGATCTGGTAGATGTGGCGCGATGCAGCGCGATAGTGAACAAGGTCGCCATAGGTGCGGGCGCATTCTTCCATGTAATCGGCAGCGCTTTGGCGGAAGGCGCGGCCGGTGAGGAGTCGGCGGAAGAACGATGGGCCTGGCGGATAATGCGGAAGCTCTTTGCCGGATGAAGGGCCTTGAATCAGACGTACGGGAACACTCGCCATGCCTGCATCTTTCCTCTGCTTTAAGTTTAGGGGCAAAGCAGCAGGGGAGAGCGAAGGATGAGGCGAGCGAACGCACCCGTCGCCCGGCGTGTGCGTTGGATGAAAGGAAGCCGCTTCAGTTCTGCAGCGAGGTGACAATGCTTTTCAGGGTGGCTGCTTCTTCGCTCAGGATGACCGCGGCCTGCGCGCTTTCGGCTGCCGAGGCAGCAGAATCTTTGGCGACATTTCCAAGGGATGCCACCGAGTTCTGGATCTGCGAGCCGTATTGCTGCTGGGTGCGCGAGGTGCTTTCAAGCAGGGAGAGCTGGCTTTTGACAGTCATGGCAGTCTGGTTGACACGCGTCATCGCAGCGGTGAGTGCCGCGGCTGCAGCTTCGCCAGTTCTGCTGCTGCGGACGGACGAGTCGATCAGGATTGCGGTGTCAGTGGCTGCCGTGGCAGAGCGCTGTGCCAGGCTCCCGACTTCCTGCGCGACAACGGAAAAGCCCGCGCCGTATTGACCGGCGGTCGCGGCCTCCACAGCTGCGTTGAGCGAAAGGATTTTGGTCTGAAACGCGATACCGTCAATCAGCCGGACGACGTCTCCTATTTTTTTGCCGGAAGCAACCATGTCGTTCACGACGCCGGCCATCACCAGTACGTCGGCGTTGGCCTGGGCAAGTTCCTGGTCCATGGCACTCATCAAAAGGAGGGCGCTCTCCGAGGCCAGAGCGTTCTGGCTGGATGTCTCACCCCACTGAAGAGTGGCAGCCGCTGTCTCTTCCAACGTTTCCGCTTGCTGCTGGGCAGAGTCGGCGAGACGGCTGCCGGCAGCACTGATCTGCTGGGATGAGGAAGCAACCCGCTCGGAAGAAGCATCCAGGTGATCGAGAATGATGCCGCGAGCCTCAATAGAACGTCCGAATTCACGGGCGATGAAACAGCCCGGCACCACTTCCAGGATGACAAACAGCGCATGCACCAGGACCAGGAGGAAGGAAGCCTGGTAGTTGAAGACGCCTGCAGGCAGCCAGAGCCAGAAGAGAACATGGTGGATCGCGATAGTCGCCCCGGCCACGAGCAGCGGCGTCATGCGGCCATAGACCATGAGCAGGGCGAGCAGGACGAAAATGGCGAAGTGCGCTTCGATCCTGCCTTGGCTGACGTAAATACCCAGGGCTGCCATGCCCATGGCGGCAATCGCCATCATGACGGAGTTTGCCCAGGCTGCAGGATCGCGCATGAGACCCGCAGCAGGGCCGGCAAGCATGACCAGGCCCGCTACCAGCGGGACCAGCAGGCTGCTGTGAAGTAAGGAGGCGATCAGCAGGAAGACAGGAAGATGAAGCAGCAAAAGAACCAGGCCCCACGTGTTGACCTGCTTTTCGTAATTCTGCGAGAACGAAGTCACTGTGAGGACCGGGGTTTGTTCCATCATGCACCTGCTTTGTTGTTGGTCATGGCTCTGTGAGGGTGAGGACATCAGTCCAGGCGATATTTCAGGCGGAATGGGTCTATTCTCTTCTGCAGGCTCGCGCCAACGGCACAGCCGAAAAGGGGTTCTGCCTTCATGCGAGTACTGGGAGAGCCGGTACGAAGAAGACGATCGTCCTGATCATTCGCAGAGCCGTACCCACCGAGATAGAGGATGTCGCCCTGAGCCGAGGCGAAGACGAGAAGAGGAAGGCCATGGAGCCCTGTGTCAGGAGGAAGATGGTCAGCCGAGAGATGGTCGACTGCGTATCCCTGACTTGCAAGGGTGTGGAGAAGGGCAAGGCTGCCTGGCAGGTACTCGGAATGATCAGTGTCGGTGTTGCCGCTGGCCGCACGGCTGGTGTCGATGACGAGTATCTGTTCGTCTACTCCGCTCCAGGGCTGCCGATTTCCCAGGTGCCGCATGATCTTCTGCGAGCAGCCGCAGCTGCCGGAGAGGACATGAAGCATGCGCGGGCGGCCGGGATGCAAGACCGGGGCAAGCTTGAGAATGTCGGAACCAGGGCCGCGGAAAGGGACGTGAAGCGACATGAGGATGCTGCCAGTCATGAGGCTCGCAGCGATCCACAAGCCCAGGAACCACCCCGCCACAGAGGATCGCCGGCTCGAGAAGCATGAGCAACAACTGTCCCGGCTGCTTCTGGAGGATTCGCCGTCCGATGAATCTTTTTCTTGCATGCATGCTCCAGCATTGATGGCTCGTTACAGTGCTCATCGGCGGGGGAACGGTTTGCTTGAGCTTTGTCCGGGTCAGGGTTCAGGTGACGTCGCGGATTAGGCTTCCGGATGGAAGCCTCGCCATCTGGTATCTTCGATCTTCCTCGGCAGCGCCGGCCTCGCGAAGCCGTTCGCCGAACAAGGGTGCCGACGATGCAGGCAATTGAACCGAAGTGGATGAAGACGGGCTGGCGGATTGCGTCGATCTTCCTCGGTGCTGGTCTCCTGCTGGCGGCGGATCTTCTTCTCCTCACGGCCGGCAATTGGGCGATCAGCGCTCTGGTCATCCTCCTGTGGGTCCTGCCATCCCCTTTGTGGGTCTGGCGCCGCGACGTGGCTGCGAGCTTTTATCTGCCGGTGTGGCTGGCGCTGGCGTGGTTCGTGGCCGTCGCCTTCAGGAACCTGTTTCCTCTCATGCCGCTGAAGGTTGGTTTATCGTTCTTTCTGCTTCAGGCGATGCTGCTCTCGGCACCGCTGATGCTGACAGTAATCGCGGTTCCCATCGTCCGGACCCTTCGGGAGCTGAGGGCGTGGAGGCTGCCCGCACTCGCAGTGTGTCCGTTCCTGCTACTCGCATCCGTTGTGTTGGCCGAACGTCTTGGAGACGTGAAGAAAACCTCTGCGCACGAGATGTCATGGACATCAAACGTGGATCAACTCGCAGCAGCAACGGGCTTGCCGCTTCCGTTTCTAAGCAGGCAGCCAAAGTCTCCGGCGCTGCCAGAGGATGAGCCGCAGGTGCTGCTGTATCGCCAGGTAGGGGACGGCTACTGTATTTACATCGTGCATTCCGGACGCCTATTGGCCTATCTGCGTGGCCACGGCAAGCCGCAGGTGCGCGTAACGTATGCGGTGCGTTACAGCTTTGGAAGATACCGGGGTGACCAGGGAGTTTTGTCGATCGACGACTATTCTATGGACCAGCCGGGGCAGGCTTACGACTATGGCGACGGAAGTGGCCTGGTCGTTGGGAACGTTCCGGTGGGCACGGACTGCGCGCGCTAGGATGACCTAATCGGGGTTCACCGGATAGGCAGCGTGCTCCGGGCCGATCCGGGAGGCCTTCCATCACGCTCCTGCAGGTGAACTCGTTGACTCCCTCTGGACGCGTGCGGTATTCTGTATTCCTTGCGCAGTCTTGCGTTCGCTCTCCTGTGCCCCAAATGATCCGGGTGTGGTTGTGGAGCAGGACGGTTGGCTGATGTGGCCAAACTTCAAGGCAGGGTTTGCGCGACTCACGCGATCTGATGCAGTTGGCCGTGAAGAGTTCATTTTCCCGCGTTTCGTCGCGGGGAATGGATCGTGGTTTTACAAAGGTTCAAGGCTGGATATCAGCCGGTAGTGAGCAAAAACGTTCTCATCACGGAACGTTTTAGAAAGATCAGGAACCACCTTATTATGTCCACCTTTATACCCAGCGCGAACGAGATTACCCGCAAGTGGTTCGTGATCGATGCCACCGGCAAGACCCTCGGACGTCTCGCAACAGAAGCTGCCAGCGTGCTCGCGGGCAAGCGCAATCCGCAGTATGTGCCCTATATCGACACGGGTGACCACATCATCGTCGTCAATGCCGAAAAGATTGTCCTGACCGGCTTGAAGGCGCAGCAGAAGCTGTATCGCCGCTACACCGGTTTTCCGGGTGGTCTGCGCGAAGAGTCCTTTGTTCGGCTCCTGGAGCGGCGTCCGGAAAAGATTGTGGAAGAAGCCGTGAAGGGCATGCTGCCGAAGACCAAGATGGGCCGCCAGATGGCGACCAAGTTGAAGGTGTACCGCGGAGCAAAGCATCCGCACGAAGCGCAGCAGCCTGTGCCGCTGGACTTCGAAACGCGGAACGGCCAGAAGAAAGCTTCGTAGGCGGACGGAGAGCGAGATCTCTCCATTACGCTTCGCTCCGGTCGAGATGACAAGCTTCTGAGTGGGCCGGAATCCAAGATAAAGCTTTACACACGTGAAGGAAGAGACTTAAGACACATGGCAGAGACAGTCCAGTATTACGGAACGGGCCGCCGCAAGTCGGCGATTGCCCGCGTATTCCTTCGTCCCGGCAGCGGCAACTACACCATCAACCGCAAGCCCTACGAGACATATTTCGTCACCGAGCAGCAGCGTGTCTCGGCAAAGCGCACCCTGATCCTGACCGAGATGACTGGCACCTTCGACGTGTTCGCAACCGTCAAGGGCGGCGGCGTCAGTGCGCAGGCCGATGCCGTGAAGATGGGTGTCGCGCGTGCCCTGCTCGAGTTTAATGCCGAGCTGCGCAAGACCTTGAAGAGCGAAGGCCTGCTGACCCGCGACGCTCGTGTCAAGGAGCGCAAGAAGTACGGTCAGAAGGGTGCTCGTGCACGCTTCCAGTTCTCCAAGCGCTAGTCTGGGCGGTAGTTCGGAGAACCATAAGTTCTGCTTCCGGCTGGTGCTTCTCGCCAGCCCCGAGTGATCGGATGTCTGGTAGTTAAATCTCCCTGGCAACAGGGCCTGAATCCTGCCGCTGACTGAAGTTACGACGGGATGCAATCTAAATAGGAGGTCGTTTGGCCACAATCACAATGAAGGAGCTGCTCGAAGCTGGTGTTCACTTCGGGCATCAGACGAAGCGCTGGAACCCGAAGATGAAGGAATACATCTTTGGCGAGCGTAACGGTATTTACATCATTGACCTGCAGAAGACGCTCAAGATGTTCAAGGAAGCCAGCAAGTATGTGACTGACCTGACATCGACGGGCAAGGTGATTCTGTTTGTCGGCACCAAGAGACAGGCCCAGGACGCGATCGCAGAAGAAGCGACCAAGTGCGGCATGTTCTATATCAACCAGCGCTGGCTGGGTGGTTTGCTGACCAACTGGGTGACCGTGCAGAAGTCTGTGAAGCGCCTTCAGGAACT
>CAZZUX010000134.1:0-9144 GCA_964657395.1 uncultured Ktedonobacteraceae bacterium
CACGGAATAGGGGACCAGCACAGTCTGATCTGCTATCTCTGACTGCCCGAACGTGTCAACCCGCTCCTTGAAAATTCCGATGACCGTGAAGGGAATGCCGCTGATCTGGAAACTTCGATTCAGCGCAGCATCCGTGCCTCCAAACATTTCCTGCGCGAAAGGCGCTGTCACCATCGCGACCTGGGTATGGGTATCTTCGTCTTCATCATCGAAGTAGCGGCCGGAAAGCATGACAAGGTTGCGCACAATCCGATATTGAGGAGACACACCCAGCACCAGGATGTCTTTCACAACACCGGAGCCAAAGGAGATCCGATCATGCATCTCCAGCATGGGCGATGAAGCCGCCACGGAAGGTACCTGGCTGTCCACAGCTTTCTCATCATCGCGGGTTAGGAAATCATTCCTATAGTCGCCGCTTTCCGCCGTGCCTCCGCCGGAATACTCAACCTCGACCATGTTGATCCCGATGCCCTGGATCAAATGTTGAATATAGTTTTTTCCAGTGAGACCAATCGTTGTCACCAGGATCAGAGAAGCGGATCCAATGACCATGCCGAGCGCGGTGAGCGCGAAGCGTACCTTGTTCGCGCGAAAACTATCGAAAGCCAGACGCAGGATCTCGCTGAGGACCATGGTTCGCTTTGCGCTGGCCAGGGTCCGCTCAAACGCGGCGTTTCGTCTCTCTGTCACTGTCATCAACAACTCTGATGTTCGTCAAAAGCTACAGGCTTCATTTTGCCTCATCGCACCATCGAAGGTAGTGGCAAGGGTAGTTCGCTGAAAGCGAAGCAACCCGCCAGAACGTCAGAGACAACGGCAAAGTCTTGATCTGACTTGCTTCGACCCAGGGGCTGGATACGTAGAGCTTCGGGCGTACCTAAACCATACAGAGATGCAAATGCATCCACACCGGCGCCTGCCGGAAGCAGTGGGATGCTGGCTTTATTCTCCGTTGCCCAGTTCGTACCTACTCGGAGGCACCGTAGTGAACGCGTTACCGGCAGTAAAGAACCCTAAAGTTGTCTTTTCACCCCTGGTAGCTGCCCGCCTCAGGCGTTCGGCTTACACTCTTCTCCTCGCTGGACTCTTGCCGGCGACCAATTTGATTCAGGTTCATGCGCAGGCAGTCTTCGGCTCCATCGTGGGGACGGTCACTGATCCCAGCGGCGCGGCAATCCCGAATGCAACCATTGTCATCACCGACACAAGTAAAGGCACCAGCCAGACAGTCCAATCGAATGCAAGCGGCAACTACACTGCATCGCGGCTGATTCCCGATTCCTACACAGTCAAGGCTACGGCACAAGGCTTCTCGCCGGCTGAAGCCGACAACGTGGCCGTCGCAGCGGATACGTCCCCACAGGTAAACCTGGTCTTTCAGGCAGCGGGCGCCAGCCAGACAGTCACGGTCACAGCAGAAGCTGCTGCCCTGCAGACTGATCGCGCCGACGTGGGCACAGTGCTCGACAATCGTCAGCTGCAGGATCTGCCAAATCAAAATCGCAATTTCACGAGTTTTGCTCTACTGACGCCAGGCGTTCAGCGAGGATCGTTCAACATCGCGCCAACCGAAAATCCGCAAGGCACACAATCCCTTGAAGTCAACGGCTCCAACTATGGTTCTCTGGGCTATCTGCTGGATGGAACGGACAACCGCGAGCCGATTGACGGCATTATCGTTGTTAATCCGACCCTTGATTCTGTCAGTGAATCGAAAGTAGACACCGAGAATTTTCCTGCTGAATTTGGCGGCGCGATCGCAGGCTTTGTCTCTGCGCAGACGCGCTCCGGCGGTAACGAAATTCACGGCGATTTGTTCGAATTCCGTCGCAGTGCGGCCCTGGAGGCGCGCGATCCATTTACCCAGTCACAGCCTGATGCTGTCACAGGAAAATACATTCCGGGTTCACTCTACAACCAGTTTGGCGGCTCGATCGGTGGTCCCATCCTCAAGGATAAGGCGTTCTTCTTCGGCGACTACCAGGGAACACGCCAGAAGATCGGCACCAGTCTTCAGCAGAACGTGCCGACAGCCCTTGTTCGCAGCACCTGCCTCAACACAGCCAGTGCTACCTGCGATCTTTCGCAATATGGCGGCACCGTCATTTCGAATGCGCTGGTCACTCCGCAGGGACGCGCTTTGCTGAGCCAGCTGCCGGCACCGAACGCCGGCGCGGCCACTGCCACGACGAACAATTACGACGGCTCGGGAAGTGGCAACAACAATGGCGACCAGGCGGATCTGCGCATTGATGACCAGGTGACTGGCCCTCTTCACGCCTTCGCCCGGTATGACTACTCACGCTTTACGCTATTTGGTGCGCCTGTCTTCGGCGCAGCCGGTGGCGAGGGTTTCGGACTCGGCAACACCACGGGCACGGATACAGTTCAGAATCAGAGTGCGGCCACTGGTTTCGATTATGCGATCAGCTCCACACTGCTGACAGATTTCCGGTTTGGCTTTCTCGACTACCACGTCTCGGAAAATAAATTCGACGCGGGTACGGCGCCTGCCACGGCGCTCGGGCTTCCAAATCTGAACACCGGCTCTGCGGATACGTCAGGCTCTCCAAGCTTCAACGTAGTCGACGGGAGCGTATCCAACTTCGGGGATCAGTTCTGCAACTGCCCGCTGCAGGAGAGCGAGCAGGTCTTCCAGGTTGCAAACAACTGGACGAAGACCTTCGGCAATCACTCTGTACGCTTCGGCGGAGATGTCCGCTATGCGCTGAACCTGCGCAATGCGAGCGACTACAACCGCAGCGGCAATCTCTACTTCAACCAGAGCACGGGCGCCGGCTCCGGCCTCGCTGCCATCCTGGAAGGACAGGTTGCGCAGTTTCAGCGCTTCGACGTGTACAGTCAGACAGCTTCCAACCGCCAGAAACGCGGCGCTTTCTACGCGCAGGACAGCTGGCGCGTGACACCTAAACTCACTGTCAACTATGGCGTTCGTTGGGACATTATCTTCCCGGAGACAGTGAACAGTCCGGGTAACGGCGGCTTCACGGATCTGCAGAATGGAGTGATTCGCGTTGCTGGTATCGGTGGCATCGGAACCAACGGCAACCAGAATGTCGACTTGCTGAATCTCGGCGGACGGTTTGGCTTTGCCTACCAGGTACGCAATGGCACCGTGATCCGCGGCGCCATCGGCCAGGTCTATGACGACGTAGGCTTCTTCGGCACCATCTTCGGCTCGGCTCTTACGCACAACATCCCGGTCGTCAATGCAGAAAACGTCGGCAGCTCCAGTAACACGACCGCCGTCTACTCATACGCGACACTGCCGAAGCAGTCACCACAGCTTCCTATCCCCACCAACGGCCTTATCCCGGTGCTGAATGGTATTGGCTACAGTGTGCGAGGCAACACGCTGCTTTTGCCGAAGGTGGATCAATTCAACGTCAGCCTGCAGCAGCAGATCTCTCAGCAAATGACCTTCACGCTCGCGTACATCGGCAACATTGGCGAACGGGTTTACCCAAGTGAGACCGCTGGTTACAACATCAACCAACCTGTCCTTCCTGCAGCTACAACAGACCCTGCAGTCCAGGCGCTTGAGCTCGCCAGCCGCGATGCTCGTCGCCCTTACTACAACCGCTTCACCAACCTCTACAACGGCGGCGTTCAGCAATGCTGCTCGCAGGACATCAATTCCCTGCTGCCTTCTGCGCGCGAAACCTACAACGCATTCCAGGTCACGCTTGAGCAGAAGTTTGCTCATGGCTTCCAGTTGCTAGCGGATTACACCTGGTCGCGCGCACTCAACTACGGAGCTACCTATTTCGCCAACAATCCTTCTGTAGAGAAAGGTCCGAGCGACACCAATCGCAATCAGTTGTTTGTCCTGAGCGGCCTCTATGAACTGCCATTCGGAGAAGGCAAGCTCATCGGCAACACCTCCAACCGGTGGATCAACTACGGCATCGGTGGCTGGCAGCTCGCCGGCACGACGACGTGGGAAAGCGGCTTGCCGTTTACGCCGACTTACAACGAATGCGGCTCCGATGAGGACATCGACACCAACTCGTCGAGCCCGGGTACCTCAAGTGACTGCCGGCCGGACAAGGCAAGTACCGGTGCCGATCAGGGCTTCGTCACTTCAGCTTCGTCCTATGACCCTGTCGGTCGCAGCCGTCGTATCTTCACACCAGTCGCACCGCTTGCAACGAATGGAGCACAATCGGGTCCGTTCGTTCGTCCCGCCTTCGGCAGCTTCGGCAACATCGGAAGAGACTCGTTCCATGGTCCTACCGACTACTTTGCAGATGCCTCGCTCTTCAAGAACTTCACTGTCACCGAGCGCGTGAAAGGCCAGTTTCAATTCCAAGCCTTCAACGTCTTCAATCATGTTCCGCTGGGTCTGCCCAGCGCCAGCAATGCTCGTTGCGTAGATTGCACCACCGGCGACTCGGGCCTGATTACGAGCGTCGACAGTGCACTTTCGAGCAGCGGCCAACCTTACATGCGGCAACTGCAGTTCGGGGCCCGCTTCACCTTCTAGTCTCGTTCTCAACCAAACAAGAGAGGCCGCCGATCATTGGCGGCCTCTCTTCTTTTGAATAAGGCTCAGGTCGTCAGACGATCGGGCGATATAGGCGTAACCCCAGCGACCGTCATATCTACCAGCGAAGCCGAACTACCCGACCACACCAAGGCTATTTCTTCTGTTGTGGGAGTATATTCACGCAGTGTAATCGCCTCCGCGCTATCTACAAAGATCTCGATAACCGATCCATCCATCCAAAGCTCAATTGTGGAAATGCCCTTCCCGTCGGGCTTGAACAACAGGGTCTCGGCACCTATCGTGACCGCTGGTTTCTCCGGATGCGCACTATAAACAAGGGATACCAATGACATCCCTTCCGAGCCATTTCGTAAATCGAACTTCCACCTATCTGCGCTGTGTTTGAAGCGTAGGCTCACATAGCCGGCACGACGTTTAATGCGTTGCGACTGTATCCATGTAGCTACTCCATCGCGTGAAACCTTCGGCATTGCTTGAAGATCATGTTTTAAAGCCGAAAACTCCGGAGCAACTTCCATATGCAAGCTATTCCTCTCGTCAATGGAAAGCACACGAGGCAGTGCCATCATGCCGGACCATCCCGCCTCCAGCATCGCGGCATCCGGCCGTCGCTCCGGGTTCCAGCCCCAGAGAATACGCCGACCTCTTTCATCCACCATGCTCTTCATCGCGTAATAGGCGCCATGATCGAGCAGCCCGCTCGTCTCCACGTGGAACCGCAAGTCCCGCTTATCGAAGACGCCTACGTTCCAGTACACCTTCCGCTCGGTTGAGTACAGCAACACATACTTATCGCCCAACGGGAAGAAGTCAGGACACTCCCACATCTCGCCCGTATCCACTGGGTTTGACTGGCTGCCGCCGTTCCATTTGCCTTGGGCGAGCGGATGCAGATAGGTCCACTCACGGCCATCTTTCGAAGTGTAGAGAAGCACCGCGCCCCCAACGCGATTCATACCGGAACCTACGCCGAGATACCATGTGTCCCCTTCCTTCCATGGGCATGGATCACGAAAGCCGGTCACCTTCATGCCCGGCGGAGGCGCAGCAATCACAGGCTGATCCAGCTTCTTCCAGATCTGCAGGTCATCGTCCACCGCCGTCGCAAGACACTGCACTTCGCGCGTACCTTCACCGCGAATGGTTTCGTCTTCCGGAGAAGATTTGCTGACTCCGGTATACAGCACCGTCGGCACATCCATCCCTGGCAGAACGCTGCCAGTGAAAATGCCATAGGAATCGAATTTGCCAGGTCCCGGAGCTAGTGCGAGTGGCTGATGCTTCCAATGCACCAGGTCAGCACTGGTCGCATGGTTCCAATGCATATCTCCCCACACCGCACCGCCGGGATTGTATTGAAAGAACATGTGATACTCGCCGCGATGAAACCTTGGAGCGCACGGATCATTCATCCAGTTATGGCGTGGCAACAAATGAAACTGAGGACGCAACGGATCATTCGCCAGCTTCTGCTGTAACTCTCGAGGCAGCGGAGGAAGAGCAGCATCCTGGGCATCGGCAGACCAGGCTGGTTCAGCAGCACCAACACAGACCGGCAGCGCAAGGCACGCGGAAGAAGCCAGCGAGGCCACTAAAAACTTTCGTCGATCCATGAGTTCTAACCTGCCGTCCGACAACGACGCCTCGATCCAGCAAACCTCTAGTGGCGCGCGCGAATCAACCACTCCATGCCAGACTGAGGCGTGAGGGCTGCAATCGTCAAGCGAGACCCAAACCTCGTTCCCCGGACTGATAAACTAACCTTGCGGAGGGATGGCAGAGTGGTTGATTGCGGCGGTCTTGAAAACCGCTTTACCTTTGCGGGTAACGGGGGTTCGAATCCCTCTCCCTCCGCCACAGACCTGTCCTAAGCCATCCAGGACAATCCAGAATCTAACCACACGCGGAACCGATTTCCCCACAGCCACACTCGTTAGTGCGTCATGGGCGACTGAACCTGCTTGTAGCCGCTGGGGACCTGGAAGCTGGAGTTGTTGACAGGCGCCGTCGAGAAGTTCGACATTTCTGTCTGGCTTTCCATCAGGATGCCTGCCGTAGCTGCACTGGAGTCCGCACTGCTGCTGGCTGTTGCCGCCGCTGCGGGCTTGTGCTTCATCAACGCGCCCATGCTGGATCCGCCAAGCGCCCGGCCGAAGCTGCCCAACCTGGCGATCTGGTCGCCGGCTGCTTGTGTACCTGTGTTTGTGGCGATTTCTTTGGTGACTTCGCCTGGCTTGTTGCTGTCCGACTTGGACTGCGCCGGCAAGGGCAGCACCGAGGGCGCCGGCAGCGGCTGGCCATCCGCCGACATGCCGACGCGGGTGATCTGCAGGACCGGCAGGCCACTCATGCCGGCCGACTCCTTCTTGAGATCGGCAAGCGCCTGGGAGGCTCCAGGATACGCAGCAAGCATGCCGCCCGCTGGTGAGCTGCCTGTCTCGAAACCGAGTTCGCTCGCCATGCGTTTGCTGAAGGCCCGCATCTCTTCCAGGCCGGGGGCACTGTCGATCATCCACATTTCCGAAGTGGCTGCCATGCCTGCCTGGGCATTGGAGCCATCATTCGCATTGGCCAGCATGGTCACTGTCAGCAGGGCTTCCTTTGCGGTCTTGCCATCCAGCTCGCGGGTTGCGCCGCTGCGGGTGATATGGGCATTGAACTTCAACTGGTTCGCGGGGTCGCCGCCAGACTGCTTGGGAGACTCCTTCGCCTTGGCTGCCGCCTTCGCCATCGCTTCCTGCATCTGCTCGAAGGTCACGGTCGAGTAGGTGCGCTTGGCATTGTCGATGGTCGTAATGGTGTGCTGGTCCAGGTCAATGATCTCCGTATTGTGAGGATCGGTGCGGACCATCTGGTTGCCATGGATCATCACGGTGGAGGTGGTAGGCTCGCCCACCTGCCTGACCTGGGCGCTAAAAGCACTGGCCATCTTGAGCATGCCCATCATGGAGCCGCCGTTGATTTTGGTGGTCTCCTGATAGCTGACATCCGCCCTGGCCGCAGCCTGAAAAAGACAGGCGCTGCAGGCAAGACTGAGTCCGATGCGAAACGTGAACGCGTTCATGAAGTTCTCCTGTGGCTTTGAGGTGGGCTTAGTTGCGAGTCAGTTCGACGCGCCGGTTATGGGAGCGGCCGAGAATGGTGTCATTGGTATCGATGGCTCCGGCGGCACCGGAACCACTGCTGGCAAGCCGATCGGGCGCGATGTTGTATTGCGTCACAAGCGCCTGTTTGACAGCAAGCGAGCGGCGTCGGGAGAGGTCCAGATTGTAGGTGTCGCCGCCGATATTGTCGGTATGCCCGTCGACGGTGAGTTTCCAGTCGGGATTGTCTTTCATGGCTGCTGCGATTTCGTCCAGGACCTGCTTGGATTCGGGCTTGATCTTGTCGCTGTTGAAGTCAAAATAGATGCCGTAGACCACGGCTTTCCGGTTCTGACTCAGGTCCTGCTCGATCTTCTTCTGCTGGTTGGGAAACGAGATCTTGGTGACCTCGATGCGGAAAGGGTCCTCCTCGAACTTGTAAAACAGCACCAGCGGATTGAGTGGATCGTCCAGTACTTTCATGTCCAGGGCCACCGGCTTGTCGATGACGCTGCCAGCTGCCTTCGCGGCTTTCTTATCCGTAGGGAGCAATAGACCGCGTACATGAATCACGGGCAGGCTGGTAATGGAATCGTTCACGATGACCGAATAGGGAATGTCTGCTGATTCGACCCGCGCCAGTTCGCCCTCTTGCCAGTGCCGGCGGTAAGCGCCGCCGTCCGGGGTCTTGATCAGTACCAGGTAACGATGACTGAGCTTGCCGGTGGTCTTAAGCTGCTGGAAGGCCGCTGCGGAAAGGAGTTCCGACGTGGTTCCCGGAGAGACTAGTGGATAAGGTTCCGAATAGCCGGTCTGGTAGCCTGGCGCGCTTTGCAGGTCAGCAGCACAGACGTCCCGCGTGCCGCTGCCGTCATGACCCTTGTCATCCTTATCGTCGCGAAAGTATTTGCCGCTGTTGCGGAACTCAATGGCATCCGGCTTGACCGAGCTGACCTTCGTAAGACTGTCGACATCACCGAATTTGCGGCCCCAGGTGGACGTGACCATGAGGTTCTCGCGCAGCGGGATCTGACCGGCAGTCGTCTTGATCGCGATCGACGCATCTACCGGAGGACACTTGGAAACTACCGGATCGGAAGCCTTGACAACTTCGAGATCAACATAGGGATCCGGAGGCGGATCGCCGAAACCGAGCTTGTCCATGATGCCGCTGATAGCATCGAGCCCCTGGTCGACGCCATCCGGCGAATGGTTGCTGGATCCACCTGGTGCAGCCTCGGGGAACGCCGGCGAACCCGGGGAACCCGCCGGACCATGCGTGCCATTGGTGGATTGTGACGGACTGTGCAGCAAAGCCGTCGCCTTCTGCTTCACCTTGTAGCCGGCATAGACCAGGCCGCCCGCTCCCGCCAAAACCACCAGCAGAAGTATGGCGGCAATGGTAATCACCAGCGACCTGCCGCTGCTTTTTACAGGCGCGGACGGAACTGGCGTGAACGCGGGCGCTGCGTTGGCGGGATTGGCTGCCGGCGTCGACCAGGCTTGCGGCGTTACCGGGCCTGGCGT
>CAZZUX010000135.1:0-9085 GCA_964657395.1 uncultured Ktedonobacteraceae bacterium
CACCGGAACCAGCACGGGTAGTGGGGCCGGCGCCGGGTCAGGCGTGGGCGCGGGCACAGCGGGCGGCAATCCCAGCTATGCCTTTCCGGTGAATGCTATAGCGGTGGGGGGCCTGAATGCTTCCAGCCACTGGGAGTGGAACCACGATGGTGGTACTCCTGGATCGTCCGTCGGATCCACATCGTACCCGGTCAGCAATCCTTCGCTGGACAACGATGCGCGCGAGTTCAACGTTTCGTATTCGGAGAAGGGCGGCGAGATTTACCACGTCACGGTTGGCTCCGATAAGACGGCGACGCACTTTGTTTATGACGCCTACGTGTATGTGACTGACCCGGCGCAGGTTGCGAATATCGAAATGGACATGAACCATGTGACAGCGGGCGGACGCACGGTGATCCTGGGAACCCAGTGCTCCATGTACTCGGGTACCTGGGAGTATGTGTACACGTCTGGCGGAGGACCGCACTGGCACCCATCCAACATCAAGTGCGATCCCAGGGCCTGGGCCGCGAACACCTGGCACCACATCCAGATTGCCACGGAGCATGATTCGAATGGTGTTGCGACGTATGAATGGGTGAATATGGACGGAACCTATACCAACTTCCAGGGCGCAACGGCGCAGGCGGGACTGTCACTGGGCTGGTCACCGGGTGACATCATCATCAACTTCCAGCTGGATGGAACAAGCAAGAACACCGGCAACATGCTGGTCTACACGGACAAGATGCAGGTGGTTCGCTGGTAGATTTTGAACACAGGCAGGCTTCCTCTCGCTGATTGTCTGTAACATCCGGTTGGTTTGAAGTGGCCGTCCTTCGGGGCGGCCATTTTGTTGTTTTGAGGCGTATGGGTGCCTGGCAGGTAAGCGCCTAAAAAAGATGGAGGTAAAAACTTCCCTGCGTGTAAAAAAGCATCTATGCTTGCGGCTGCCGTCCCTTGCAGGCTGCGAGTGCCTGAACGATGGCTGCCTTGCTTCTCCCCCATCTGCGGGAGCTGCTTGTCTGCAAGAGCTCCTCACTCTTGAGCATCGCCACCCTGAGGAAGTCTTTGTCATGTCGAGGCTAGTGTTCTTTAGATTCGCGAAAGTATCGGCGCTGCTGCTGGGCAGTGCATGTCTGCCGTTGCTCGGTGCGGCTCAGGTTACGTTTTCTTCTCATTCCTTCAGTCCAAGTCCGAACATTCTGCAGGTGATCGGGCACGGGGATTTCAACGGTGATGGCCGCGAAGACCTGATTGTCAGCAAGTTCGTGACGACCACGAATCCCACGTCTTTCCCGGCGTTGCTGTACCTATCGAATGGCGATGGTACCTATGCGGCGCCGGTGACGCTGCCATCTCCTGCGAATGGCGGCAATGTAGCGGTTGGAGATTTCAATCACGATGGCAAGCTGGATCTTGCGATCACGACGGGGTCGGGTTCACAGCTGGAAATATACCTGGGCAAAGGCGACGGAACGTTCCAGGCCGGGAAGCCGCTGGTGGAGAGTGGGTCGGGGCAGGAGAATACGCTGTGGACCGTGGCTGCGGATATGAACCACGACGGCAAGACCGACCTGGTGCAGGTGATCAGCAACCTCAATACGGCTACCAACGTCATGCAGATATGGTTGAGCAAGGGAGATGGAACATTTACGGCCGGGCAGAGAGTGACAGGGCTATCTCCGGGTCCGACGCAGGCGGCGTCAGGCGACTTTGATGGAGACGGGAAGCCGGACATTGCGCTGATGCAAGGCTTCGAAAGCGCCGGCTCGGTGACGGTGTATTACGGGGATAACGCGGGACACGTGGGCTCGCCGGCGAGTCTGACGGATCCGGCTGGGGATGACGAGTTCTTCTCGAGCAGTCCGATCGGGGATGTTTCAAATGCCGGCAGGAGCGCCATCGTTGCGCGGCGAACGGTTTACGGTGTTGATGGCACCGGTTACTATCTGCCGCAGATTGCCATTTTCGAGGGCAATGCGAACCGGACGCTTAGTTTCAGGGCTGTGGATACATCGGAGTGCCCGCTGGGGGTGTCGGTAGCGGATTTCGATGGCGATGGGGTAAACGACCTGGCCTATAGTTCGCAGTCGTGCAGCGGCATCCAGACGGAGCAGGGGCCATTCAACTTCGAGTTCAGGAAGGGTCTTGGCGGCGGGACATTTGCGGATGAGCAGTTATTCTTCGAGACCATGTACTACGCAGGCGGCGACATGCAGCCGGTGAAGAGCAACGCCGAGACTCGGCCTGACCTCATTTTCACACAGCAAACGGGAGCGTACAGCGTCTCGACCAATGCACCGCAGGAGTTGACGCTGCTGAGCAACGCTGCCAGTAACGACACATCCTTCGCGGGCTGCAATCCTCCGGGAGGGGCGGGCGGGATTAACGTGTGTGCTCCGGGTGCTTCGGCAATGTCGCCGGTGAAGTTCTCGATTGGCGCTACCGGTCCGACGCCGATGCGGACGGTGGCGGTGTGGGCGGATGGCAAGAAGGTGTCTGAGCAGCTGGCGCATGCCTTCTCGAACTACTCGTTCCTCGACGCTTCGGTTGCGCTTGCGACGGGCAGCCATGCGATCACTCTGTTTGGCACGGGTCTCGACAACACTCTGCAGACGAAGAGCTTCACGCTGCAGGTGGGAAGCGGCGGCGGTGGTGGCTGTGCGGCGCCAGCGTCGGCCGGAATCGATATCTGCTCGCCGGTGAATGGGGCGTCATTGTCGTCGCCGGTGTCCGTATCTGCAAGTGGAACTGTGACGGGTACGTTCCTTCGCTTCGAGGTATGGGTGGATGGTGTGAAGAAACTCACATCGTTTACCACTGACGGTGCGACGCTCTCCTTGGCGCTGGCTGCGGGCAAGCACACGTTCAGCTTCTATGCTGTGAATACGGCAGGAACGAAGTGGAACAAGGTCTCCGTCATCACAGTGAAATGAACGGGGCATTGACCGTAGGGGCTTAGGCGCTTCGTGCTCCGGCTCTTGTTGGCCGAACGTTACGATGCTTCTCCGCACCTGAAGTTACCAGACAGGCGGGACCGGCAAAATGGTCCCGCTTTTTCAGCTACATGCAATTGAGATAACAGTCTTTGAAGTGGAAGCTGCCACTTTGCGCATGAGGCGGGGAAGGCGTTGGCCGGTAAGTAGTTGCAAAGATGGAAGGATCGCAGGCAGCAGCGGCGGAGTGTCCTACCGTGTATCACCAGTGCGCCAGCAGGGGTTACCAGTGTTCGACAGCCGACGTGGGCGAATCTGGCAGACTGGACATCAGAGTAGCTGAAACGCACTCGAGGTATGTGGCGGTGAAGCCGTGACACGCATGAACGATGCGCGTGGCAGGACGGCAGAGGTTTCATCAGCACATGTACGCGGGCTCCCCTTTTGTCGATTCATTTTGAACGAGCACACCTCCGCAGGAAGGCGTCGAGCCTGGGAGCGTCTGCGTAAATTTCATGGAATAGGTCAGCGAACGTTATGAAGTCTTTCTGCCTGGCGGTCTTATCACTCCTGGTTGCCGCACCTGCATTCGCAACCGTTACTGTTACCAGTCCTGCGCCCGGTGCCACGGTCAGTTCGCCGGTGGCATATGCTGCCACTGCGTCGACAACGACGTGCGCTAAAGGCGTCGCGTCGATGGGTATCTACGTCAACAATTCACTGAAGTACACCGTGAGCGGCGCAACGCTGAAGACTACTCTCAGCATGGCTGCGGGTGCCGAGCACACGGTGGTGGAAGAGTGGGACAAGTGCGGCGGCGCGTCTTATACGACTGTGAATATCACGGTGGGCGGCGGCACAGGCGGCGGGGGTGGTACGACGGCGCCGACAGTGAATATTACTTCGAGCCCGTCGTCGATTACGGAAGGCGGCAGTGCAACGATCACGGTAACGGCTGCGAATGCGACCTCTGTCGTGGTGTCGGGTTCGGATGGCAGCAGTCATAGCCTGGCAGCTACCGGCGGATCGTTCGCGGTGAGTCCGAGTGCTTCGACGACCTACACGGCGGAAGCGACGGGCGCAGGCGGGTCCGCGTCATCAGAGGCGACGGTAGATGTGGGATCGTCCAGCAGCACGAATCCGATCAATCACGTGATCTTCATGCTGCAGGAGAATCACACGTTCGATAACTACTTTGGCATGTTGAATCCGTACCGTCGCGCGAATGGCTGGAACGTGGGCGATGACGGTGTGACGTACACGGTGGACGGCATCGATGACAAGCTGAACACGACCAACCTGGATGATGAGGGCGTAGCGCAGCCGTTGTTCAAGCTGAAGAGTTCCTGCATCGATGACGCGACGTCAGCATGGCTGGAAAGCTTTGGCGATGTGAACCGTTACAACTTCCTGACCTCGCGGCCGATCAACATGGATGGCTTCGTGCACAATGCCGAAGGCTTCGACAAGAGCTGTGCGGCATCGGGTTCATGCCACGGCGCGTACACAGATACGACCGGCAAGCGGGCCATGGGTTATTACGACCAGGGTTTCCTGAACTACTACTACTACATGGCTGCGCAGTTCGCCGTGTCGGACCGGTGGTTCTCGCCGATTGCGAGCAAGAGCACGCCGAACCGCATTGCTACGGATACGGGCGGCACGACGCAGGGGCTGGTGTTCGATCCGGGCAGTGACGATCACCTGGGCAAGCTGAGCATCAATTCGATCTTCCAGGAACTGGATAGCGCAGGTGTTTCCTGGAAGGTGTATTACACAGTCACGCAGGGTTCCTGCCTCAGCGGCGAGCAGTGCGGTTCAGGTGCGAACAACTTCCCTTCCACCACACTGGCGTATCTGAACTACTTCACCAAGTACATGTATCTGCGATCCGGTACAGCGGCATGCACGGGTACAACGAAGCCTTCAAGCGTTGTCGGGGACAGCAGCAACTCCTTCTGTATCGATCCGACCAGGATTGCGCCGCTGTCGGCTTACTACACTGACCTGCAGAATGGGACGCTGCCCAGCTTCGGGTTCATCGAATCAGGCGATGTGAGCGACGAGCATCCTGGTTCGACCGAGTCGGTACTGACAGGGCAGTCAGAAATGGCCAAGGTCGTGAATGCCTTCATGGCAAGTTCGTCCTGGCACGATTCGGCCTTCTTCTTCACCTATGACGAAGGCGGTGGTCCGTACGACCATGTGCCGCCGGTGCCGGGTCACTCGAATGACAAGAGCTCGATGAAGCTGCCGGATATCGGTTCGATTGCTGTGGCTCCGGATGGCTACAAGCCATGCATTCCGAGCAGTGGGCGTGCGACGACGCATTGCGACCTGGTGGCGAGCAGCCCTGGTGCACATTCCGGTGATGCTGCAACGGCGAAGGGGTTTGGAGCGCAGATAGGGTTCCGGACGCCGAATATCGTGATCTCACCGTTTACGCGCAGACACTATGTCTCGCACGTGCCGATGGATCATACGGCGGTGATCAAGTTTGTGGAGAACCGGTTCATTGGTCCTTCGGCTCACCTGACGGCGCGCGATGCAGCCCAGCCGAACCTGCTGGACTTCTTCGACTTCAACGGTGTGCCATGGGCAAGTCCGCCGAGCCCGCCGGCGCCGGTAACGGCGACCACGCTTGGCTACAATCCCTGCACGCCAACGGCGATGGGGCCGTAGGCTTGAGATCTGGTTGATTGCAGAAGGCCGTTTCCTTACGGGAGCGGCCTTTTCATTTGGTCAAAGCGTGTCTAGTGGCGGTGACGCGTGCGGTAGACGTAGTGGCCGATGAGCCAGCCGGCGGCGCTGCCTACCAAAACGTCAGAGGGAAAATGCTGCTGGCCGAGTACGCGTGTGACGCTGACGCCGGTGGCGAGGGTGTAGATGCCGAATTTAGCGAAGGTGGACGAGTTTTCGCCAGCCAGTACCGCGGCGGAGGCCCAGACCAGCGTGCTGTGGCTGGAGGGGAAGGAAGAGTCTGTTGCAGCGTCGCGCTGGAAAAAGGAGCCACGGCCAGTTCCCTGGTAGGGTCGTTCGCGCCAGGTGGTGAGCTTGAGGACTTCTTCGAAGACGACGCCATCGCCAACGGCTTCGCCGGCGAGCAGGCCTGTCTCTCGGGCGTGTTCATCGTTTTTCGCAGCGCCCAGCCCGTAGAGGACGGCGGGTACGCCGAGGACGACGCCTGTAAGGACGTTCGAGGCGTCGATGTTGTTTTTGTTGAAGCTGGCATCTTTGGAAACGACGGTAGACATAGTGTGCAGATCGGTGGCGAAGGCTGCGCCTACGGCGGCTCCAGTCGGGAGTAGCCAAAGGAGGTCGTGCGTGCGGATGTGGGCGGGGCTGGTGTAGATGGATCTCTGGTCCTGAAGGAGATGCAGCGGCAGCGATTTGAGCGTGACGTCGGATTGCTGTGGCTGCGGGGTTTCAGGGAGTGTGGTGGTGGGGACATCACTGCGCATGTCGCCACTATCCGGGCTGGGCGGCTGGGTGCTTGAGGAAGTCTGGCAGAAAGCCGGGGCGGTGATGGCGAAGGCCAGCGTGATGTGCAGGATGGATCTGCCGGGAATATTGGTGCGGAACATGGAAGATGCCTCAATCAACATATGCAGTGGCTTGAGATGCGGAGCATGGGTGCGGGATTGAGGTGGTCGAGATGACAATGTGTTCAGGTACTGGCCATGCGGGCGGAAGCGCGTTCACGCGGTTACTCCTCCCGTTGGTCGTCGGCTCATGCAGGGTTAGGACGGATGGCTTTGCCATGGGGCCGCCCTAGCTGCGCGAGGATGGGCCACCCGGGTTGGTGATGGATGGAAGTTGGCGGGCCCATTCGATGGTGCGGGTCATGCCTTCTTCAAAGGAAATGCCTGGATTGTAGGCAAAGTCGTTTTGCGCGCGGGTGATGGGGAACTCCTGATCGCGGGCGAGGAGCAGGACGGCATGGCGCGTGAGCAGGGGCCGGTCGGGGAGCGGGAGTTTGCGGTAGGCGACTTCCATCGCATGGCCGAGGGGGAGGGCGACGGCGGAGGGAATGTCGAGCCAGGGGCGGCGGAGTTGGAGGCCATCTGCGAGGGCGTGGACGTACTCGCGCCAGGTGATGTTGGTCGAGTCAGTGATGTTGTAGGCGCGGCCGATGGTGTTGGGGCTGTTGGCTGCGGCGATCATGGCGCTGGCGACGTTGTCGACGTAGGTAAAGCCGCCGCGGGTGCGGCCGTGATCGAAGAGGGCCATGGATCGGTCTTTCAATAATGCAACGATGTCGGTGACGAATGCGCTGCCGCGTGGACCGTAGATGGTGGCGGGTCGCAGGATGGTGACGGGCAGGCCGGCTTTGTCGTGGGCTTCCCGCGCAGCGGCTTCACCGAGACACTTGGTTTCGTTGTAGGGGAGGCCGGTGTAGGTGAGCGGGTGGGACTCGTCGCAGGGGATGCGGGGATAGCCGTAGATGTCCGTCGTGCTGATGTGGAGGAAACGCTGGAGTGGACTGCCCTGCGTGAGCGCGGTGCGGGCGGCGAGCAGAAGGGACTGCGTCGCGATGACGTTGGATTGGTGGTAGGTGTCGTAGGGTGCCCAGTCAGTGGATGCTCCCGCGCAGTGGAAGATGTGGGTAACGTCGGCGAGGTGCTCGGTGCGGATGTCGGGAAGTGGGATGCGCAGGATCTCGATGGGTAGGTCAGTGAGGTAGGAGAGGTTGGAGGAGAGGCGAGCGAGGATGCGGACGGGGATGCCTTGTTCGGCGAGGAGCTGGGTGAGGCGGCCTCCAAGGAAGCCGGAGGCGCCGGTGATGAGGATGGGCACGCTTCAGTGTATCGGTGCCGGTTGTTTAAGTGCGTCCACACAGTGCATTGCGCATCGGGCCGGATTGAGACTTTTTGCCTGCTTCCCGTAAGCCGACCTGTCGTTCCAACAACGGTGAAAACGGAGGTTTCAGAGAGGGCAAGAGAGGACGCGTACGCGATGCCGTGCTCTGATGTGATAGAAACTGGCGGGAAGAAGGGACGCCGACAAGGCCACTCGGCTTCGAGCTAGCGCCAAAATTAGTCCTGATAAACGCCGTGATCTTCAACGACGCTTCCCAGACAAACGCTTTTTCGGGGCACCTACGATAAGATTGCGACCTACACCATCAACACCGCCCGCCACCGGCAACCTCACCACCAGTCGCCTGGAATGATCCACTCGATATTCTCGGCAACCAGCGACAGCAGACGCTGCTGGTCGTGGTCGCCGATGGCTGCAAAGAAATCCTTGGCAACCTGGAGAATTCGTGTCGGTGCTCATCGAATTCTTCCTTTCCGTTCCGTACTTTGAATCGGTCGGGGCTTAGCGATCATCCTTCCTCCCCAACCACAAGGCTCTAAGTCGATTACTGTTGCTTTTTGAATAGGTCCTGAAAGATGAGCGGGCCCCAGATGCGGCCGCGTGCGTGAACCAGCGCGCCACCTTCGTTGAGCTTTCCAAGCTTGACGGGGGCGAAGCCGAGCTGTTTCGCCAGGTCTGCTACGGGAGCGGTGGCGTCTTCGTCGTCGCTGGACAGGAAGACGACCCTGTGACCGCCTTCGACGACCGGGTCGGTTGCGAGGATGGCTGCGCCCAGGTGATTGAAGCCTTTCACCAACCTGGCGCCTGAAAACGACTTCGCGAGGAAGACGGAGGACGGGAGGTCGTCCAGTTCCTCGGGTGGAATGCCAAATGCGTTGGTCGTGTCGATGATGGTCTTGCCTTGCCAGTTCAGCAGGGCCTTCGCGACCTCGCGATGTTCGCCGAACGGAACTGCAAGGATAATGGTGTCGGCCGCGAGTGCATCCTGCAGCGATTTGGCGGTGACCGTGGGTCCGATGGCACGGGCATCCGACGCCAATGCTTCGGGCGGCCGGCGACTTGCGACGGTGACGTGGATGTTCCTGCGGGCGAAGGCGTGGGCGAGGGCCTGGCCGATCTTGCCGAATCCTACGATTGCGTAACTCATACTGTCTCCGATTTGTGTTGATGTTGTTTTCAGCCTTCGACGGTGGATGGGTTAGATCGCCGTCATGCCGCCGTCGACGAACAACTCCAGTCCGTTGACGAAGCTTGAGTCGCTTGAAGCGAGGAAGAGCGCGACGGTCGCGACTTCTTCTGGTTGCCCCATGGTTCCGCGCGGAATCAGGGATTCGAAATACTGC
>CAZZUX010000136.1:0-8985 GCA_964657395.1 uncultured Ktedonobacteraceae bacterium
CTCAGCGCGAATCTGAATATAATCCACGCCAATCTGATCGAAAATGCCGGCGATGATACCGCTTCCCGACCCGTACATGCAATCGATCGCAAACTTCAGTCCCGATTTCGCGATCAGGTCGAGGTCTGCAAACCTGGAGATGGCTGCGACGTAGGGTGTCACGAAATCGACTTCCGTGACGGACGCTTTGTTAGCAGCATCAGGAAGCGGCGCGCCAAGATAGGTCTCGATCTTTGCGATGATGGCCGGGCTGCCCGAGCCTCCATAACTGGCCTTGTACTTCACCCCGTTCCACTGAAAAGGATTGTGGCTCGAAGTGATCATGACGCCGCCCGCCGCAGAACTCTCGCGAACTGCGTAGGAAAGTGCAGGAGTAGGAGTGAGGCGATCAGAGAGGCGTACCGGAATGCCCGAGGCAGCCGCGACTTCTGCCACCACCTTCGCGAAGTCGCGCGAACCGAATCGAGTGTCGTAGCCGATGCAGATACCCTTGGAAGCATCTTCCTGCGCGTGAACATAGTTGGCGATGGCACGCGCCGCGATGCGTACGTTCTCGTAAGTAAAATCGTCAGCGATGAGGCCGCGCCAGCCATCCGTGCCGAACTTGATAGGTGTCCTGTTCTCCATGTCTTCTCGCAATCCTGTATGCGCGTCCTAGATCAGCGAAGTTTTGCCCGCCGATGCCAGCTCCTTCACGATTTTTCCGACATCCTGCGAACGCTCGCGGGTAGTGATTAGCAGCGCATCGCCGGTGTCTACGATCACCAGGCCTTCCACCCCGACGAGTGCCACTGTCTTTTCCGGTGAGTACACATAGTTGCCGGTCGATTCAATGGTGAGTGTATCCACGGCTTCGGTGATGTTTTTTGTCGAGTCGCTGCTGCCTGCCTTGTGTTCGAAGAGCGCCGCCCAGGAGCCTAGATCATTCCATCCGAAATCCGCCGGAATGCAGTAGAGGTGCGAAGCGCCCTCCCCTTTCGCGGAACGGGGTTCGAGCACGGCATAATCGATGCTGATGTTTTCGCACTCTGCATAATGCTCGGCAAAAACGCGATCAAAGTCCGCAGACCCAAAGGCGTCAGCTATTCTCTGCAGCAGGGAAGCCGTCTTGGGGAGATATTCGCGAATTGCATTTGCGAGCGTCGAAGCGCTCCACAGGAAAATGCCGGAATTCCAGTAGAAATTTCCCGAGGCGACAAATCGTTCAGCGTGTTCACGGTCGGGCTTCTCAGTAAAGCGGCGAACCAGCTTGACGCCAGGTTCTGCATCCGCGCCGGTTTCGATATACCCATAGCCGGTCTCTGGACGGGTCGGCTGAATTCCAAGCACCACCATGTGGTCGCCGGCTGCAGCGATCTCGATGCCCTTCTGCAGCACGGCGAGAAAGGCAGGCTCATCGCCGATGACATGGTCGGCAGGAAAGATGCCGAGCACGGCAGTTGGTGAGCTTTTCTCAAGCAGGAAGGCGGCGAGACCGGCAGCCGGTGCAGTATTGCGGGCGGCAGGTTCGCGGAGGATCTGTGCCGCTGGAATGGCAGGCAGCTGCGCTCTGATTGTGGAAGCCAGAAGGTCGTTGGTAATCACCCAGGTTTTGCCCGCAGGGCAAAGTGGCATGAGCCGATCCACCGTGCTCTGAATCATCGTGCGCTGGCTGTCCAGCGCGAGCACCTGTTTGGCGCGGGCCTTACGGCTGCGCGGCCAAAAGCGAGTGCCGCTGCCGCCGGCCAGGATGACCGGAACGAAGTTGTCCGGCGTTGAAGCAAGTGTGTCAGCCATCCCTGCTATGTTAACCGGCTTTTTCTGTGCTGGCCTGAGCACAACCGCAGCGAAGAGTGACGATCACGTGATCGTCGACGCACAAAAGTACCGGCGGCCAGTATGCGATCAAGTGATTGTTCCGGAACGTATGACCTGCGCCGCAATTAAGCCAGCGCGCTGAAGAAATCCTTCATCCGCTTTGCGCCCTCTTCCACATCGTCATGTGAAACAGCGTAGGAGAGGCGTATATGTTCCTGTGTCCCAAACGCCTCGCCTGGTACGGCTACTACATGGGCTTCGTTCAGAAGGCGCGTGGCGACCTGCGCCGCCGTCTGGATGCCGCCCTTCCCGAAGTAGGCTGACACATTCGGGTACACATAAAATGCCCCTTCCGGCACAGTGCAGGTTATGCCCGGTATCTCCGCAAGACGGCCCAGGATGCGATCACGCAGCTTCAGGTAATCGGCACGCATGTCGCAGACACATTCCTGCGAGCCGGTCAGCGCGGCGATCGAAGCCTTCTGCACCAGCGATGTAGTGGAGGAAGTCGATTGACTTTGAAGCTTGCTCATTGCCGCAATGATCTGCCTGGGTCCCAGGGCGAAGCCTGCACGCCAGCCGGTCATGGCATAAGTCTTTGACAGGGAACCGAGCACAACGACGTGCTCCTTCGCGTCCAGGAATGAGCCGCCAGAAATCGGTGCGCCCTTGTACTGCAGATAGACGTAGCACTCGTCGAGCAGCAGGAAGATCTTGCGTTCCTGCGCAAGCTTCACGATGCGCTCCAGGTCAGCCGGTGACACTACGGAGCCCGCCGGATTCGAAGGCGAGTTCAGGATGATGACCTTGGTCTTCGGTGTAATGGCCTTCTCGATCGCCTCGGCAGTGATGCGGAAATTCTCGGCCTCTTCCGTGTGCAGGAACACGATCTTGCCGCCCGCATACTGAATAATGTCCTTGAAGGAAACCCAGTAAGGAACAGGCAGAATCACCTCGTCGCCGTGGTCGACCAGTACCTCGATAGCATTGAAGAGCGCGAGCTTGCCACCCGTTGTGAAGACGGCTTCATCGACTGCGTAGTCGGAACCGAAGTCCGCAGCGTGACGATCGACGATGGCCTTGCGGACTTCGGGAATGCCCGATACCACCGTATAACGCGAGAAATTGCCCTCGATGGCAGCGATCGCTGCGTCCTTGATATGCCGCGGCGTGGAAAAATGCGGCTCACCCGCGCCAAAGTCAACCAGCTTCACTCCCTGTGCACGCAGCTTTGCTGCCTCTGCGGTCACGGCCATGGTGGCCGATACTTCAATGCGGCCAATGCGATCGGATAGAACTTTGCCGGTGTGGGACGTGAGGGCAGGGCTGGCTGCTGGCGTAATCGTCGAAGCGCTCATAGCAATATTGTGTCAGATTTTGCGTGATGGCAGAACCGCAGTCTTTATGCGCTCCCTCCGCCCACCCTGTCGGATGCCCTAACGAACCGTCCGAGAATGTCCTGAACGCGCAGCAGGTCCTCTTCCGTATCGACGCCGATAGTCTCGAGCTCTGTCGTCTCTACGTAAACCGACATCCCATTCTCCAGCAACCTTAGCTGCTCCAGCCGCTCTGCCTGTTCAAGAGTACCGGGCGGCAGGGAGGCGAAGCGTTGCAGTGCTGCCTTACGGTAGGCGTAGAGTCCGAGGTGCTTGTGGTACCGGGTCAGTTGCGAGCCATCGCGATCAAACGGGATGGTGGCGCGGGAGAAATAAAGGGCGCGACCATCCTTCCCGCACACTACTTTCACAGCGTTGGGATTAGCGATATCGTTCGTGCTGCAGGGAGTCGACAGCGTGGTGACTTCAACCGCCGTTCCATGTTCCTGAAAAGGCCGCAGCAGGGCGTCAATGTGTTCGGGCCGCAGCATGGGCTCATCGCCCTGTACGTTCACGTAAATGTCCGCATCCACGGTGAGCGACACAGCATGGACGCGATCGCTGCCGCTGGCAAGCTCAGGCGAGGTAAGCTGCATCTCCCAGCCTTGCGTGCGTCCCACCGCCATTACCTCCTCGGAATCGGTCGCGACGATGATGCGTTGCAATCGCCCGCAGGCTCGTGCAGCGTCGACGACCCAGGCCAGCATCGGTCTGCCAGCGATTGGCAGCAGTACTTTACGGGGCAGCCGCGACGATTCGAGGCGGGCGGGAATGACGGCGACAATCTGCAAAATAGCCTCATTGCTTACGGTAGGTTGCAGGCTCATAGCTCCGCTAAACGTTGAATGGATCGGCACCATCCGGGGAACACCAGTCGTAATGCTCGGTGCCGTCCGGCATCTTTCCTGCCTTTGCTGATCTGCTCCAAACCGAAGGAGTGCTGCTTTCCTGGCAATCCATTGGTTGTAAGCCAATGCTATTTTCAGCCGCGACCTTAAATGCATCGCGGATCGCCGCCACCACGTCCGGCGACCGAGCGCCTTCGCCCGGAGAAATGAACAGAGCCGTGCCGCTCTTTGCTACGACCTCCATCCATTGTCGGTTCTTCTCCCACGGAATGTCGGGAGTGATGCCGACGCAGTCCGCATCCTGTATGAAGAAGGTGCCGTGTTGCGGCAGGCGGAAAGCAAGCGTGTTCACGCCCATGCGTCGGGTACGCTCCCAGACCCGTCCGCTGGTGTCGTCGCCGGTGCGGCTGGCGTCGAACAATCCCTGGCCGAGGTGTCCGACCGTGTTACAGCCGAGGATCAGTTTGCCCGGTCCGGCAGCCTCGCGGATACCGGCGTAAAGATCGGTGATTACTTCGGCGTTTGTACGTGTGCGGTCATGCAGCGACCATCCGGGCAGCGTAGGATCGGCGCCCATCTCGAAGCCCCACTGGCCAAGCAGCTCGTAAGTGGAGAAGTCATGCTTGATCAGTTCGAAGCCCCAGTCGGCAACCTGCTTTACCTTGGCCAGGGCCACGGCGCGCGCTTCCGGTACGGTCGGATCGAGCGCCACCTCGCGAGCACGCTCCTGCCGTTTCCCGAACCGTGAACCAGGCAGCAGCCAAGCTGGGTTGGTGGTAGTTGGTGCGATCAGTGGCCGGATCCAGATCCCGGGTCGTACCGTATGTTTACCGAGATTCCCGGCGAGAGCGGCCATGTCGGGAAACAACGGAGACCGGACACCGGTGGCCGCATCTGCCCATCCGTCATCGACAACGACAAACGGCCGAACCTGGTTGCTGCCCGCGAGCAATGCTGCGAACTCCGCATCCCGGATCGTCTGCTCGGCAGAGTTTTTCCCGTACGCGTAGTACCAGTCATTGGTGCCATACATGGGGAACATGGGGCGAGCAGGACGCGAGCACATCTGTTTGCAGAAGGCCGCGATGGTCTCGGTCTGGTTTTCTTCGTGAGCACCCTCGCGAACGACGATGGTTGCCGCCGAGAGTCGGCGCTCGCCGAGCAGGACGCCGCTGCCACCATTGCTGGTGTTGAGCCAGAGTGTGACTCCGTCGGCATCGACCTGCCAGCAACACAGGGCTCCGGCTCCCGTCCTGACTCCGTAGCAGTGAATGGCACCGGAGTGTTCATCCAGCGTAGCGAAGTACCACGGCAGCACACGTTCGGCGACAAGGCTGCGCCAGCTTAGGTCGCCATAGCTCCGCTCCCAGGCATCCCCCAGTACAAGGAGGTCCGTGGAGACTTTCATCTGCCAGCGAAGGCGGACGTAGCGCAACTCGGTCTTCGGCGCCGAGATGGTGATGACGACAGATTGCGCGGAGACAACGGTGTCGACTCCAAGATCGCCGCCGCTCCACCGTTGGCCGTCCGAAGACGCTTCAAGATGCAGTGGCTGTTGCAGATTGAGAAAAGCTGTGACACGGCTGGGCGAGCGCAGCAGATGGAGGAATGTCGACTCCGCCCCGGTGCCTCGGGATTGCGCAGCGACAACGCTGGATGGCAGAACCGCGACGCCGGCTGTACTTAAAGCTGCCTGGAGGAAGTTGCGCCGGTTTACGGAAGCTGACGTAGGTTTTACAGCCTCTATCGATGCTCGCTGCTTTGTCTCTTCCATCAGGCCTGCCACTGGAAGCAGAGATGGTAGCCGTCAGGGTCGTGCAGTGATAACTGCCTCATCCCATAGTGGCGTACTACCGGCGGCAGCACCTGCACTCCGCATCTCCGCAGATACTCGAAGGCGTCATCAACATCAGGACAGGCGAAATAAAGTGCCGTATCGTCATGGGCGGCGAACCGCCACGCGTCAGGTGCGAGCGGACGGGTGTCGCGTTCATAGGCTGTGTTCAGCATCAGGTCCACTGTATCGCGCCGCAGCCATGCCCAGTCGACGTAATCGGGGGCAGAGTGCGAAGCGTCATCCCAGGCGGCTGAATGATCAACAACTGCAAAGCCGAGCAGGTCGCAATAGAATTGCAGCGAGCGAGGCATGTCGAAGACCTGCAGGAGTGGCGTCATGCCGCGAATCTTTAGAGCCATATATCTCCGAAAGCCGGATGCCATGGGTTGCGCGACAGAGAGTCTGTCGCCGGGCACATCCACATTGCCTGAAGGCGCCTATGGCTGCAAGCCTTCGCTTGATTGACGCATACGGACTGGCTCCGTATCATCGGAGATGGCCAGTCCCCTGGCTGGATGCGGCCATATCGGTCCGGCGGCGCACGCCGTCCCACAACGCAACCTCTTTCTGGCGGTGTAGCTCAGATGGTTAGAGCGACGGACTCATAACCCGTAGGTCGACAGTTCGATCCTGTCCACCGCCACCACTTCGACGTAGAGAAAACAGCCTAGTTCATTGAAAGCCGCAACAATAGTTTGGCTGATCAATGCGTGATCCTTTTTGGAGGATGGAGCACTGCGCGAGGAAAGCACTAGCTGTCGATCTACTTGGCTATCGTGTGTTGCATCTCTTCCAGGGAAACGTTCGCAGTTTCCGGGTAGATGAAGATCACCAGCAGGAAGTCAAGGATCATCATGGCGCCGAAGAAGTAGAAGGGAAACGACCCGGAGATCGTGATCATCAGCGGAAACACCAGCGAGATGATAGCGTTCGCAATCCAGTGCGAGCTGCCACCAAGGCTTTGCCCACTTGCGCGGAGCCGGTTTGGGAAAACTTCGCTTATGAGCACCCACACGACAGCTCCGTGAGAAACGGCGAACGAGGCGATGAAGGCCATCAGCAGCCAGACCAGAAGTTCAAGATGATGACGAGTCTGGAAGATATAGCCAATGGACACCAGGCAGACGATCAGCCCTACCGTGCCTGTCAGCAGGAGCTTCTTACGCCCAAACTTGTCGATGATGGACATTGCGATCAGGGTGGCGACCAGGTTTGTGGCCCCTACTGCAATGGCCTGTAGGTTCCCGGAAAGTTTACTCGCACCGGCAAGAGCGAATATGTCATTCAGATAGTAGAGAACAGCGTTGATACCGGTTAGCTGGCTGAAGAGTCCGACGCTGATGGCTATAAAAACAGGCAGGCGATACTTACGGGCGGTCAAAGAATCCCCAGGGCCCGAACCTTCTTCCTGCAGCGCAGCGACGATCGTATCCAGTTCGGCGCGGGGATCAGTATGACCGCTTTGTTCAAGGACGGTGAGTGCCTCTGCACTGCGGCCCTTTGTAAGTAGCCATCGGGGACTGCGCGGAATAAAGAAGAGTGCCAGCAGAAAACCCAGCGCGGGAATGGCCGAGACGCCGAGTTGCCAGCGCCACTCTGTTGCGCCCAGGTGCATCGTCCCCAAGAATGCATTGGACATGTAGGCCACCAGGATGCCCACGACGATGTTGACCTGGAAGAATCCCACCAGTCGTCCACGCCACTCAGTAGGCGCAATCTCGGCGATGTACATCGGGCCAAGAACAGACGAGCCGCCAATGCCCAGGCCCCCGATAACGCGAAAAACAATGAGCGATGGCAGGTTCCATGCGAATGCGCAGCCCAGAGCAGATATGACGTAAAACGCGGCCATGACGCGAAGGCTGTCTCGACGTCCATAACGTTGACCGGGAATGCCGGCAAAGATGGCTCCCAGCACAGTGCCCCACAAAGCACTGGCTACTGTGAATCCGAGTGCGCCCTGCGAAAGGTGGTATTGCTGGGTGAGCTGCGCCGTCGTACCCGAGATAACAGCAGTGTCAAACCCGAAGAGCAGTCCACCTAAAGCTCCAACGATCGTGCTCTTGATGACTGGAAGTGAAAGCTTCATGCTCGAATTTCGTCCGCTGCGTGTGTGCGATGTAGCCTGCATGAGTTTCTCCGATGTAAAGCGAAAGCTACGCCGACGCGAACTCGACATCGCCGCAGAGATGCACTTGTATGCCGAGTGCCTGGAACATCGAGGCTTTCACCGCCAGCGCCCTGCTATCTGGAACGTAAGCGATACTAACGTGATTTGCGCGGTGCCGTGCCATGAACGAGTCCCGAGATATTCCCTGCAGAACGAAGCTGACGAGAGGCCACTGCGGCGTTGTGCTCTGCCACCGGCGCGCAATCTCCTGCTCCGGTAGTTCAATCACTGTGCCCATCCCGAGATCCACATGGAGTGCTCCGCCTTCGACGAAGACGCGACTCCATACCACTCTGCCCGGACGCCCGACGCCTTTCAGCGAGCCGCCACCGAGCGGAAAATACATGGGCGGCTGTCGCTCACTCGTTGCTCCGGCATAGCCGTTGATGAAGTGGCTCGCTGGTGCCGCGCCCGATATCTGAAGGACCCAGACGTACTCGCCGTTGAACTCTTCTCCCCAGCGCAAATCATGCAAGGTGGTTGAGGGATCAAGGCCCAGCGCGTTCCATACCCGATTCGTTACCACAGCATCCACACCGGCGCACTCGTCCACTTCGTTGAAGTGTGGCAGTGGCTTGCCTGGAAACAACTCGCCTGATGCCTCGCCGCTACGGAAGACAGGCGGACGCTCCGTATTGTTCAATAGTCCTTCGACAAGATCGGAAGCCGGCACCATGTCTTTCAGGCCCTGCTGGTACTGAATGCCGATCGCATCGCATGAGAATGTATCGGCGATCCGCATGGCGGCAATGTACATCCTGCATTGCTCGCGAATCTGGGAATCCGTAAGATCCTCCTCGCTCTTGGGACCGGTCTTGAAAGTCAAGCCTTTTTCATCCAGCCACGTCCTGACCGCATCTGCTTCTGCATCATTGACGGTGCGCATGGCAGCTACCAGTGCGGACTGGCTGAGCCGCTCCTTGAAAAAGCCGGAGGCATTCAGCAGCTCGTCATCAA
>CAZZUX010000137.1:0-7191 GCA_964657395.1 uncultured Ktedonobacteraceae bacterium
TTTGTTGAAGCCCATTTGCCGTCCGGGCGGCGTTTGAATGGCTGTTGAAGGCCGCCCTTCGAAGGAATGCTGCGCGCTTGAGGATTTTTATCGGGCGCAGAATGCTTACTCCCCATGCCGATCGAGCATTCCATCCTGAGTGAAGGGCGGCAAAGATGCATGCAGTGCTTCCAATGCCGGCGCCGGAGCTGTTGACTTAACGCTGGATTTTCAGAGCGAACTGGAGGATGCGTGGGGACTGGGCTTCGGTGAGTTGGCCGAAGACGGGGGAGTTGATGTCGTCGACGGGCACGATGAAGTTGGTGTGGTTGGTGACGTTGAACGCTTCGGCACGGAACTGGAGGCGGGTCTTCTCGCTGACGGCGAAGCCTTTGTCGAGGGACGCGTCGAGACTTCCGAAGGCCGGACCATTGATGCTGTTGCGCTGCTCGTTTCCGAACTGGCCTGCGTTGGCGACCGGGTCGAGCCTCTGAAAGGCGGATCGGCTGACCCATTGCGAGACCTTGTGCGGTGCGCCGGTATTGGGATCGCCGATGACGTTGGGGCGATCGCCGAACATGCCGGAGACGCCGGGATGGGGCGCCTGCAGGGAGACGTTGGCAGAGTCGTAGACAGTGAACGGTGTGCTGGTGTTGAGAGCCAGGAGAGCATTGATCTGCCAGCCGTCGAGCAGGGCACGTTCCGGACGGGCAAGGTTGCGGGCAAATGGAATGGCGTAGGTTACGCTTCCGGCGAAACGGTTGCGCGCGTCGAACAGGGATCGTCCGTACTCTCCCTTGAGGTTGAGATTGTCCTGCGGGACGTCGAGTTCTCCGAGGTTGAGCCATGGGGCGGGGCCGGACATGTGGAGGCTGGAGGAGTAATCGAGATCCTTGGAGAGGGTGTAGGCGAGGGTGTAGTTGAGGTCGGGCGCACCGCGGCGGGTGACGGAGAACTGTGCGGAGTGGAAGGTTGAGTTGGCGTTGCCTTCTACCAGTCCCGCAGTGCCGAGCGAGCAGGTGCCGGTGGTTAATGTGCAGCCGGAGTAAAGGCGGCGGCGGCCGGAGTTGGCGAGGGTGGCGCCGGGTTGGTAGATAGCGGGATTGGCTTCTACCAGTCGCGGGAGACGAGTGCCTTTTGCGCCGATGTAGCCGATGGAGAAGACCTGGCCGCCGAGGCTTTCGTCGATGGTGAGGTTCCAATCCTGGGTGTAAGGCGGGAGCAGTTTGCGGTCAATGGTGAAGGTGGATGCGGGCAGGGCGACCTGACCCGGAGTGAAAGGATTGGCGACTGTGGAGAGCGGGTTGGCGTAGTTGATTTTTCCGGTAAGGGTGCGGACGACGGTCTGGGGGAGGGCTGCGCTGGCAGCGCGCATGGGCATGCCGACACCGTTCAGCAGCTCGTCGTAGAAGATGCCGTAGGCGGAGCGAATGACGGTACGGCTGTTGCCTCGAGGATCCCACGAGAAGCCGAGACGGGGGGCGAAGTCTCCTTTGAAGACGGGCGTGATGGTGTCCGGCACGCCGGCATCACCCGGGAACAGGAGGCCTTTTGGCGCAGAGGGATGAACGGTGGACTGCTGACCTGGAGTGAAGGCCATGAGGCGATTGTGGATGTCTTTGAACGGCGTGGTGATTTCATAACGCACGCCGTAGTTGAGAGTGAGGCGGGAGCCGAGACGGTATTCATCCTGGGCATACGAGCCGAGTTCCCAGCCACGCAGGTCACGATTGAAGTCGCCGCCAGCCTGGGTGAAGATGTCGGGCCGGCCTAACAGGAAGTTGGCGAGGGAGTTGTTGGTCATTCCCTGGACGGTGAAGCTGAAGGTTCCGGAGGCGAAGTTAGCCTGGTAGCCGTTGATCTGCGTGCGACGGAACTGTGCGCCGAAGCTGGTGACGTGTTTGCCCTGAGTGTGTGCGACGTTGTCGCTGAAGGCATAGTCATTCTGGATGGTGTCGCGGGGGTTGATGATGGGGTCGCCTACGTTGGAGTAGCCCTGAGTCATGATCAACGGCGCGCCCGTGGCCTCGGGTCGGGTGGATGCGTAGCCGAAGCCGAAGGATTGAGGCGAGTTGCCGGAGAGACGCTTGTCGAGAAGGATGTGGTTCTGGAAGAAGCTGACGTTGGCGGTCATGACGGTCTGCGGGGAGAAGGTGTGAGTTTCCGTGAGCCCGCCGAGGTGGGTGTTGGTGTAGTAGCCGACGGGGAAGCCGGGGACGTCGGCGCCGAGCTCGGAATATGGATTGAGGAGTGACAGCGTGGAATAGCTGTAGCGCGCGCTGACGACTTCCTGCGGACGGAGCAGCCAGTCTGCTTTCACGCCGAGCTGATCACTGTTGTAGTGGCTGGCGTTGGTGGTCTGGGCGAGGTTTGGATTCTCCGGTGTGTTGGGGACTGGAAAGTAGCTGAGATAGCGGGCGGTGATGGGATTGATCTGACCGGCAAGATTGCTGGTGAACGGTGTCCGGGTGGCGTTGAGGAGGATGGGCGCGTCTGCAGAGAAGTCGCCGGCGCGTTCGGCGAGGGTGGGCACGACGACACCGTGGGTGATGTCCTGCAGACTGCGCAGGCCTTCGTAGTAGGTGAAGAAGTAGGCGTGGTTCTGGATGACGGGACCACCGATGGTGCCGCCGAACTGGTTCTGCCTCAGTCTCTCCTTTTGCGCCGCGAAGTAGTTGTTGGCGTCAAGGGCGTCGTTGCGGAAGAAGTTATAGAGGGTGCCGTGGAGGGTATTTGTGCCTGACTTGGTGACGATTGTGGTGATGCCACCGTTGGTGCCGCCGAACTCGGCGGGCGCGGTCGTGGTGAGGATGCGGAACTCGGCGATGGCGTCGGCCGGGGGACGAAAGGCGTAGCCGGCATCGAGACGGTTGATATCGCGCATGCCATCGATGAGGAAGTTGTTGGACTCGGGACGCTGCCCGTTGACTTCATAATTCTGACCATTACGCCGGAAGCTGCCCTGGGTCATGAGACTGGAGGAGGCAGGACGTACGCCGGGCTGGAGGATGCCGAGCTGGGCGAAGTTGCGTCCGTTGAGAGGCAGAGCGGCAATTTCGTGTTCGCCCACTACGGCACCCTGGCCGATTTCATTGGTCTGGAGGCGGGTGGCTACGCCGGTGACTTCGATGGTCTGCTGGGTGGAGGCGGCGACAAGCTGCACGGCGATCTGCGACTGGTTGCCGACATCGAGATGGATGTGGGTGTCGGACCAGGTGGCGAAGCCGGGGGAACGGACTTCAACGCGATAGTCGCCGATGAAGAGCTCCTGGAAGGAGAACTCGCCGTGGCTGTCTGAATGCTCGGCATGCTGCTGTGCGGTGCCGGTGGAGGTGATGACGACTTCGGCGTTCGGGACTACGGCGTTGGTTGCGTCGGTGACGACGCCGCGCAGGGAAGCCGTCGCGCTTTGTCCGAGGGCAAAGGGAGCCAGGAGCATCGAGGCAGGGCAGAGGGCTAGATACAGGAGGATGCGCTGGGTAAGTGGCATGTTTGAAGAACCTGCTGAAACTTATCTGACACATGCGCGTGGGCGCATCCATCGGAAGATGGATTAGCGTTATGCCTCGGGGAGAGGGGGCGCGAGGTTAAGAGGTTCGTCGACCATCATGCGGCCTTCAAGGGGCCGGCATCACTGTCTGCAACTCACCTTCTTTTCAAATTGCTAGCGGGAGAACCGGATGCCAGGCCCCAGGACGCCGATGAAGAAGATGGCGGTGAGAGTGCCGGCGATGATCCATGGATAACTTCGCTGCAGGAAGCTGATGTTTTCAGCGGGGACCTGGTTCGACGGCAGATGGATCAGGTGATCCATCTGCGTGAGCCCGAAGGCAGCGGCAGCCGCGGGGAAGCCGGCGGTGAGCATGGTGAGCCAGCCGCCAGGATTGCGTGCTCCGGCGAGACATGCGAGGAGGATCGCTGCGAGGTAAGGAATGGTGGTGAGCCGTGCCAGGCGGGCTTTGTCCAGCGCCGGCAGGGTAAGACTTGCGGCGAAGGGGGCAAGCGGCCCGGCCAGCAGCTTCATGGTTCCGTAGTAGCCGAGGACGGCGATGACAACCAGGAGCGATCGCCAGAGCCATGGGGGTTGGAGTCCGGAGATGACAGCAGCCCAATCTCCGAACCTGGCGATGCCCGAGTATGCCGGATAGCCGAAAGCGAAGAACAGGTTGAAGGCGGCCACAAGCACCAGCCAGTAACGCAGGAGTGGAGGAAGCCCGCGTATGAGACGTACAGCTGCAAGCGATGCCGAGCCGACAGCCAGGTTCATGAGTCCGCCCGCAGCGATCCATCTTGTGTAATGACCCTGGGAGACGAAGTTGCAGGTGGTGAGCAGGAGGGGTTTGCCGCCGATGGCGAGGGTGGCCAGACCGTGACCGAGGGCTTCGTGGGATACATCGGCGCAGGCGAAGGCGATGACGCCGAAGCTTGCCAGGGTGAGCCAATCGTCTTTGAGTAGAGGGTGAGTGGGAGTGATGGGGAGACCATGCTGTTTCACAAGTCACCAGGATTCAGATTATCGCTTGCTGGCGGTGGCTCGGGAGCCGCAGATGCGGTTCTTTCGTCATAATTGTTCCGGGGATTTATGACAAATACGCAGACACTGATTAGGCGAGCCTACTCTGCCTTCAACGATCGGGAGATAGACAGCGCGCTGGCGCTGATGACTGAAAACATCAGCTGGCCGAAGGCTTCGGAGGGTGGGCGAGTCATGGGAAAAGATGAGATCCGAGCTTACTGGACGCGACAGTGGAAGGAATTTGATCCTTGCGTGGAACCGGTGGAGATCCTCGACCGGGAAGATGGCCGGACCGAGGTGAGGGTGCATCAGCTGGTGAAGAGCCTGGGCGGGGAGGTGCTTTTCGATGGCGAGGTATGGCACGTGTATACGATTACCGGCGGACTGATTGAAAGCATGGAAATCCTGGAGAGCGAGGGGGGTTCGGATGCGGGCCCTTCCAGAGCGTTTGCCCGGCAGTAACTGGTTTGTAATCGTTTTTATTACGTTAAAGCGTAGATCTGGAATTCCTGTTTACTCAGTCGGAAGGGCGGACGGCAACAGCTTGAACATCCGAAGCTCATCAGCAAGACGGTGGTGAAGAGCCTGAGGAAACCTCGGTCGCAGATGTGTAAAGCGCAGTTGAGTCAGCTGATGCTGGTCGGTTAATTAGTGTACTTAGTACAGGCACGTTCTTCCGGAGGCTAATCGGCTTTGGCGATATCGGCTGCGCCTTTACCTTGGCTGGGAGTTATGTCGTCGGGGGTGGACGGCGACTACTTAGGCGGAGATTCGTAATTCTAGCTGTAGCGGACTAGTCTGGAGCTACATCTACCTGGTGCTGCCGGGTGCTCGATTGTCACCGATCCTCACGCAACCAATCAGGGCCGGCGACGGATGGATGAAGGAGACAGGTAGAGATGGACAGACGGAGATTTCTCTTTTCAGCGGCTGCGACGTTGGTTGTCACAGTGCATGCAGTAAGAAGTGTCGCCGCAGTGATCCCGAAGGTGAAGAATGTGGTGCTAGTGCATGGACTGTTTGCGGATGGCTCGTGCTGGTCGGAGGTAATTGCAGGGCTGCAGGCGGAGGGGTTGAATGCGACCGCGGTGCAGAATCCGCTGACTACTTTGGAGGATGCCGTGGCGGAGACACGGCGCGTGCTGAAGCAGCAGAAGGGGCCCACGGTGCTGGTGGGGCACTCGTTTGCGGGGACGATTATCAGCCAGGCGGGCGTGGCGGAGAACGTGAGCGCGCTGGTGTACATTGCGGCGCGCGCTCCTGATGCGGGAGAGGATTACGGCGCACTGGCGAAGCGTTTTCCTACGCCTCCGGCGACGGCTGGTGTGGTGTTCGATGGAGATATTGGCCAGTTAACGGAGAGCGCTTTTCTGGAGAACTTTGCCAACGGGGTGCCGGCGGCGAGGGCGCGCGTGCTCTTCGCGGTGCAGCAACCATTTCACAAAGCACTGGTGGCGGCGAAGACTACGGAGGCGGCGTGGCATAGCAAGCCGACGTTCTACGCGGTGTCCACTGAGGATCGGACAATCAATTCGGAGCTGGAGCGGTTTATGGCGAAGCGCATGAAGGCTCGCACGATTGAGATTGCTGCGGGGCATCTTTCGATGATTTCTCATCCGAAAGAAGTGACGGCGTTGATTTTGCAGGCTGCGGGTGGATAGAGGTGGGTGAGCGGTATCTGGAGAAGGTTTGTAGCAGGACGAGCGGGGTTTGGTCAGGGCCGTAAGACGGCGCTGATTGCCAACGAACAGAGCATGGCTGACATGCAGAAGTTAGAGTACTGTCCCCAAGTTCTCGGCGATGTGCCCCGGAGGGTTCGCAGCAAAGCAGCTCCCGGGATCAGGATCATGAACAGGCCGATGGTGAGCAGTCGTGCTCTTTCATGCGGTAGATGAAGCCATGGCTTGTACAAATTCACAAGGCCTACTACTAGTAGAAGAGTCGAGATCCATGGGCCCGCTCCGCTATCGGGGGTTCCGGATGGCTGAGGCAGTTTCCCTCCGCGCTGCCTGATCATCAGGGCCCAGATGACCACGAGAGCGATGAGAGGCGACAGGTTGACTAGAATGGGAAGGGTCATGGGTTTGCTCCGAATGAACAAAATAGCATTCGTTACAAATCTGTAGAAGCGGATTCGCTTCACATTGGTTAGGTTACTGCCGTGGTCGAATTATCTAGGGCATCATGGGATTAGTTTGATCGCATCTTCTGCAAGCGTTTTGAAACTCTTTCCTTTAGGCGGGGCGCCGTCAGGGCAGGACAAGAGTACGTACTTCAGACGTTGATGCACCCGATGATTATTCCCATTCTCTTGGAACTGCTGCACACTCCCGCAATACCGGTAAAAACTATCGACACTGTCCTGTAAGTGGTGAAGCCGAATAAAAGCATCCGTATCGAAGCCCATGCCTCGCAGCAGGTTTATCGTCTCCCGGCACTCTTTTGGGTCGACGCTGGCTTTCCTTGCTTCTGTCACCGAATCGTCCACGCTTCATTTCATATCACATTGGCTTCGCTGCTTGCCGCCGCAAGTAGAGGCGCCGGAGGAGACGTCCAATTCTGACTCTTCTGAATGGAACGCTTTGCTGGGCAGTTTGCATATGAGACTCAATGCAGGATGTTTAACTATAGATTCTTTCAAGTGGAATTACTTTCTCGATTGTGGAACTAAGTATGCAGGTGAAGGAAGAGTATTC
>CAZZUX010000137.1:7291-8761 GCA_964657395.1 uncultured Ktedonobacteraceae bacterium
GTGGAATTACTTTCTCGATTGTGGAACTAAGTATGCAGGTGAAGGAAGAGTATTCAAATTCGGAACGGTTGAGCCGGGCGCTGCTTTCGCTGGAGGGATTGAGTTGCGGCGATGCGTTTGGGGAACAGTTCTTTTCGATGACGTTCAGGGATGTGAAGGCTTCTGTGCTGGACAGGGTCGTGCCACCTGGCTCCTGGCAATTCACGGACGACACGATGATGGCGATTTCTATTTTCGAGATGCTTCGTCGGGATGGGGAGATTCGGGAAGATTCGCTCGCAGCTCATTTTGCTTCGCTTTACGATCCGTTTCGTGGCTATGGTTCGGCCATGCATGAACTGCTGCCGCGTCTTTCTGCTCGCGGTGGACAGGCGTGGAAAGAAGAGGCTCAATTGTTGTTTGCAGGAGGCGGGTCGTATGGCAACGGCTCTGCGATGCGGGTGGCGCCGCTGGGAGCCTACTTTGCGGATGACTTAGATCGATTGATTGAACAGGCGCGTCGATCGGCGGTGACGACACATGCGCATCCTGAGGCCATCGCCGGTGCTATCGCGGTGGCGGTGGCGGCTGCAGTCGCGTGGCAGTCGCGCGGTTCCGTCCCGGCCCCGACGCGCCGTGAATTTCTTGAAGCTGTGTTGAGGCACATTCCGGCAAGCGACGTCCGGACGGGGACCGAAGCTGCGCTTGCGTTGCCGGAGAATACGACTGCAGAGATGGCGGGCATGAAGCTGGGCAATGGTTCGCGGGTCACGGCGATGGATACTGTGCCGTTTGTTCTCTGGAGCGCGGGATCGTTTTTGAGTGATTACGAAGAGGCGATGTGGCAGACGCTAAGCGCGCTGGGGGACAAGGATACGACGTGCGCGATGGTTGGGGGAATCGTGGTGTTGCGGACTGGGCTGGAGGGGGTTCCGGCTGAGTGGCTCCGGCGGCGCGAGTCGTTCCATGGGTTTCTGGGTCGGTCGTGATTTCGTTTGTTGAGGACAGCGCGGCTTGGGCTCTCGTTACCTGTGGGCAAGTTTCCGAAAAGCTGGACTTGGGGAGAATGAAGAGGGATTTCGCGAGTTGTCAGGGTAGGCATCGTCTTATTTGCAAACGGATAAGGAGTGCGGGTTTGGATCGATGTGCCGGGACGGTGAGCATCAAGGCTTCGCCCATCAACGGTGTTGGGGTGTTTGCCGAGACGGGGTTTGAGGCGGGAGATGTTGTCCTTACGATTGATGACTCGCGTCGTGTGGATGAGGGGCATCCCGTGCCGGCCGGCGAAGAACATTACTGTGATTTTCTTGGCGGGGGACAGGTCATCTGGATGCAAGTGCCGGAACGGCACATCAATCACTCGTGTGAACCGAATGTCTTTGTCGATTCCGAGAATGGGATACGTCGTGTCGTCGCGATGAGAGATGTTCAGCCTGGTGAGGAGATCACCTACGATTACTGCATCAACGGGTTCGGCGACGTGGTCTGGCA
>CAZZUX010000138.1:0-8628 GCA_964657395.1 uncultured Ktedonobacteraceae bacterium
CTCGTCACCAGGCGGAAGAAGATCACCATTGGCTGGGATGAAGTTCTTCAGCCCGAAACTCCGAAGGACGTCGTTATCCAGTCTTGGCGCGGTCAGGAATCACTCGCCGACGCTGCCCGCCGCGGCTACCGCGGCCTGCTTTCCAACGGCTATTACATTGACCTCAACCAGCCTGCATCCGAGCACTACGAAGTCGATCCGCTCGAAAAAGCCACCGCCAGCCTCACCCCCGAGCAGCAGACCCACATCCTCGGCGGCGAAGCCACCATGTGGAGCGAGTTCACGCCGCCCGAAATCGTCGGCAGCCGCATCTGGCCCCGTACCGCCGCCATCGCCGAACGCCTCTGGTCGCCGCAAAGCACCAAGGACGTCGACTCCATGTACCGGCGCCTAGCCATCGTCTCGCAAAATCTCACGTACTACGGCCAGAGCTACAAGGCCCACAGCGACAACATGATCGAGCGCATGGCCAACGGAGCCGATCCCGCGCCGCTCAAGGTCCTGGCCAGCGTCGTCTCGCCTCCGAAAGGCTACGAGCGCGAAGAGCTGCGCCAATACTCCCTCTACACCCCGCTTAACCGCCTCGTCGACGCCGTGCCACCCGAGTCCGATCGCGCCCGCGACTTCCGCAACCTCGCCATCCGCATTGCCGCCGGCAACGCCAGCGCGGCCGACTTCACCCAGGCCCGCCAATGGCTCACCCTCTGGCGCGACAACGACGCAGCCCTCCAACCCATGCTGCCCAACTCGCCCCTCACCGCCGAGCTGGCCCCGGTCTCGACCAACCTCACACAAGCCGCCACCATCGGCCTGTCCGCCCTCGACACGCTAGAAAAACACCCGTCCGGCAACGCAAAGAGTCAGCAGGACCAACTAGCCACCCTCAAAACTCTCCAAGCCCCCCAAGCCGTCCTCATCCTCCAAATCGTCCCCGGAGTAGAAACCCTTGTCCGCGCCGCTAAGTAGAGCCTGAATACCGTCCCAACGACTCACTGCAAACCATCGCACTCAGACGAGGTCCTTTGCACATCGATCTTCAGGAGTCTTCCACTACCGAAGTCTTCCAGTCGACAATCTGCATCATCGGCGGCGGCATTGCCGGCCTCGTCCTCGCCACACGCCTCGCCCACCAAGGCATTGCCGTACATCTGTTGGAAGCCGGGGGACTCGCCCCTGAAGAACGCAGCCAGGCTCTTTACCGCACGAACATGGAATCCGAGCCGCATCTCGGCGCCAACGAAGGGCGGCATCGCACCTTCGGTGGTTCGTCCACCCGGTGGGGCGGACAGCTCTTGCCATTCACTCCCGACATCTTCTCTCCCCCTACCGGCACACCTTCCATCCCGTGGCCCATCCACTCCTATGAACTTGAGCCCTTCTACGCGGATGTCCAGAAGATCGTCGGCGTAAACTCGCTTCCCTTTACTGCAGACCTGCTCCCCGCCCTCGGCCACGGCGCCGCACCCTCCTCTCCGGAGGTAACCCTGCGCTTTTCGAAGTGGATCCCGTTCAAGAGCCGCAATCTCGCCGGCACCTTGGGCGCACAGGCGCTCGCACATCCCCTCATCACCGTCTTCACCCACGCCAATGTCACCCGCCTGGAGACTGCCGATCAGCGCCGCGTCGGCTCCGTCCAGGTACTGAATTATGACGGCCGCGCCTTCCAGTTCTCAGCGGATCAGTACGTCGTTTGCGCCGGCACCATCGAAAGCTCGCGCCTGCTGCTCTGCTCGCCCGGCATTCCCAACCCGCACGACCAGCTTGGCCGCTACTTTCACGACCACGTCTCCTACCACGCCGCTCGCTTCCTTTCCCCGGCTCGTGAGCGCGTCCTCAACATGCTCGGTCCCTTCTATGTCGACGGCACCATGCACTCCGCCAAGCTCGAAGCCTCATGCGACCTGCGCGCTCATCAGCATCTGCAGTCAGTCATGGCCCATGTCGTCGTCCTCGAGCCGGAAGACTCCGGTACCGCCGCCATTCGCAACCTGCTCCGCTCCCTGCAAAGCCGCAAGCTGAAACAGGCCATCGTCGCCAACCTCCTGCCCGTCTTCCGCGGAGCCGGCGATGTGGCGCGACTATGGTTCCAGGCAAAATTCAGAAAGCGCCGTGCCGTCAGTAAGCGAGCCACGTTGATGCTGAACATTGACGTCGAACAGGCACCCCATCCCGACAACCGCATCACCCTTTCGGCAACCGACACTGACAGTCTCGGGCTACCCCGCACCGTACTCAACTGGCAGGTTCGGACGCCCGAACTGGATACCGCCGCTCGTTATATCCCAACCGTCCGCAACTATCTCGGCGCAGCCGGCATCGACACTTTGGAATGGGACAACGAGGCTCCTGACATGGTCGATACCTATCACATGATGGGCGGGCTCCGCATGGGCGCCGATCCAGCCTCAAGCGTCGTGGATACCAACCTGAAAGTTCACGGAATCGCCAACCTGTCCATCGCCAGCTGCGCCGTCTTTCCATCCGGAAGCAGCAGCAATCCAACCTTTACGCTGATGGCGCTGACGCTGCGACTGGCGGATCAGCTGGCCGAGAAGTGCCGGCAGAACCGAGATTCCGCCGAAGCATCGCAAGCTCCTCATCCGTAAACCTGCAGTGCTCCAGTGCCCGGACATTGCTCTGAATGTGGCGGACCTGCATCATCGCCGGCACAATCGCCGTCAGCCCGGTCCCTCGAAGAACACAGTTGAGGACCAGCTCCGGCAATGTTTGTGGATCGTCCGGATCCAGCTTCTCCCGAAGCTCCGCTGGCAGCTGTGCCGACATCCGCAGAGCAGAAAGCATTTCCCTGGCGGAAGCAGCTCCCGCCGGACCGCCGAACACATGGTTCCCCACCAGCATCAAGTCGTCGTTCCTGCGACATTCTTCCGCAAAGCCGATATTCGACAGGTTCAAAGCAAACTGCGCCGTCGTAAGAGGCGCCGGACGGTCGGCAAAGTACCTTCCAATCACCGCAAGATCGCCCGAGATACCGGCCGTGCGGACCTGCCCGCTTTCCACCAGCCGGCCCATCGCCTCCAGCAGGTCATGCTGCTGCAGCACCGTCACCGGGGCAGCGTGCATCAACAACATGTCGACGTAATCCGTTTTAAGTTCGCGCAGGCTGGCTTCCAGGCTTAAGCGGAGAGTTTCGGTCGTAAACAGGTTGGCAACAAATTGATCCTGCACCTGCTTTTGCGCCATCCCGCGCAATCCAGGAAACGCACGGACCGCAACCTGCGCCAGTGGCTTGATCTTCTGCTTCCAGCCACCCGCCGCCGCCGGCATGATCCCGAACTTGGTGCACAGCACAACCGATTGCCTGCGGCCCTGCAGAAATTCTCCTACGACACCTTCCGATTGCCCATACCCATAGGAGCGCGCCGTATCGTAGAACGTCACCCCGGCGTCACAAGCAGCGCCCAAAGCCAGCAGAGAATCTTTCCGGGACACTCTTCCCGCGACTGCGGCACATCCGAATCCGAGTTCCGAAATCCGCAGCGAACTCGAATGCGGATCACCAGGAAATGGCCTGCTGCGCATCGTTCTACTCTAGCCCACGTCTGGTTCAACGACCTCACACGAGGCCGGCGCTGGAACAACAGCCACCCCACCGGCGTATAACCCAGCAGGTGCAAACCCGATGATCCATACCCGCCGCGATGCACTCCGCACTCTGCTGACTGCCTCCATCGGAGCCGCACTCCCGGCTGCAAAGCTCGTCCACGCCAGCTCGAAGCGCACTGCCGAATCGTGCGATCAGCCAGCTCTCCATCGCATTCGCGACCAGGTAGAGCAGGCAATCGAGCACCGCCAGGCAACAGGCCTCGCCATCGCCGTGGCGCACCAGGGAAAAATCGTGCTGGAAGAAGGCTTCGGCTGGGCTGACCGCGAGACTGGCGTGAAAGTGACTCCGCACACACCATTCAGCCTCGCCTCCCTCACCAAGCCGTTTACAGCGACCACACTGATGACGCTTGTCGCCGAGAAAAAGCTCGCCCTGGATGAACCCGCAAACCGCTACCTCGCGGACGGCAAGCTAAGAAGCACAACAATTGATACAGACAGGGCCACGGTCCGCCTCCTGGGTGCCCATGCCAGCGGTCTGCCCGGTATGTTCGAATCGTACGACCGCGACGAAATCAGTCTGGCCCTCCGTCCTCAGGCACTCGTGCAGGCGTACGGCGCACTCGCGTACCCGCCCGGCTCCTGCTACGAATACAGCAACATAGGGTTCGCCGCGCTGGACGCCATCGCCACAACACTCACAGGTACGGACCTGGGAACGCTCATGCAGCAAAGGGTCCTCACGCCGCTCGGCCTGCACGACAGCTTCTTCGATACCAGTACGGATCGATTAGCAGCCGCTGCCATTCGTTATGACCCCGTGGGCCGTCCCATCCCGTACTACACCACTTCGACACCCGCCTCCGGGGAACTCTACTCCAGCGCCCATGACCTCGCTCGCTTCGCAATGTTCACGATGAAGAACAGGATGGGCACTCGTCAGCCGATCCTCGAAGAACACTGGATCGACGAGCTTCTGAAGCCGGTCTTTGTCGGCCCCTGGGGCGTGGCCACCACCTTCGGCTGGTTTACAGGCCATCTGCCATCAGGCATCCCCTTCGTCTTCAAGAGCGGCGGCCAGGCTGGCGTCGCCACCATCCTGTACATGGTTGCTTCGGAGAACCTCGCGTGTCTTGTGCTTACCAATCAGTCGAACGACAGAGACCTGGCCTTCCACATCTGCGACCAGCTTGTCCAGGCTTACATCCCCGGATGGCAGCAGCCCCATGAAGACTGCGGCTACGCACCGTCTGCCTTTGTCGCGTCCTCCACCTTCAGCGGCCACTGGGAAGGAAGACTCGTCAACGGCGGTGCGGACATGCCCGTACACCTCAACATCGATTCCAGTCAGGACGCGAGCCTTGCCCTCGGGACGAACGCTCCGGAAAAGATCACCGGCATGCGACTCGAAGGACCCGCCTTTACCGGTGATTTTACGGGCCACATCGATTCGCCCGATGCGATCCGCACCGGCGCCACTACACTTGCCATTAAGCTGATCCCGCACCATGGCAATCTCACCGGCCGTGTCTTCGCACTAGCCGGTGATCCTGACGTTAAGAACGTCCGGCTGCCCTACGTGCTGTCACTTCATCGAATCTAGACAGCTCCTAAACGCTTCAGGACCAACCATCCACAGCACTGCCCCCGAACACCACTTGCTGTCGCAAAGCGGGCGTGAACAGACTGTAGAGAAACCGTGGGTCTGCCGGCGCACTCACTGTATCCAGGGCTGCCTGGTGCTCCGCAGAAAGCACCACGTCCAGTGCGGTGATATTGTCGGCAACCTGTTCGGGCCGGCTCACCCCCATCAACGTGGAAGCCACGCCCGGCCTGCCGCACACCCATGCCAGCGCGACGCGCGCAGGGCTCTCGCCGGCCTCACCAGACACTCTCTTCAATTCATCGACAATCTTCCAGTTCCGCGGCGTGAACAGGGAGTCGCCGAACGGGTTCGCTCCGTCCAGCCGCTTGTCGCCCTCAGGACGCTTCTCGCCTTCCGTCGCAGAATCCCGAGGCAAACCACCCGTGCGGGACGGTGCCGCTTCCACGACCGCGCGATCGTACTTGCCCGTCAGCAGCCCATACGCAAGAGGACTCCAAGGCACAACACCCATGCCGAACTCCTTTGCCAGCGGCCCATGCTCATCCTCGATATCGCGATTCACCAGTGAGTAAAAGTACTGCATTGCAATCGGACCGGGCACACCGCGCACAGCAGCCAGCGTGGCGAGCTTGGCCACGTACCAGGCCGGGGCATTGGACATACCCCAGTACCGGATCTTGCCCGTACGCACCAGCGCTACCATCGTCTCCAGAAGCTCTTCCGCAGGGGTCACAGCATCCCACACATGCATCCAGAACAGGTCGATGTAGTCGGTTTGCAGCCGCCTCAACGAGCCTTCGACTGCTGCATAGACATGCTTCGCACCATTGCCGCCCGTATGCACATCAGGGCCGGCTGCAAACCCCGCCTTCGTCGCAATCACCATCTGGTCGCGCAGCTTCCCATCGGCAATCAGGCTGCCCAGCATCTCTTCACTGCGGCCGCCCGCATACACATCAGCCGTATCGACAAAGTTGCCGCCGTCTTCCACATAGGCATGGAACACAGCAGCAGCGCCCGCCTCGTCCAGCCCCCAGCGTGCCGTTCCGAATGTCATTGTGCCAAGAGCCAGCGGGCTCACCACGAGTCCCGAGCGACCAAGTGTGCGGTAGTTCCTGAGTGTCATCTGTAATCCTTAGTGTTCACTATGAAACTGAGTACACTCCAGTTGCAGCGAGCCGTCAAGTTGATTCATAGTAAAGACTATGAAAATTACTGAGGCTGACGGAAAGCGCAAGCCGGGACGTCCCCTCGGCTTCCATCGCGAAGCTGCGCTCCACCAGGCCATGCTCCTGTTCTGGAAACATGGCTACGAAGCAACTTCCGTAAGCGACCTCACCTCCGCCATGGGCATCACACCGCCGAGCCTCTACACCGCCTTCGGCGACAAGAAGCAGTTATTCCTGGAAGCCATTCAGCATTACATCTCCGGGCCGGTCACCTCCAGGTCCATCATCGACGATGCGCCCACTGCCCGCGCCGCAGCCACCGGTCTGCTCCAGGCATCCGCCATTGGCTTCACTGGCGAAAACACTCCGGCAGGCTGTCTCCTCGCGAGTTCGGCAATCAGCTGCTCCCCTGCAGCCGCTGACGTACAGCAAGCCCTGGCCGCCATACGCCTTAAAATTGAGAAGCGTCTTCGTAACAAAATCATCCACGATCGAAGCATCCGCGGGCCGATGCGAAAGTCGGATGCACAGGCATTGGCAGGTCACATCATGGCAGTCATTCAGGGCATGTCCACCCTGGCTCGCGATGGCGCTTCGCGTGAAAAGCTTTTGTCCATAGCTTCGATTGCCATGCACGCCTGGCCCGTTCAAAATTAGATCTCCGTGCAAAGCTCGTCCGCCTCAATCCTTCTATCAATCAGCCAAAAACGGACCATCTTCGCTCCTTTCTGGGGATCCATTTCATCTAATGAGAAGGAACCAGGAGATGACGATGGCACAATCCAGGACAGTACTGATTACCGGTGCATCTACGGGCATCGGCAAAGCGACCGCACTCTACTTTCAGCAGCAGGGTTGGAACGTAATTGCAACAATGCGCAATCCCGATCATGGAAAGGAGTTGCAGGCTCTCGACCATGTTCTGGTCACTGCGCTCGATGTCACCAAGTCAGACTCGATTCAACAAGCTGTAGCAGCAGGGCTGGAGCGCTTCCGTACCATCGATGCGCTCGTCAACAATGCGGGTTTTGGTGCCTATGGTCCGCTTGAGGCCACCACCATGGAGACGATCCGCCGACAATTCGATACCAATGTCATTGGCATCTTTGAGACCACGAAGGCACTCCTGCCGCATTTCCGCGCGCAGCACTCGGGCGTCATCGTGAATATCTCGTCCATCGGCGGCAAAGTTACTTTCCCGCTTGGCACGCTTTATCACGGCACCAAGTTCGCAGTAGAGGGCATCAGCGAGTCATTGTCATACGAGATGAAGCCGATCGGCGTCAAAGTGAAAATCGTCGAGCCGGGCGCCATCAAAACCGACTTTGCGACACGATCATTTGCCTTCAGCAATGATGAATCCATGACCGAGTACCAGCCGACAGTCAAAGGCGTGATGGCAGCCGTGGAACCCATGATGGCCAATGGCGCCGATCCGATCGTTGTGGCCGAAGTGATCTACAAGGCCGTCACCGATGGCTCAGACCAGCTGCGCTATCCCGCAGGAAGTGACGCAAAACCCCTTCTCGACAAGCGTCAGAGTCAGGATGACCAAACCTTCATGACCGAAACACTCGCGATGTTTAGCCGACCCTGAACCGCCGGCTCGACAAACCTCCAGGAACGCAGAGCGCAAACGCGGGACAGAATCCGCGTTGCGGGCGAGTACAATCGATGTTCATTACCACTGCAGTTCTGAACACCAAGCCACGAACATGCCTTCCACGCCGGCCTGCGACACCCTCATCCGCAACACGCGCATCCTCGATGGGACGGGAGACAGCGAAGACGTCACCTCAACACATGCAGGCACCTGCGCCGGTTTGCTCGACCTCGCCATAACCAACGGCCGCATCGCAGAAATAGGTCCAGCCCTTAGCCACACAGCAACTCACATCATCGACGGCGGTGGCCTCACCCTTGCGCCCGGCTTCATCGACGTGCACACGCATGACGACCTCGCCGTCATCCGCCATCCGCACATGCTGCCCAAGCTCTCGCAAGGCGTCACCACTGTCATCACCGGCAACTGCGGCATTAGCGCTGCGCCGTTCACGACCCATAGCACGCCGCCCGATCCCATGAACCTGCTCGGCCTCACCGAAGACCTTTGCTATCCGACCTTCGCCGCCTGGACCGCCGCCGTCGATCGCGCCCAGCCCAGCGTCAACGTCGCAGCTCTGGTCGGTCACACCGCCCTGCGCAGCAACCACATGGATCGCCTCGACCGCGCCGCCACTCCAGCCGAAATTGCCGGCATGCAATCCCAACTCGCCGAAGCCCTGGCTC
>CAZZUX010000139.1:0-8388 GCA_964657395.1 uncultured Ktedonobacteraceae bacterium
AGGGGGATTCGAAGTCGGGAACGCGTTCAGCGAGTTGAACGATCCGGAAGAGCAGAGAAGGCGCTTTGAACAGCAGTTATCAGAGCGGACACGAGGCGACGAGGAAGCTCATCAGGCAGATGATGATTACGTGCGGGCACTTTCGTTTGGATTGCCACCCACCGGAGGAGAAGGAATCGGCATCGACCGTCTGACTATGATCCTGACGGGAGCCTCTTCTATCCGCGATGTCATTCTCTTCCCCTTGATGAGGCCGCTGCCGACGCAGGACGAGCTATAGCAGCCTCGATCTGGGTGAAGATCTACCGCTTGGCCAGCTTCCCAGTGGTCGGTTTTGCAACTCTCTTCACCATCTGCGCCAGAGTGGTCTGGGAAAGTTCTTCCACAACGCATTTCTTTGCAGAGGAGAAAGTCTTTTCAAGTACGGTATTCAGACGGGCGGCGCCGCTATTGCTTGTGGACGGAGCATAAAACAGCGGATTGCTTTCCACTGCCTTGTAGATGTCGGCAAGCGAGATTTCCTTTGCCGGCTTCGCCAAACGGGATCCGCCAGTTGGCCCTTTTTGACTGAGGATCAATTCTGCTCGCTGCAAAGAAGACAATACCCGGCGAACGACGACCGGATTCGTCTCCAGATGTTCTGCGAGGTTAGTTGAGGTTTGTAAAGAGCCTGGTTCTGCTGCCAGTAGCACCAGAATGTGGACTCCCGTTGCAAATCGTGTATTAGCAGCCATGCATCGAAAGCTAACATAACGATTGCAATTGCTTATAACTCATTAGTCATAGGGTCTATTACCTGTGTCGAAAGAGTCACCTACCTCTGTGCATCTTATTGGGTTACTAAAAGCAACTGTGGATGAGGCATGTTCTCTTGAGAATCCTTTTTGTTGGTGATGTCTTTGGCAGTCCCGGACGGCGGATTGTGCGCGAGCACCTGCATCATGTTCGGGTCGAGCAGAAGATCGACTTGACCGTGATTAACGGCGAGAATGCGGCAGGCGGCTTTGGTATTACACCTGCCATTGCGGACGAATTGTTCGACCTGGGGGCGGAGGTCATAACTACCGGGAATCACGCCTGGGACAAGCGCGAGATTATCGAATATATGCAGTCTGTACCAGCAGATGCGACGGATAGGCCGCGTCGTGTTTTGCGTCCGGCAAATTATGCCCAGGGTTCTCCGGGCTTCGGATTTTACGAAGGCAGCCTGCCCGGCGGGATCCGGTATGCCGTGATCAATCTGCAGGGTCGCGTATTTATGGCGTCCAACGATGATCCGTTCCGAAAAGCTGACGATTTGTTGGCATCGATCAAAGCCAAGGTCATCCTGGTGGACTTCCATGCTGAGGCAACTTCGGAGAAAGTCGCCATGGGTTGGTACCTGGACGGAAAGGTTACTGCAGTACTCGGAACACATACCCACATCCCTACGGCGGACGAGCGTGTATTGCCGCTGGGCACGGCTTTTCAGACCGACGTGGGGATGAGCGGCCCATATGACGGAGTCATCGGCGTGGAGAAAGAGCAGGTGCTGCACCGGTTTCTCACCGGGATGCCAGCCAAATTCGAGGCCGCGCGAGGCGACGCGAGGATGTGCGCTTCCATTATCGAGTGCGACGAGCAAAGCGGCCGAGCTCTGAGCATCCGGAGGCTTATGTTGGGAGAGTAGGATTGACCTCGTCAGGCATTGACAGCACACACAATCGTGGGAACAAAGCAGTGTGTCCTCAAAATGTTGAATTCCGGTGCAGCAGCTTCCACGTACCGGCGCATCTCGATTAGAGAGATTTGCCAAAGAGGAGAGTACTGATGACGGACTATCGCGTACGTGCAGGTGAGGTCGAAGAGGACCAGATTACGGGTTTGCTGGAGAGCTATTCTTCCAAGTGGCCCACCAGCTTTTTCCTCGGCGCCGCCGGTGCGTCGATCCTTGGCTCCCTGATTTTGAAGATCCAGGGAAAAGATGAGCACGCCCTGTTTGTAGGTCAGTGGGCTGCACCGTTCCTGCTGATCGGACTGTACAACAAGGTAGTGAAGCAGCACGGATCGGACGCCGTTACCCGTTCGTAAGTCTCTCTAAAGCAGAGAGGTAGCCCTTCTCGCAGCAAGTACTGAGCGCCAGCAGTCGCTTTCGCGATATGCTGGCGTTTGCGTGTCCGACCCAGTTCTTCGAAACCCTCCAGACCTTGCGCTGTCCCCGGCGATGCGCCAGCATGCTGCTGCTAAACAGCAGAATCCCGATGCCCTGCTTTTCTTCCGCATGGGCGACTTCTACGAACTTTTCTACGAAGACGCAAAGATAGCTGCCCGCGAACTGGGCATTACGTTGACTGCGCGGGACCGTGAGCGGGCAATCCCGATGTGTGGCGTGCCTTACCATGCTGCCGAGCTTTACATTGCACGCCTTCTTCGCAAGGGATTTCGTGTGGCCATCTGCGAGCAGATGGAAGATCCCAAGCTGACCAAAAAGGTGGTCCGGCGGGAAGTGACCCGCGTTCTCTCTCCAGGAACGGCCATTGATGGCGAGATGGCGGCGGATGCATGCAACTACCTGGCAAGCATCCACTCCACGGCGGATGCTGCCGGAATGGCACTTCTGGACATCTCTACTGGAGAGTTCCGGGCGACAGAGATGCGCGGTCTGGATGCTCTTGCCCAGTGCCTGTTAGAAGTGGAGAAGCTGCAGCCCGCAGAGTTGCTGTTTGCAGGAGAATCGGCGCTCCTGGTAGCTGGTGGCAAGATCGATGAGACTGGCGTAAAGCGGATGGCTCTTGACTCTGTCCGGACCAAAACACCCCTGGACTCGTGGGTTTTTACCGCAGACTATGCGTTGCCGCTTCTTCAGCGACAACTGCAGGCAGAGTCGCTCGATGGGTTTGGACTATCTGGTCACCCGGCAGCCGGAATTGCTGCCGGAGCCATCATCCATTACGTCCGCCAGACGCAGCAGACCGACATTTCTCATGTGCAGTCGCTCAGCTTCTATGCTCGCTCCACGCATCTTGAGCTGGACCTGGTCACGGTCCGCAACCTGGAGCTGATCGATCCGTTGTTTGCCGACTCCTCCAAAGAGTCCACACTCTTTCGCAATCTTGATTGCTGCGTTACCCCCATGGGCAAGCGGATGCTCCGTGCTTCCCTGCTTCGACCATTCGTTGAGGCGAAGCCGATCCGTGATCGTCTTGAAGCCGTTGCCTTCGCGAAGAGCCGGCTGATCGAGCGGGAGGATGTTCGTCGGCTGCTTGCCAGTGTTTACGACCTAGAGCGGATGCTCGCAAGGATCTCACTGGATTCTGCAGGTCCGCGGGACGTGGCAATGATGAGTGCTTCGCTGGGCTGCCTCCCTCTCCTGCACAGGACGCTCAGCAGCTTTCCGGAAGGAAAGTGGCGCGAACTGCAAAATTCGCTCGACACCTTGGAAGACCTGAGACACCAGATTGTGTCGACACTGGTAGAGCAGCCGCCAGTGAACCTGAATGATGGCGGTGCGATTGCTCCTGGCCGACATGTCGAGCTGGATGAGTTAAGAGAGCTGAGTCAGAGCGGTCGCCAGTCGGTGGCTGCCATCGAGGAGCGGGAGCGGCAGCGCACAGGCATCCAATCGCTCAAGGTGAAGTTCAACTCGGTGTTCGGTTATTACATCGAGATCACGAAATCAAATCTCAAGTCTGTGCCTGCTGATTACGAGCGCAAGCAGACGCTTGTCAATGCCGAGCGGTTTACTACGCCCGAGCTGAAGGATTATGAAACCCGCATCCTTACAGCGCAGGAACGCTCAATTGAGATAGAGCGCGCTGTTTTCGCTGAGTTGCGACAGACGATTATTGCTGCGGCTTCACGCATTCGTCGTACAGCCACCATCCTCGCCGAAATCGATCTGCTTGTTTCCTTTGCTCACCAGGCGGCGTTGCGAAATTATGTGCAGCCGGAGTTGGTGGAGGGAGGCCTTCTCGAAGCCTTCGGAGCCAGGCATCCGGTGATAGAGACTCGGCTTGAAGATGCCGCGGAGGGCCGCTTTGTACCGAATGACCTGCATGTCTCGACGGCTGGACCGATGCTGCTGGTGATTACCGGACCGAACATGGGCGGCAAATCGACCTATCTTCGTCAGGCTGCCTTGCTCGTCATCATGGCGCAGATGGGCAGCTTTGTGCCCGCCGACAGCATGCGATGGAGTTTAGTTGATCGCGTATTCACACGCATCGGCGCAAGCGACAATGTGTCCAAGGGCCGCTCAACGTTCATGGTCGAGATGATGGAGACAGCGACTATCCTTAACACTGCGACAGACCGGTCGCTCGTGTTGCTGGATGAAATGGGACGCGGCACCGCGACTTTCGATGGGCTGTCGCTGGCATGGGCCACGCTCGAGTTCCTGCATGCGCGGATCGGCGCCAGGACGCTGTTCGCTACGCATTATCACGAGCTAACGATGCTGGCAGAGTCTTTGCCGCGCCTCAAGAATCTTCGCGTAGCCGTAAAGGAGAGCGGGGGGAAAATTTCGTTCCTTCACTCCATTGAAGCAGGTGCTGCCAATCGCAGCTATGGCATTGACGTGGCCAAGCTCGCCGGTCTCCCTGCATCAGTCATTGCGAGGGCGAAGGCAGTGTTGAAACAGCATGAGCAGACCGAGAAGCGAACGGTAGCTGTCGAGACAGATGCGCCTTTACAAATGATGATGTTCACTCCATTGTCGCAACGTATTCTGGACAGGCTGGAAGAGACAGACATCAATTCACTGACGCCCTTGCAGGCGCTGAACCTGATTGAAGCTTTGCAGAATGAGATCAAAGGAGCGGCAGCGACGGACGCCGCGAGAGGAGAGGGATGAAGCTTCGAGAGGCAGTGGGCTCGCTTCTAATCGTCGGGCTGGAGGGCGTTTCAGTCAACCCGCTCGAAGCTGCGTGGCTCAAGCTGATTCGCCCTGCCGGGATCATCCTCTTTCGTAGAAATATCGAGGCAGCGGGACAGGTGCAGTCGTTGCTGCAGACAGCTTCGCGGCTGTGCGCAGGCCCGGCTTTCCGTTGTATCGATCTTGAGGGTGGCCTGGTTGACAGGTTGCGTGACCTGGTAGCGCCTATGCCTTCAGCGGCCATCGTCGCAGCAACCAGGAACAAAAAAGCAAGTCGCGAACATGGCCGTCTTATCGGTGACGAGATCGCGATGTTCGGCTTTAATACCACCTTTGCGCCCGTACTTGATCTTGCGCTGCCGGCGTCTGCGAGCGTGATGAGGACAAGGTCCAGCGCGGCCAAGGCTGAAGATGTCATCGCGTACGCAGGATCCTTTCTTTCGGGACTGAAAAAGGCAGGCGTGGTTGGTTGCGGTAAGCACTTTCCGGGCCTGGGCGGCGGCACTCTCGACTCGCACCTCGCCATGCCCGAAATCGATCGCGGTTGGCAGCAGCTATGGGAAGAGGACCTGCTTCCCTATCGCAAACTGCGCAGAGACCTGCCCATAGTGATGATTTCGCATGCGGCGTACCCGCGAGTGAAAGGAGATCACGGCAGGATATCCGGGCCGGCGTCGGTATCGCAGCATTGGATCCACGAGGTGCTTCAGAAGAAAATTGGTTATCGCGGACTTGTGCTCTCAGACGATATGGAGATGGGCGGACTTCTGACACGGGCATCGCTGGAGGAAGCATCGATCGCCGCCATCCTGGCCGGCACGCACCTGCTGGAGATCTGCAAGGAACCTGCGTTGATTGTGCGAACGTTTGAAGCCCTGCTTTCAGAGGCGGAACGATCGTCTGCCTTTCGCAGGAAGGTGCTTCGTGCAGCGAAACACGTAGAGAGGCAAAAAGCTCGTCTGCTGAGCAGAGCGAGTGTAGAGCAGGCGCCTACTTCGAAGGATATCGATGCAATGCGAGGACGGATTACAGCATTCAGCGTTGGAATAGAGAAGCTGAGCGCGGTGGCTTCCAGGAAAGTAAAAAGCCGTGGATGATGTCGAGAGTCGTATGGAGCTGAAGCCAATGATTGTCGCCGGCATTATGAGCGGCACCTCGGCGGACGGCATCGACGTCGCGATCGTGGAGATTACGCCGGGAACTACTGACGGTTCGGAAAGAAAGCTTCAACTCCTTCATCACTACTCGACACACTATCCCGAGGCACTTCGCTCTCCCGTTCTGGCTGCCATGGATGCCCGTGCGATCTCGGTGGCAGAACTGGCGCGACTGAATTGGAGACTGGGTCTTGCTTATACAGATGCCGTGAAGATGGCGATGAGCGAGGCGGGCGCGACGGCGCAGTTGATCGGGTGCCATGGCCAGACGGTCTACCACCAGGGAGTTGCATCGTCTTTCGCGGGTAGAACGTTCGGATGCACCTGGCAGCTGGGTGAAATGTCTCTCATCGCAGCAGAGACAAGGCTGCCCGTGGTCTCGAACTTCCGCCCTGCCGACATGGCGGCCGGTGGCCAGGGAGCGCCGCTGGTGTCTTACCTTGATTACACTCTCTTCCGTGACAAGCACCGTAATCGGATACTCCAGAACCTGGGCGGCATCGCGAACTTGACAGCCATCCCCGCGGGTGCAGACGCAGCAGACCTGATCGCCTTCGATACGGGTCCAGCAAACATGATCATCGACTACCTGTGCCAGCAACTGTTTGGAAAGTCTTTCGATGAAGATGGCGTAATCGCGGCTCGTGGTACCTCTTCTAAAGAGGTCGTAGACCGCTGCATGAGAGATCCATATTTCATGTTGGACATTCCCAAAAGCGCAGGGCGTGAGCAATTTGGTGTCCACTATGCGAAGCAATTTCTTGAAACTTGCAGAGCAGGTGGATTGAAGGACGAGGATGTTATTGCCACGGCTACTGCGTTCACGGCTGAAAGTATCAGATTCAGTGTCGAGCGATATGCGAAGCCGATACTGCGGCAGGGCGAGACTGACTTTATTGTTGCCGGTGGCGGATCGAGGAACCGGACGCTGATGCGTATGCTGACCGAGTTGTTAGGCTCATTTTGCCAGGTCGCGGTCATGGACTCCTTCGGCATACCTTCGCAGGCAAAAGAAGCAGCGGCCTTTGCGCTGCTTGCGTATGAGACGTGGCATCACCGGCCATCCAACGTGCCTGCTGCCACCGGGGCCGCGCGGTCTGCGATCCTTGGCCAGGTCACCTACAGTGCGTAGGTTTATCAGTGCGGCGTGCGTGCTGTTGGCGCTGACCTGCGGCTGCGGGCGGCATGCAGGTGCTCCGGGCGCAGTGACGATGTTGATCGAAAGCAGTCCCACGAATCTTGATCCTCGCATCGGAGTGGATGAAGCCTCTGCCCACATCGATGAACTGCTCTTTGACTCACTGGTCAAGAAGGACGCACAGTACAACCCGCAGCCCTGGATCGCCACAAGCTGGGACCAGCCTGATGCTTTGACCTATGTGTTCCACATCCGCCAAGGCGTGCATTTCCATGATGGACGCGTGTTAACGTCACGTGACGTGAAGTGGACGATTGACTCGGCGCACGACGGGACGCTTGTCACTCCGAAGAGCGGATCCTTCCTGAAGATCGACCACGTCGACGCGCCGGATCCTTCTACCGTGATCGTGCACCTGAAGAAGCCGGATCCTTACCTGCTCTTGAATGTGTCTGATGGCGCGATCGGGATTGTTCCTGCAGGCAGCGGCAAATCATTTTCCGATCATCCGATCGGCACCGGTCCCTTCGTTTTCGTCTCGCAGGAGCCTGACAAAGAAGTCATTGTGCGTCGCAATGAGGACTCGTGGCGGCCTCTACCAGCCATTCAGTCAGTCCGCTTTGCAGTTGTGCCGGATGAGATTACGCGGGCACTGGAACTGCAGAAGGGTTCTGCGGACATAGCGTCCAGCCGGGCCATTGGTCCGGACATGGTGAACACCATTCAGCATGACAAGCACTCGCAACTGGAAGTGCTCTCAGGCCCGGGCACCGTCGTGAACTTCGTCAACTTCAACATGCGTGATCCGCAGCTGAAAGATGTGCGCGTCCGGCAGGCGATCGCTTACGCTATCAATCGGCCACTGATCATCCAGTCTCTGTTCAGGAATGAAGTTCGTCTTGCAGACGACCTTCTTCCACCCACCCACTGGGCTTATGCGCAGGATGCGAAACACTACAGCTACGATCCTGCCAAAGCCAATGCGCTGCTGGATGAGTCGGGACGGAAGCGCGGTCCGGATGGCATCCGCTTCCATCTCACCATGAAGACTTCAAATCAGGATGTGCCACGTCTGCTGGCATTGATCCTGGCTCAGCAATTAAGAGCAGTTGGGATTGCAGTCGAGGTGCGCAGCTACGAATTTGCCACCTTCTATTCCGACATCACCAAGGGAGCGTTCTCCATGTACAGCCTGCGTTGGGTAGGCGGAAACGAAAGTCCTGACATCTTCCAGTATGCCT
>CAZZUX010000140.1:0-8158 GCA_964657395.1 uncultured Ktedonobacteraceae bacterium
AGAAAACCTAGAAGCTGCCCGTCAGGCGCATCTCGACGCTGCGTCCCGGTCCGATCGCATTGCCGGAAAACAATCCGCCAAAGTCGATCACGTCGAGCTGGTTGGTCAGGTTCTCGCCATCGATCTGCAGACGGACATTCCTCGTGGGCGCTGCTTCTGCAGTGCCCGCGCGCTGGCGATACAATTCGACGCCGCTTGACGCACCCAGCAGCCAGTTCGGGCGGATGCGTCCACGATCGAAGTTCAGCCGGTTCAACACCGCAGTCCCGTACTGCGCCTGGGCATCGTCCGCCGTACCTTGGAACTCGAACGGCAGGCCAGTGTTATAAGCCAGCGTACCGGCTACCCACCAGCGCGGCTTTACCTGGTACTGGATACGCGAACGTCCGGTATGCCGCTGGTCCTGCGAGTCGGGAAAGTGTCCCGCCAGTTGCGTATTAGCATCCGTCACCTCCTGGCCAAGAAACAATCCTCCATTGACGGGATACCAGACATTTCCCAGCTGGTAGGCATAACTCAGAAAGCCGGAAACGCCGCGCCATGGCGGCACCTCTATCTTGGCCTCGGCGCCGTAGATCACCGCCTTGCGAAACGAGATAGGAAAACTTACCGCCGTATTCAGTAGCTGATCGTCGTCGGCATAATTATCCAGATCGCGGCGATACATATTAGCATCAGCGCGCAGCCGCGAAGTCCCGCCTATCGAAAACGCTTGGCTGGCCCCCACTTCGTAGTAACTACCACGTGATGGCTGCACCGGTAACCGCAGCACATCCGGATTCAACGAAGAGACCGCTGGTGAACTCGCAATCAGGATATTTGTGAACGTCGGCGTTTGAAAAACACGATCGTACGAAGCATGCACTACCGTTTGCGACGCAGCGAAATAACGGGCAACCGACACGCGCGGACTGAACGCATGCTGATTCAGAACGAGCTGATAGTGGTCCCATCGCAGGCCCGCTGCAACAGTCCACGGCCCCGCATGGATCAGGTCCTCCACAAACGCGGCCTGCTCCAGGTCCGGCCTGGAGCCGGCGAAAGCAAACGTCGCAGGCGTGCCTGGATCAAACTGCGTGAAGTCTGTAATCAAATCGTGGAAATCCTCATCGATGATGGACGCATCCGACTCCACGCCCACCTTCCACTCATGCTCACGCCAGCGACCTTCCAGGCTCCCCTTGAAGTATCCTTCGCGGAAATGATTACGCTCAAACGCAACAATGGGAGTTGCTGAAACATTCGAATTCAGATCGCTCGAAGAATCACGCAACATTCCCTGTAGGTGCGCCAGCATGTTTTCGCCGGAAGCATTGCCGAAAACATGCTGGTAAGCAACAGTCCCCATGGTCTCAACATTGTCAGCCGTCACTCGCTGACCCGCCTGCTGCTGCACTAACTCGTTCGGAATATCGTAATGAGCAAGTGAATGCTGAACATTCAAAGTCAAACGGTCGTTCTCAGTAAAGTCCCGCTCGAACTCGGTACCAAATTCACCTACGGTTCCCGCGTTGGTATAGTTCTGCGGCACGACCGGGTTGAGGTAATGATCGGTTCGATCACCGTCGCCATCCACTTCCATGGTATTGCGGCCGCGCGTCCAGCGAACCTCCCCATACCCGCCGGCCGTCGCATAGCTGCCGCCGGAAAGCGCAAGCCGGCCATGCAGTCCGGGGTCATCTTCGCGGCTGCTGGTCACATCAATCACGCCGCCCATCTTCCGTCCGAACTCCGCCGGAATGCCTGCTGTGTAAATATGCAGCGACTCCACATCCTCCGCATTCATCGGCGGCCCCGACCCCGGCGAACGATTGTCCGTCAGCGGTATTCCATCCAGCACAAACTGCGTCTGGTACTCCGACCCACGCGGATGCAACACCGCATTACCTTCATACAGCCAGCCAGGCTGCGTGTTTACCAGCTCCTGCAGAGATCTTCCCGGGATCGATTGGGGCCGCGTCGCGATCTGCGCTGGCCCGACCTCACTGCTCGCGCCAGCGCGCTCCGGATCGATGAGGGTGTCATCTGCATTCACCTTCACCTCCATGTCGACCGCCGCAACACTCAATTTCATGGTGCGTTCCACCGGAAGTGCGGACTGTATCTCCACAGTCATCGATGCAGCCGCAAAGGCCTCAGCAGTAGCCGCCACCTGGTAAATACCGTGACCGAGACGCGTCAAATCAACGTTGCCGGCGGAATCCGTCTTCACCTGCTTATCAAAATGCTGGCTGTCACTATGCAGCACAACGAAACCCGCTACGGCGCGGCCGGCACTGTCTTCGAGATGCACCCGCAGTTCACCATCACTGCTCTGCGCCATGATCGAAGGCGAGACGACCAACGCCGCCAGTAGCGCGCTTGTGGCCGTGCGCCATCGTGAGAAAACATATCGCGGCATGCAGCCAGACAAGTATCGATACCCGCTTTGGTATAGCGCCGGCTTTAGCTGTTGCGTGCCGCTTCGCAGGAGTGCTCTGGACAGGCTATGCCACGCGATCAATGGTTAACATGGTCCGGTCATCATGAGGAGGCGCGCCGCTGCAGAACTGGTTCACCGCCGCGAAAATCTGCTGAATCGGATCATGCACCGCAACATGCTTCGCAAGCTCAAAGTCACCGAACTGCTCGCCTTGCGCATCTTCTGTTTCGCTGATGCCATCACTCAGTAGAACGATGCGTGCACCGACCGGCAGTTGAAACCGAATGGCATGGAAGTCTGCGCCGGGGATCAGACCTACAGGTACGTCGCCATCCGGAATCACCTCGGGAATGCCGCCGTGCAAGCACATCAGCGGCGAGCAGTGGCCGGCATTCACCATCTCCGCTTCGCCGCCCTCGCAATATCGAACAACCGCCATTGTTACATATTTTTCTCCCGAAACCCGCTCGCATAGGAAGGCATTGACTGCCTGGATGGTTTCGACAATCGTCGCACCGGTGGTGATCTGCGAATACATCATGCCCTGGATAATCGACGCCAGCAGCGCCGCCGACATACCTTTGCCAGACACATCAGCAACAATGGTGACGAAGCCATCCTTCACTGGAATCACGTCGTAGAAGTCCCCGCCTACCTCCGTACACTGCATGGTCTTTGCCGCCAGCTTCGCATACGAAAACTGCGGCAATTCCCGCGCAATCAGACGCTGCTGAATAGATGAGGCAATCTCCATTTCCTTGCGCATCAGTGCCGCAGCCTGCTCTGCCTGCAGCATCGCAGCATTCTCAACTAACGTCGCAGCCTCTGTTGCAATAATGTGGAGGATGTCCTTGCTGACTCCGCTCAGGTTGCACGCTACCAACCGGCTATCGAGGTAAAGCAGGCCGAGCAGGCTTCCCGAAGCACGACGGCGCAGCGGGATGGCAATCACACTGCGCAATTCATGGGCGATGATGCTCTCCCGGCCCAGGTCCCATCCGCGCCCTGTGGCATCTCCCATGATGTACTCCGAGCCTGACTCTGCAGCATCGCGCACGATGGAGCGAGAAATCTTCGAGTCGTCATGCAACGCTTCTCCGCCCCTGGTGCGTCCTGATTCCATCTTCAGCGTAGCGACACTGTCCCCCAGGAAAACGAAGCCACGCTCTGCACCGGTCACGCGCAGCGCATATTCCACCATCGTGTTCAGAACTTCTTTCAAGACGCGCGTATTGCTGAAGCTCTGTGCGGCCTGCAAAAAGAGCGACAGCTTCTCGAGATCAGAGCCGCTCGCGTTGCCCTGCACTTTGTCGAGAAATGATCGCGCCGTTCCGTCGTTGTCCGGCGCTCCATCCAGGTAAAGCAGCGTTGCGCTCGGAGTGCCCAGTTGTATTTGGTCGCCGGAATGCAGTCGCGTGCGTTCGACCTTCACACCGTTCACCAGCGTGCCATGGCGGCTGGCCAGGTCCTGAATGAAGATGCCCTCCTCGTCGCGTTGAAGTATGGCGTGCTCTCTTGATACATGAGCATTGTTGACGGTAAGGTTGCGATCGACACTGCGGCCAATCGTAAACGGCAGCACCTCAACGAGAATCGTATGGGTTCCCTGCCCGTCGCGGAGAACCAGGCGCGGAGCTTCTTTTTCGACATTGAAAATACTGGACGGCAAAGCATCCTCCACCCGATAAAAGGGCTTTCAGGTGGGAGAAGTTTAACACTGCTCATATGCTGCCCATAGCCTTCTCGTGGGCGCATCCGGAAAGATTGGCCAGTGAACCTGGCAGTGGAACTATCTTCGGATCAGCGCCTCGAACAGCTCGCTTAAGACGGCATCCAGGTCTTTACCGGATAGCAGCTCAGGACGGAAATGACTTTCGAGGACAGCCGCGCTCATGATGGCGCCGACGAGGGCCATCCGGCGCTCCACCCCGCGTGACTCGCCCGGCTTGAGCTCACCAAAGACGGAGCAGAGAGAGCCCTTCGCAGTAGTCGACTTCAACATGCTCATCAGTTTTTGCAGACGAGCTTTGAGCTTCGGCTGACGCAAGGCAAACAACTTGAACTCCAGAACCAGCATTGTCCAGCTTTTGTCTGAGGCCTTTCGGACAAGCATCGCCCGCAGCTGCTTGATCCGTTCGTCATGCCCGGAATACTTGTCGATCATGTGACCAAACTCAGCGATAGATGCCTGTACCCTTTGCTCGAGCAGACCCAGAAACAGATCTTCCTTGCTTTTGTAGTGCGCATAGATCGCACCGCGGGTGTAACCCGCCTCGACTGCGATCTGCTCCAGGCGGGCGTTCGCAAAGCCATCCCGCGTGAAAACATTCTGGGCAGCCAGCAGTAGTTTGGCCTGCGTGGCCTCCGTCCGCTCCTGGTGCTTGGTGCGCGGTCTCGTTGAGGATTTTATCGCCATCGCGAATTCAATCATACGGCAGAAACAGCCGTGTGATATAAAAATGCATACACGCATGTTTCTAATTTCGACAACACGGCGTTGCCTGCTTCCATTCACACTTGCGCTGTACTCATACGCGGCGAGCGCGCAGATCCAGGGCAACCGAGAAGGCTCAGGAGCACGAGCCACGCAGTTGCCACTTTCCGGGAGGCAAGGCAGCGTTTCTGTGAACGTGCAGCAATCGGCTTCCCCGGCGGGTGGTGGCAGCAACACGCTCAACACCAGTATCTCCGTGTCTGGAAACTCCTCCGGCAGTATGCTGGATCCTGCCTTTGGGCAGGACACAGCCTCCGGCACAGTCGCACTCACACTGAACGATGCAATACGGCGCGGCCTTGCTTTCAACCTCGGTCGAGTCAGTGCTGACAATTCAGCACGTCAGGCATCGGCTCAGCGCATCGCGGCCCGCAGCAGTCTACTGCCGCAGCTCTCAGCCAGCCTTTCCGAAAATGCCGCCAAGGTCGACCTCGCGGCGGAAGGCTTCAGCGCGAGCGCATTTGGCACTTCGCTCGGCTTTGCTTTTCCGACTGCTGTCGGGCCCTTTCACTACTACGATCTGCATGGCGCTCTGTCGCAGGACGTGCTGGACTTTACCGCCATCCATAACTATCGATCTGCGCAGCAGTCGGACCAGGCGTCCAACTTCAATGCAAGGGACGCACGCGAGCAGGTCGTGCTTGCAGTAGCCGGAACCTATCTGCAGCTGCTCGCTACCTCCGCCCTGCTGGAGCAGCAGCGCGTGGAAGTGCAGTACGCCCAGGCATCGTTTAACCAGGCGCAGGCACAAGCAGATGCGGGCAACAAGGCGCCCATCGATGCGACCCGTTCGCTGGTGGAACTGCAGACAGAACAACAGCGCCTCAGTTCGGAGGGTGGCGATTTTCGCAAGCAGAAGAATGCGCTGGCGCGTCTGATCGGCTTACCACTCGGTATTGAAATCACTCTGTCGGAAAAGCTGCCGGAAGGCGCGCCAGCCGCACTGCCATTGAGCGACGCAATCCGGCAGGCGTTCGCGATTCGGTCTGACCTGCGTGCTGCCGAAGCCCAGCTTCGCTCTGCAGAAGAGGCCCGCAAAGCTGCCAGTGCTGAGCGCTTGCCCTCGGCAAACATCAACGGGACCTATGGATTGCAGGGCACCAACCCGAATCAGGGGACGACAGTCTTTCAAGCGGCCGCGACAGTGAGTGTGCCGATCTTTGAAGGTGGCCGCATTCATTCGGACGCAGTGCAGGCTGAGGCCGTAGTCGCGCAGCGTCGCGCCGAACTGTCAGATCAGCGCGGCGCTGTCGAACTCGAAGTACGCAACGCCTACATCGATCTTGAAGTAGCTTCGCAGCAGGTGACGACGGCGATCAGCAATCGCAAACTTGCGCTGCAGACTCTGCAGCAATCGCAGGATCGCTTTGCTGTCGGAGTCGCCAACTCTGTCGAAGTCGTCAGCTCGCAGCAATCGCTCGCAGCCGCCGATCATGATTATGTCAGCAGCCTGTTCTCGCAAAGTGTCGCGCGCATCTCTCTCGCACGTGCGATGGGTGAAGCCGAGAAGGACCTGCCCGACCTGTTGAAAGGAAGCCTCTAGATGCCATCCGACTCGCACGATAATCCACAAGCTGGAGGCACTGTCGCTACGGCACCTGTGCTTCCGGCCTCCTCTGTGCCAGACACGCCAGAGGCATCGCCAAAGCGTGGCATCAATCGCTTTGTCATCATCGGTGTGGTTGCGGTGCTGGCTCTTGTCGGCGTTCTCTACTACCTGTACACGCAGACGTACGAGTCTACTGACGACGCGCAGGTCGATGGGCATCTGAACCCGATCGCTTCGCGCGTCGACGGCTCGGTCACGGCCGTGCACTTCGAGAACAACCAGATGGTGCACGCGGGCGACGTTCTCGTCGAGCTTGATCCAAAGGACAACCAGGTGGCAGTCGCGCAGGCACAGGCGCAGTATGACCAGGCTCTCGCGCAGTTGACGGCAGCCCATCCGAATGTCGCGATCACGCGCTTCACCAATACCAGTGATGTCACTTCATCGCAGGCAGAAGTCGCGAATGCGCAGGCGGCGCTGGCATCCGCGCAGCATGATTACGACAGCACCCTAGCCAAGTTAAAACAGGCGCAGGCAACCGGCGATCGCGCCCAGGCGGATTTTGCCCGTTACCAGGTGCTGTATGACAAAAAAGAGGTTTCACGCGCTGATTACGATCAATATCGATCGATTGCCGAAGCGCAGACCTCGGCCGTAGCAGCCAGCCAGGCGGATGTGTCGTCTGCGCAGAAAATGATTGATCAACGGCGCGCGCAGTTGTTGTCGCAGCAGGCGAAGCTGCACCAGGCGCAGTCCAACGGCCCGCTGCAGTTGCGGATTCGCGAAGCCGACATCAAGACATCGCAGGCGAGTGCGGAAGCCTCGGCTGCGGCGCTCGATCAAGCCAAGCTCAACATTGGTTATACGAAGATTGTTGCGCCGATCGACGGCGTCGTCACGCAGCGCGGAGCGGAGATTGGCAGCCGCGTCTCAACTGGGCAGCAGCTCATGATGATTGTGCAGATCCATGATTTGTGGGTGACGGCAAACTTCAAGGAAACACAGCTGGCACGCATGCATCCGGGTCTGAAGGCGCGAATTCATGTGGATGCCCTGAAGGAAGACTTCGATGGGACCGTCGAATCAATGCCGGCGGCGACGGGGTCGATCACGAGTGTGCTGCCGCCGGAGAATGCTACCGGCAACTACGTGAAAGTCGTGCAGCGGCTGCCGGTGCGCATCCGCTTTGACCAAGGCCAGCGCGATCTCGACAAGCTGCGTCCGGGGATGTCGGTCGAACCCAAAGTTCACCTCAACTAGCCGATGGCCACTGCTGCTGCAACCGATCTTTCGTGGTCCCAGCCGGCGCTGAAGCCGCGCGTAAATCCGTGGATTATCGCGCTTACGGTGACGCTAGCGACGTTTATGGAGGTGCTCGACTCCTCCATCGCGAACGTGGCGCTGCCTCATATTGCGGGGTCGCTCGGCGCGAGTTCGGAAGAGAGTACGTGGGTCATCACCAGCTACCTGGTGTCGAGCGCAATCGTTTTGCCGCTCTCCGGATGGCTCTCTAACAGGATCGGGCGTAAGCGTTTTTACATGGCTTGTGTTGCCATCTTTACGGCCAGTTCGGTGATGTGCGGGCTGGCGCCTTCGCTGCCGCTGCTGATCATTTTTCGCGTCATCCAGGGGGCGGGTGGAGGAGGGTTGCAGCCCTCCGAGCAGGCCATTCTGGCGGACACTTTTTCTGAGA
>CAZZUX010000141.1:0-8073 GCA_964657395.1 uncultured Ktedonobacteraceae bacterium
TGCGACTGGATCGCACCCCAGCGGAGGAATCGGGCCACGTGGCTATGCTCCGCGGATTTCGCCTTCGATGAGTCCTGGACGATTCACTTCCCCAACGAACCTGGGAAGCGGCCAGATTGGTAGCCAGAGTTTGACCGGCCAAGATGGTCGACCGGGGAACTGGACATCTTCCGGCTTCATTCCGAGCGCCAATGGGCAGCCTCAATATGGTGGAGTACGGAACAATCATGTGGGATATGGCGCGGTGGGTTATCCAGTCTTTGCCTACGGAGCCGGCTACTATGGCGGCGGGGTAGACGATTACGACGCGAATGATGGGCAGGCGCGTCCACAGGATTCTGCAGCAGCAAACGGCTACGGGCCCCAGGATGCCAGGCCGGGCTACGGGCAGCAATATCCGGGAGGCTACGGACCTGGACCGCAGGATGCTGCAGCAGCTGGGTGGGGGGATCCTGGCAGCGGTGCCCGGCCTGCTTACCGTGGGGGGAACGCTGAAGCGGCGGCAGTGACTGACCAGCAGCCGCGAACGGATGGATTGACACATCCGAAGGTGACGCTGATCTTCAAGGACGGCCGGAAACCACTACAGGTGCAGAACTACGCCATGACACAGACGAAGATTTACGTACGCGATCAGGGTGCGGAACAGGACGTGGCGATCAGCGACCTGGATGTAGCAGCGACGATGTCGGCTAACGACCGGGCAGGCATTGATTTCGCGCTACCTGTGAAGAACTGACGCGCTTCCTCGTTCGGACCAATGGGTTTCGCTGGACCTTAGATCAGGTGCGAAAGACTTCGAGGCGGATGGTTGGAACATGGAAATGGACTGCGGCGGCTTCGCTGAGGCGCTTCAAGGTTTCATTTTCCGTAAGGCCCACGCTGGCAAGGCCGTGAACGGAGGGGACTCGTGCTTCGTAGCCATGGTCAAGCCGTTCAATTTCAACTCGCAAGGGTGCTTCCTGCAACATACTGACTCCGAACCCGTGTGACGCTTTGCCGGGCAGAGCACACCATGCCAGATGGCAGGGACTGCGTGTAATAGCACATTCGAGTCAGGGCTATGAATATTCAGGGGCTGTGCTACCAGTCGGGCTTACGGATCCGCTCATTCACTACCCGCATCACCAGCCGGCCTGATGGATCCGGCTTTGCCGAGCTCCTCTTCGATACGCGCATGGAGGCGGTCGCCGAAGCCCACAGGCAGATGGAAGACGCGGTCATCGGCGGTGAGAACGAGGATGTTGTGAACAGAGTCGAGGATGGCGGAGCAGATTTCGCAGTGGGCGAGATGCTCTTCGATGGCGATCCTTTCCTCGGCCGTGATGGTGTCATCGATGTAGTCAGAGAGGTAGGGCCAGACGTGTTTGCAATCGAGTCTCATCGGGCATTTCCTCCAAGGCGGGAATTTGTACTCCACAAGGGCAGGCGCCATCGCGGCCGAGCTCCCTGCAGTTTAAGGTAAGGGGCCAGTTGCTTCTGGAGCAGGATGCGAGCACGAAAGAGCCGAACCTTGACCAGGTTGGGGTGAACGCCGAGGAGGCCGGCAATCTCCTGGATAGACAAAGCGTCTTTGTCACGGAGCATGAAGACTTCGCGGTAGGTATTCGGCAGACTCACGATGGCCTGTTCGATCTGGCTGGCGAGTTCCTGACGTTCAAGAGCTTCGCTGGGAATTTCGCGCCAGTCTGCAAGCAGGTGGGGAGTGAAATCATCGTGTCCGTCGGCAGGAGTATCGAGTGACTCCGTTGGTGCTCTTCCGATCTTGCGCAAGCGGGTGCGGGCTTCGTTCCTGACGATGGTGACAAGCCAGGTGCTGAACCTGGCTTCGCTGCGAAAGGAGGCGAGTGCGCGATAGGCCTTAAGGATTGCCTCCTGCGCGATGTCTTCGGCGTCGCCTTCGTTCTTCAGGATGGAAAAGGCCGTGAGATATGCTAGACGCTGGTAGGGCTGGATGAGGTTGTGAAACAGCTCGCGCTCTCCGCGGAGGATGCGAGCGATCAGCGATGTTTCCTCAACGGGATCGAGCATGTGTAATCAACGAAGTGCTTTTTCGAAAAGCGAACCAAGGACTGCTTCATCCTGCTCCCCGGCTTGATTGTAGATGGGTTTGCCGTGGGTATCCAGGACAACCAGGTCCGGGATCGCGTTGCGGTAATAGGTGTCGATGATCTGCTGCTGAACGGGGACATGCGGCTGGTCGAGATCGATGACGATAAAATGAACGCGGCCCTGGTACTTCTCGTAAAGAGAGACAGTGCGCCGAGCCTGGCGTTTGGAGTTGTAGCAGCCTTCGCCGTAGATGATGACGTAGTTGGGTTTGCCGGCTTCAACGCCGGAAGCGAGATCGGTGCCGGTGATGAGCGGGCCATCGATGCTGTCGCTGGAGTAATCGAGGTGGGGATTGAGCTTGAGGTTGTCGGCAGCAAGGGCGGGATAGGCAGCGGTTGCGAGAGCGGTCGCGAGGAGAAGATGCAGGATCGATGGAGGCTTCATGTGCGTATCCTCATGTCTTTGTGTGACGCGCTATGCGGGCCCAGGTTACATGGCTACGCCGATAGTTTCGCTTAGCCGCCGCGCGAGTCGAGGAGGGTGACAGCCTGCCAGATTGCTGAAGCCATTTGACGAGGGTCGGCTTTTCACCCGGCTGAACGTCAAGATGTTTCAGGGTGTCTCTCTGGCTACTCCCACTCGATCGTGCCCGGGGGCTTGCTGGTGATGTCGTAAACGACGCGGTTGATACCGCGGATTTCGTTGACGATGCGGTTCGAGATAGTCTTCAACACGTCGTATGGGAGAGGCACCCAGTCGGCGGTCATGCCGTCTTCGGAATGCACGGCGCGGATGGCGCAGGTGTAGGCGTAGGTGCGCTGATCGCCCATGACGCCGACGCTTTTGACAGGGAGCAGCACAGCGAAGGATTGCCAGATTTGTTTATAGAGGCCGGCGTTCTTGATCTCGGTCACGACGATGTCGTCGGCTTCCTGCAGGAGCGCGACGCGTTCGGGAGTGACTTCTCCGAGGATGCGGACGGCGAGGCCGGGGCCGGGAAAGGGCTGGCGGTCGAGGATCTCGTCGGGCATGCCGAGGTCGCGACCGATGCGTCGGACTTCGTCTTTGAAGAGGTCGCGCAGGGGTTCAATGAGCTTGAGTTTCATGGTCTCGGGCAGGCCGCCGACGTTGTGGTGGCTCTTGATGGTCTGCGATGGACCTTTGACCGAAGAGGATTCGATGACGTCAGGATAGAGGGTGCCCTGGACGAGGAAGTCGACTGAGCCGCGGGTCTGCATGATGCGGTGTGCCTCGTCGTCGAAGACTTCGATGAATTCATTGCCGATGATCTTGCGCTTCGTTTCGGGATCGGTGATGCCGGCGAGTTTGGCGAGGAAGCGACCGGAGGCGTCGACGGCATCAAGGTTGAGGTTGAGTTTGTTGCGCATGGTGTCCTGCACCTTGAAGAACTCGTTGCGGCGGAGGACTCCGTTGTTGACGAAGATGCAGGTGAGTTGATCGCCGATAGCGCGGGCAACAAGGACGGCGGCGACGGAGGAATCGACGCCACCGGAGAGGGCGCAGATGGCCTGCGCGCTGCCGACCTTCTCCTTAATGGAGGCTACAGTGGACTCGATGAAGTGAGCCGGCGTCCAGTCTGCCTTGGCGTTGCAGATACGGAAGAGAAAGTTCTGGATGAGCTGCTTGCCAAGCTTGGTGTGGTGGACTTCCGGATGGAACTGCACGGCGTAGATGCGGCGTGCAGGATTGGCTATGCCGGCGAGGGCGTTGGAGGTTTTGGCGATGAGGTGAAAGTCTGCGGGGAGCTCCTGCGCGTGGTCGCCGTGCGACATCCAGACTTCCATGGTCGCGGGCATGTCAGCGAAGAGCGGTAGATCAGTATCCAGGATGGTTACCTGGGCAAAACCGTACTCCCGCTTGTCAGCCGGGCGCACCTTGCCGCCGAGGTGGTGGGTAATCCACTGCAGGCCATAGCAGATTCCGAGGATGGGCAGGCCGCTGTCGAGGATGCGCGGATCCGCCGGCGGAGCGTCGCTGTCGTAGACCGAGCTGGGTCCTCCGGAAAGGATGATGCCGATGGGCTTGTAGGCCTTGATTTCATCCAGGGACGCTGTACAGGGAAGGACAGCGGAAAAGACGTTCTGCTCGCGAATACGGCGGGCGATGAGCTGAGTGTATTGAGAACCGAAGTCAAGAATGACGATCGAAGAGGTATCCACCGCCCTAGTTTACCGGGACGGGCCGGGACTGGCCGTTCGGGCCGGAGCGAGTTCGCGCGGTGAGGACTCCCGTTGGTCGCCTTTCGGCGGGGATCCAGATAGCATCGGCGGCTTGTAAAGGAGATAGGAAGTGGGGCGTCGTTCGAGGTCTTCCGTTGCAGCCATGTCGTACAGTGACCAGCGATGGCGGATCGGACGAAAGCGATCCTCACAGCAAGGACTTGGCCAAATCCCGACCGGGTGCCTTCGGCAACGCCAGATTTGCACACTCGCCAACCTTGACAAACTCTCAGATGAGATTGATTCTGAAGTGGAGATGGAACCTGAGCCAATCCGGCATCTTCTGGATGCAAATGGGATCAAATTCACCACGCAACGCTACTGCGTGCTCCAGTTCCTGATGGAGAATGCAGGTCATCCGACGGCGGCCGAGATCTTCGACGGTGTGAATCGGCTAGATCCGCGCTCTTCCAAGGCTACGATCTATCGCAACCTGCGCGACCTGGTGGAAGCCGGCCTGGTGCGCGAGGTAGCGGTGGAAGGGCGCTCTGCCCGTTTTGATTTGAAGGGACTGCGCCACCATCATTTCATCTGCGACAGGTGTGGTGAGGTCGAGAATATGGAATGGTTTGACATACCCCAGCCGCCACCGGATTCAGTTGGGACGCGGATCGTCCGCGAGTACGAGATGATTCTCCGCGGTTTGTGCGCGAGCTGTGCTGTCGGTCCGCATCACTCGGAGGACAGCCGCGGGACGGATGCGAGTTCCGGAGGCACGGAGGAATAAGCAGGCAGAGCCTCGGCAACGATTTCAGCATTATGGGATTGATTGAAGCTTGGATCAGTCCAGGATCAACGAAACAACCAGCGCAACGCACTATCTTGATCAGACGAAGGAGCAATGATGGCAACTGAAATGAAATGCCCGGTGCCGCACGGCGGCAATGGCGCACAGGCTGACATTACCAGGACAGAAACCGAATCACCCATGCACGGGGCTGTGACGCATACCTCGCGTAAAGTCGTAAACAACATGGAGTGGTGGCCGGATCGCCTGGACCTGGCGGTTCTCCACCAGAACACCAAGCTGGCCGATCCGATGGATCCGGACTTCGACTATGTGAAGGAATTCAACAGCCTGGACCTTGATGCTGTGATCAAGGATTTGCACGCCCTGATGACGGATTCGCAGAGCTGGTGGCCGGCAGACTACGGTCATTACGGCCCTTTCTTCATCCGCATGGCTTGGCACAGCGCCGGAACCTACCGAACTGCTGACGGTCGCGGCGGCGCGGGTATGGGCACGCAGCGTTTCGCACCGCTGAACAGCTGGCCGGACAATGTGAGCCTCGACAAGGCACGTCGGCTGCTTTGGCCGATCAAGCAGAAGTACGGCAAGAAGATTTCGTGGGCTGACCTGATGATCCTGACCGGCAACGTCGCGCTGGAGTCGATGGGTCTGAAGACCTTTGGATTCGCCGGCGGTCGTGAGGATGTATGGGTGCCGCAGGAAGATATTTTCTGGGGTCCTGAGAAGACGTGGCTGGGCAGCGATCGTTACCAGGGCGACCGAGACCTCGACCATCCACTGGCTGCGGTGCAGATGGGCCTGATTTATGTGAACCCGGAAGGCCCGGACGGCAAGCCCGATCCGCTTGGATCGGCCCGTGACATCCGTGAGACTTTTGGCCGCATGGCAATGAACGACGAAGAAACGTTTGCGCTGATTGCCGGTGGTCACACGTTCGGCAAGGGCCATGGCGCGCATGATCCAAGCAAGTTTGTCGGTCCCGAACCGGAAGGCGCGCCGATCGAGCAGCAAGGCTTTGGCTGGAAGAACTCTGCCGGCAAGGGCAATGCCGAGGACACGATTTCGAGCGGCCTCGAGGGCGCTTGGACATCGAAGCCGACGACGTGGGACAACGAGTATCTCGAGAACCTTTACGGCCACGAGTGGGAACTCGGCAAGGGCAGCGGCGGCGCCTGGCAGTGGTATGCCAAGAACGGTGCGGGCGCGGGTACCTTCCCCGACGCACATTTGAAGGACAAGAAGCACGGACCGATGATGTTTACTTCGGACATCGCGCTGCGCGTCGATCCGAAGTATGCCGAGATAGGCAAGAAGTTCCTCGATCAGCCTGACCTGTTCGCGGATGCCTTCGCCCGCGCATGGTTCAAGCTCACGCACCGCGACATGGGTCCGATCGAACGTTACCTTGGACCGCTGGTTCCGAAAGAGCGGTTGCTCTGGCAGGATCCTGTTCCCGAGGTTGATTACGAGTTGATTGGGGATGCGGATGTGGCTGCGCTCAAGGCCAAGCTGCTTGCCTCCGGATTGTCAATCTCGCAGTTGGTGGCGACAGCATGGGCTTCAGCAGCTTCCTTCCGCGGCTCGGACAAGCGCGGCGGAACCAATGGTGCGCGCGTCCGCCTGGAACCGCAGAAGAGCTGGGAGGTCAACCAGCCTGAGGCGTTGGCGAAGGCAATCGGTACGCTGGAAGGCATTCAGAAGGAATTCAACGCAACCGGCAAGAAGGTATCGCTGGCGGACCTGATTGTGCTGGGCGGCGTAGCTGCTGTGGAAGATGCTGCGAAGAAGGCAGGGCACGACATCAAGGTGCCGTTCACGCCGGGCCGGACGGATGCTTCGCAAGAGCATACGGATGTTTCGTCGTTCGTCCAGATGGAGCTGACGGCGGATGGCTTCCGCAATTACCTGCGTGCGGGGCACCACCACGAACGGGCAGAAGCTCTGCTGGTCGATAAGGCGCAGCTGCTGACTCTGACTGCTCCCGAGATGACGGTGCTGGTGGGCGGTCTGCGGGTTCTGGGCGCCAACTTCAAGGACTCCCAGGATGGTGTCTTCACCGACAAGCCCGGCACGTTGACCAACGACTTCTTCGTAAACCTTCTGGACATGGCTACGGAGTGGAAGAAAGCTTCAACGGAAGGTTTCTTTGAAGGTGTGGGCCGCGCCACGGGCCAGAAGAAGTGGACCGCTACACGCGTGGATCTGATCTTCGGCTCCAACTCGCAGCTTCGTGCTGTTTCAGAGGTCTATGCAGCAAGCGACTCGAAGGAGAAGTTCGTAAAGGACTTCGTGAGCGCGTGGACCAAGGTGATGAATCTTGGTATTCCGGCTTCGTACAAGCACTAAACGACTGTCTCCTGCTGACCTGGCCTGCGTATCCTCAATGAGGTGCGCAGGCCATTTTGTTTCCGGGCAGCCTTCACAACTCGACGATCGTTGCTGAATCGACACCGCCTGTTATCGAGGCGCGGGAACGTGCTGTTTTTCACAGATAGAGGAATCCGTATCCATGCAGCAGAGTCGATGGTCGCTTACACCCTTTGGATCAGGGTGTTCCAGAACGAGACGAAGGCAGTGAGTCGCGCTACCTGGAAGAAGTCAGACGCAGCAAAATAGAGCACCGTGATGAATGCCCAGTAGACATAGAGCGGCGTTCCGGAAGCTACCGATTCAAAGGGCAGCGGTGTCGCACAGAAGACCATGGCGAGAACGACGAGAGCCATCTTGACGATGCCAAGAACGAAGTTGATTTCCACCAGCTTGGGCGTGAGCGGGCCAAGGCGCAGGCTGCGGATGAGGCTCGAGGCGACGCCTCGTTTTTCCAAAACGGCGACAAGAGGCGCGATCGAGAAGACCCAGCTGACGAGCGCCCAGAGAGTGAAGGTGCCGAGTGAGAGGCAGATGACCCAGGCGAAGTAGCCGACCAGGTTGGGTGAGAAATCCGGATTGGGCGTGGTGGATTCAAGGGTGGTGCGCGCGACCCAGTGGATGGCGGCGAGCCATGCCATTCCGCTGCCGACGAGGGCGGCG
>CAZZUX010000142.1:0-7868 GCA_964657395.1 uncultured Ktedonobacteraceae bacterium
GGCGCCGGGGCTGAACCTGTTGTGCACGCCGGGGAATGATGTGGAGTGCGTGTCGGCGCAAGTGGGCGCGGGGGCGAATGTAGTGCTGTTTACGACGGGGCTGGGGACGCCGACCGGGAATCCGATAACGCCGGTGGTGAAGGTGTCGAGTAATACGGTGCTGGCGGAGCGCATGTCGGACATTATTGATGTGGATACGGGCGGGATTATTCGCGGGGAGGCGTCCCTCGAAGAGATGGGAGATGTGTTGCTGGAGCGGGTGGTGCAGGTGGCGAGTGGGGTGATGTCGAAGGCGGAGGAGTTGGGGCAGAACGACTTCATTCCCTGGAAGCGTGGGGTTTCGCTCTAGGTACTTGCCGTACGGGCGTCGGCGCTTCGCGCTTTTGGTTTGTGGGTGCTCCCGTTGGTCGCTGGCGCGTTGGTTTGATTTGTGAGGAGAGCGGATGGCTTCGCCATTCCCACCTTAGCTGCGCGAGGATGGGGCACCCGGATTTGTGGTGATCGGATGAATGTGGTGATTGGGGGATGAGAGTTTGGTGTTGAAGGTCACGCGGCTTGAGGCGGCGGTCGATGCGCTGGTGCCGGAGCTGGTGGTGCTGGAGCGGCTGGCTTCAGGGTTTACCTGGACTGAGGGGCCGGTGTGGATGCCGGGGGGCGACGTGTTGTTTGCCGATATTCCTGGTAATTCCATTCAGAAGTGGAGCCCGGATGGTGGGGTAGGTGTGTTTCTGCAGCCGAGTGGTTATCTTGGCGCGGAACCGTTTGCTGGACCGGAGCCGGGGTCGAACGGGATGACGGTGGATGGGGCGGGGCGGCTGACGGTGGCCGGGCATGGGCGGCGGAATCTGTATCGGCTGGAGGAGTTGGAGCACGGGACGTCTTCAGCGGTGACGGTGCTCGCGGACCGATTTGAGGGGAAGCGGTTCAATAGTCCGAATGACCTGGTGTATCGGTCGGATGGTTCGTTGTATTTTACGGATCCGATTTATGGGCTGCCGACGCAGAGAGATGACGATCCGGAGAAAGAGCTGGGATTTTGCGGTGTGTATCGGCTGCCCGCGGCGAGCAAGCAGAAGGCAGTGGCGTCACCGGAGAATGAGCGGGTGGAATTGCTGGTGAGCGACCTGGGGAGGCCGAACGGGATTGCGTTCTCTCCGGATGAGAGGTTTTTGTATGTGAGCAATTCGGAACCGGAGATGTTCTGGATGCGGTATGCGGTGAGGGCCGACGGCAGCGTGGCGGATGGCGAGCGGATCTGCGATGCGGGGATGTATGCGTTCAGGGGTGCTCCGGATGGCATGAAGCTGGATGTGGAAGGAAACATCTATGCGGCGGGACCGGGCGGGGTGTGGGTGATGGATGCGGATGGCAGGCATCTGGGCACGATTGAGATGCCTGAGGCGGTGAGCAATCTCGCGTGGGGCGGTGTCGGTTATAGGACGCTGTATGTGACGGCGAGTACCAGCTTGTATCGGATGGAGTTGAACGTTGCTGGAGATATGCCGCACGCTACTCCGTAAATCCTGATTTGGGCATGCCTCGTAGTTTTTCCTGCTTCGGAGATGCGGCACGTGGCCGTGATCTGTCGCGCTTGTTTCGCGGCCCGCAAACGCATAGCCTTGAGAGATGGAGAGGCTGGAAGAGGACGCAAAGCCGGTGTTGACGCTGCGGCTGGAGCGAAAGCATCCGCTGGCGATCCGCTGGATGCACTGGATCAACTTCCCGGTGCTGTTCCTCATGATCCTGAGCGGGATCAGGATCTATTGGAATGATTCTGATAATGCGCGGCTGCATCCGCACGCAATCTACCGGATCGGTTTTGGATCGCACACGCTGTTGCGGATATTCCCAGAGCAAGTATGGACTGCGCTGAATATTCAGTGGCATGTGACGCAGGGGATGGGTGATCACTTCTTCTTCATGTGGATTTTTGCGGTCAACGGGTTCGCGTATGTGACGTACCTGTTGCTGTCCGGTGAGTGGCGGTTCCTGGTGCCGCGCCGGGGTAGTTTTGGCGAGGCATGGCAGGTGGTGCTGGCGGGATTGCGACTGCGCAGGGAAGCTCCCGCGCCGACAAAATACAACAGTGCGCAGAGATTTGCATACACCGGTGTGACGTTGATGGGCGGAGCGAGCCTGGTGACGGGACTGGCTATTTACAAGCCGACGCAGGTGCATTATCTGACAACGCTCCTTGGCGGTTACGAATGGGCGCGCTGGGAGCATTTCTGGCTGACGATCGGGTTTTGTGTTTTCTTCCTGGTGCATGTTGGGCAGGTGGCGCTGGCGGGCTGGAATACCTTTCGCGGGATGGTGAGCGGGTACGAGGTGCAAGGGGTGGAAACACCGTCGCTGGAAGCGGAGAGGAGAAGCTGGGCTGATGGCAGTTTTAAATAGCGAGGCTCCTCCTGAGACGAATCTCAGCACCGACGCCGAGGTGCTGGCAGCTTCGCGCAGGTTGACGCGGCGGAGTTTTGCCGTGGCGGCGGTGAGTGCGGCGCTGGGATATGGCTTTTGCCGGTGGGTATGGGATGGCCCGGATGTGGGCGAGCAGCCGTGGGCGCGGCGGCGGGTGATCCAGGCGAATGCGAGCTTGTCGCGGGCAGTGTTTGATGAGCGTGCGCTGGCTCCGACGTATGTGGCGAGCGAGGCAGAGCGGCTGCGGCTAAATGGGTTTGTGGGATTGAAGGAAGCGCTGGTACCGGAGAGCTGGCGGCTGCAGGTAGTTGGTGTCGAGAACGCGGAGACCTATACGCAGTATGTGCCGGATGTGACGCAGTGGGAGTACTCGTATGTGAAGCCGGAGATGTTTGTGGAGGGCGATCATTTCACATCCATTCCGAAGGATCCCCCTCTGACGGGAGGTACGCGGTATAGCGCGCGGGCGGGGCAGGGCGGGAACGAAGAGGCGGGGAAAAGCCGGACGCCGGTAGCCGCGGGAACGCCCGGATTGCTACTGACGATGGAGGATTTGCAGAAGCTTCCGCGGCGGGAACTGGTGACAGAATTTAAGTGCGTGGAGGGCTGGAGCCAGGTTGCGCAGTGGGGCGGGGTGAGGTTTGCAGATTTTCTGAAGGCGTATCCGCCGGCTCGGAAGGCAGACGGAAGTCTGCCGCGGTACGTGTACCTGGAGACGCCGAGTGGCGACTTTTACGTGGGGTATGACATGGCGGTGTGCCGGCATCCGCAAACGCTGCTGGTGACGGAGATGGCAGGCGAGCGCTTGACGCAGCTGCATGGGGCTCCGCTGCGGTTACATACGCCGTTGAAGTATGGATATAAGCAGATCAAACGGATCGGGTTGATTGCATATACGGATGTGAAGCCGGATGATTTCTGGACGAAGCTTGGGTATGACTGGTATGCGGGATTGTGAGTTGCTGACCTGAGAGAGATTGGCGTCGAGTTATGTGGCCCGGGTGAAACTCGTCTGGGGGTATGACATGGCGGCATGCCGGCATCCGCAAACGATGCTGGTGACGGAGATGGCGGGAGAGTGATTGACGCAGTTGCATGCGCTTCGCTTCGGTTACATCTGTCGCTGGAGTATGGATACAAGCAGATCAGGCGGATCGGCGGATTGCGTATACGGGTGTGCAGCCGGATGATTTCTGGACCCAGCTTGGGTATGACTGGTATGCGGGGTTGTCAGCTGCTGAGGGACTGATCGAGTAGCAGGGCGGGATTTCGCTGGTCGATAAATGGTTCGTCATTCGCTGGATGAGTCTAAAGGCGTGTGCGCCAGTTTCAACCCGGATCGTAGTCAGCCCCGGCATCTGTACATGAAGACGCCTAGTGATGAGAGCTACGTGGGATATGACATGGCAGTTATGGCCGGTTCTTCGAAGCAAATCGGAGAAGGCATCGCTTCGAACGAGGCGAAGGCATGGCAAAAGCGCGGATCTGAGTATTGCTGCACAATCAACGCGGTTGAGAAGTGTGGTGCCGGCATTTGCAGATGCTGCTGGTCACGGAGGTGGCGCAGACCGATTGAAGCAGTTGCATTGGTTTTGATGCGGCTATATCCGCCACTGCAGTATGCGGACAAGCAGATCGGTTGATTGCGTATACGGGTGTAAAGCCGGATGTTTTGGACCAAGCTTTGGCTATGCCTGGTCCGCGAGGTTATGAGGTGCTGGCCTGAGGATTTGGTGACGCGTTATGTGGCTGGGTTTCTACTGATCGTTCTTGTGTGACTCGCTGAGTAAGCCTGACGGCGTATTAGCCGCTCGGAAGGCAAACGGAAATGGGCATGTATGTGTACGTGGGAAGGTCAAGTGCAGACTATTAGTGGGTATTGCATAACAGTGGCAGCTACTTGTTCTTCGATGAAGTACGGCGGATGCACTCGCATTGAACGAGGCAAGGCGGCTGCAAAGTGCGAATGGACTTGAGACTTAGTGCACAGGCGGCGCCGTCCAGGAGTATGCCGGCATCCGCAGACGCTGACCGCGAAGGAGATACGGGGACAGATTGGCACAAATGCCGGGCGCTTCAGAGAGGTTATGTGTGCTGCTGAGGTATAGTCCTCCACGCTATGTGTACGCGCGAACCAAGTGTTGACTTCCAGGGTATGACATGGCAGTCAGGACCGCTTGTTCTCCGATGGTCTGACAATGGAGGCGTCGCGCGGGAAAGGGACGACAATCACTACGTACCGATTTAATCTTGCTACACAGCCATTGCTGTCTACAGTTATCGCTACCCAAGACCTTGTTTACCAGGGAGATAATGGCGATTTATCGGTTAATTGCGTTGCACCGCTGCAGTTACAACTAAGTTATGAGTTTGGGCAGAAAGTGGATTGAGACGGCACGTGTCCAACATATAGACGCAGATAGCAATGCGCCTGCCCATCGCGTGCGACTCCATGGTCAGCCTGCGATCGGCGATCGCCCCTGCTGGCAATGTCGTCAACGATGGCGTGAACCAGTACCTATACGACGCAGACGGCCGCATCTGCGCTGTCTCAAATGCCGGCGCTGCGGGTTTAACGACGATGACTGGCTACATCTACGATGCCGGAGGGACCAGTGTTTCGAAAGGCAGCATGAGCGCCTGGAGCTGTGACCCTACCATCAACGGGTACCAGACAACCAATGATCATGTCCTTGGCCAGGCGGGCGAGCAGGTCACCGATAGGGGGGTGAACGCGAACATTACATTGGCCTTGCAACATACCAACGTGTTCGCCGCGGGCAAGCTGATCGCTACCTACGTTATGACGGTCTGCACTTCTATATCAATGATCCCTTGGCAGCCGTCGCGTCCAAACGGACCATGCCGGGGTGATCGAACAAACCTGTGCCAGCCTGCCTTTTGGGGATGGCCTAAACTGCAGCAATTCCAATCAATATTCAACTGAGCATCACTTCACCGGCAAAGAAAGAGACGCGGAATCAGGGCTGGACTATTTTGGCGCTAGATACCTGAGCAGTACAGTCGGCCGCTTTATGTCGCCAGACTGGAGCGCGAAGATTGAGCCGGTTTCGTACTCGAAATTGGACAACCCTCAGTCGCTGAATCTTTACAGCTACACGCTGAACAATCCGCTCAGCAATGTAGACACCGATGGCCACGCATGCTCAGGCATTCTAGGGAACACCGGTAGCGGTTTCTGCACGAGGGCAACCGAGTACGGGATGATCGATGCGAACCCAAATATCCAGTCGCAAACTCGCTTCTTCGCAGCGGCGAATGCAGTCTTGCAGGCGCTTGCTGATGTTGATGCTCCGGGCTCAAGCATGGTCGGTGGAATCTCTACGCAAACATCTTCGTTCTTAGAGGGTGTGGGCCAGAAGCTGCAAGGCTTCAACGAGGGTGAAGCACATCTCATAGCATCAGGGAATTTGAGCGGCTCTGGGCTAGATGGGCAGCTTGTCCATAATGAGCAGACGATGGTGCAGGGTCAATTAGACGGACTAAAGCAGTCGAATCCTGACGCGTATCACCAGACGATCTCAGAGATCAATGGTGCCCTTAATCCGGGCGCCGTGGGACAGTTCGCCTCGACGCGGTTCTCTACTGACAAAGCATATGCCGGCGTTCTGGGGCGTGCGTAAGGACCTTGGGAGAAACATCGACTTCTCTAAGCAAGGTGATCGCGAAGCTATCGGAAATGCGCTCGTCAAACACATCAGATAAACGAATGGCTGCGACGCCAACGGAAAGAAGCAGGGCGGATTCTAATCCTAAAGAGACTCGCGGTGTGGCTAGGCGAGACATCGGCAGAAGTCTTACTCCTTGGGCTGGCACTCATCGCCTTGTTCGGGCATGACCAGCATGCGGTCGGCAGGAGCTTGTTGGCGTACTACTCTACAGGACTCGTTCTGTTCTCGTTCACCACCGGCTATCTGTTCACCACAGCCATCGCGCGAGGGATCTGGCGAGGAGGGGCATGGTGGTCGTACTCCGCTGTTGCCGTGGTGCTATACCTCATCCACTCTGAAATCTTCTTCGTCCTCTCGGGAGGCTCGACGCGACCAGAGCAGTTCTCCGTGCAGGTGGCGGGGGCATTGTCGTGTTCGCCTGCATTGTTGCCGGGTCGCTGGCGTTGCGGAGTTGGACGTTGGGACGGGACGCCCGATGAAGTTCTCCAAGATCGCAAATCGCTTGTCGGGTATCTCGACGCCGTTCGGTGGGGCATCGTGGCAGCTGAGCTGGAGATCGCCCGGGGCGCGTCGAGTATGAGCGTTCCTGGAGGACCGCGGGGTGCTCTATGACCGTTGCGAGATGGAAGTCCCTGACCACTACGTGCGGCCGGTGGTCGAAATGCGCCGAATCAGGACTCGACTACTTCGGGGCCAGGTAATGCGCCAGCAACATGGGCCGCATGGGCAAATTCGATTCGTGGAACGCATCCTGGTGACCCTCGATGCCGAGCTTCTGTTCACTGGCGTGCGCTTCCAGCCAGGCAAGCCGCTCGTCTTCGGCCGTTTCCACACGCAGCAAAATACTTCTTCGGTCTGCCCGGCATTCCGTATCCACCATGGTCACCTTCGCACTGTTTGCAGCACCCCCTCTGAGCCCGCTCAGAGGTGAGCAAGAGCCCAGGCCGCTGTTTGCACAGGTCCGGTGCAGGCGAACGCGCGGGAGCATTCGAAGCAGTCACATGGGCTTCCGCAAGGTTGCATGTGCCGCTGACAGATTCGGGTTTGTGGCTGGCTTCGATTGGCCTCTGCTTTCCGAAGGCGGAGGGCGGTGTGCCGCAGTGTCTGCATGGGGACGCAGATTGGGGAATACTAAGCGGGGTATGACATGGCGGTATGACGGCGTCCGCGGTCTCGCATGTGACGCAGTTCCATTCATTTCCATCACGGTTACGTGCCCCGTTGGCAAGTCAGGGATTGTGACGGCTGCGCGGTCTTAGTTGATGGGAACGTCTGGACGAAAAAGGTTGGTCGCGCACGATTCAACGCACGACTCAAGATGACAGTCACGGATGGCGGGCATTCATCATCAGTCGGAGTTATATCTACAACGGTTCATCGGCTTGGTAGCAACTATGAATATTGAGGGAGTTTATTCTTTCCTCACCCTGTTTATTCTTGCCAACCCTAAAGTGACACTTACGCAGATTCTTAGCTACTAACCTTGGAGGCGCTCCCAGGTGGGGATTCTTCGGGTTTTGTGGCTCCTCCCCAGTGGGCAGGCTGGATGGGCGCGTGGGAAGAAAGGCAAGTTGGTCGTGGGTGGTTTCAAGATGGAAAGTCGGCTGTGGAGAATGCTGTTCATCCGTTATCGTGCCTGCCTGTTTGCGGCGCGTGCTTTGTGGCTGAGTTGCTTTGCCTACCTGATCTTTGCCTGCTGCATTCCGGCAGCTTCTGCGCAAATGTCTGCCACAGATGACGCCTGGTTGGAACATTTCG
>CAZZUX010000143.1:0-1408 GCA_964657395.1 uncultured Ktedonobacteraceae bacterium
TTTGTAGGCTTCTTTGTTCCAGATGATCTGATCAGAGTTGCCGACATGGCCGAACGAGTTGGTGTAGTACCCGGTCGCCTCGAAAGCCTTGACCCGGGGTGACTGGAAGGGCGAACGGCAGGTTCGGGAAATCTGTCGTGTTGAGTCGCTGGTAGGCTTCCGCGCGAACGCTGTCGAGGAGACGAGTTTCCGAAAGCTTGAGATTGGCTGCTTCGCGGACAGTCTGGCTGCCGCTCTGCCAGGTGTAGTCGAAGGACGAATCGACGCGCCCGGCAAAGGTCTTGCGCAACAGGAACTGGTGATAGTTGGAGTGCGCCAGTCGCTCGCCGCGGGCGAAGAAGTTGGGCGTATACAGGTCACCGCTGTAGGCTAGGTGACGCTGGCGTCGTCAAAGAAGAGGTTCGCCGGCCGTTTGAGCAGGAGACGCTCGCCGCTGATGTAGCCGTCATAGTCATAGGTCGTGATCTCGCTCGCGGCTCCGCGATTGATGTCCAGACTGCCATACTGGGCTTCGAGTCCCTATGCTCTTATCGACCCGGCAGGAAGGATAGTGAGGCCAAGCAGTGTTCTTTTGTGGCATGTGCAGGGAATGTCTCACTCCGCCGGTTCTTTTTGTCATATCCCCTCGGCAGTTTGAAGAGTGTTACGCTGCATTCACAGGACATTCATCGATGAAATTTGCTTTTAACCCCCAGTCGTTCCGCGTTGCTGCGCTCGTTTCTACTGCTTCGTTCACAGTGTTAGCCGGGATGTTGACGGTAGGCTGCAATCACAGCAAGCCGGTGAGTGGGCCTTCGGACAATAACCAGGCTGCGAATACGACGGTGCCGCCGATCCCGGGAGTGCCGCAGGCAGCGTTGCAGGCAGCGCAGAGTATCGATCCGGAACAGATTCGCGCGTCGGTGAAAGAGCTGGCGGATGACAAGTACCAGGGGCGCTATCCGGGGACGGCTGGAGGCGATGCGGCGGCGAAGTACATTGCCGACCAGTTTGCGGCCTATGGCGTGAAGCCCGCGGGGGATGGCGGGACGTTCTTCCAGAGAGTGCCGTTCTATGCCGTGCACACAGTGGCCGACCAGACCCAGGTTTCGCTGGTCCCGAAGAGCGGGAACCCGATCGAACTGAAGTATGCGGATGACTTTGTGACTAATAACCAGACTGGCACAGCGACGGCGACGATTGACGCGCCGATCGTGTTTGTGGGTCACGGGATTGAAGCGCCCGAGTACCAGTGGGACGACTTCAAGGGCGTGGATGTGAAGGGCAAGGTGCTGCTGGTTGTGGTGAATGAGCCGGCATCCGATGATCCGAATTTCTTCAAGGGCAAGGCGCTGACCTATTACGGCCGCTGGACCTACAAGTACGAAGAGGCAGTGCGCAAGGGTGCGATTGGCGTGCTGATTATTCA
>CAZZUX010000143.1:1508-7798 GCA_964657395.1 uncultured Ktedonobacteraceae bacterium
GTCAGCCAGCGGCGCGACTTCAACTCGAGCAACGTGGTTGGCGTGGTCGATGGCAGCTCGCAGGAGAAGGCCGATGCGGTGTTGTATACGGCGCACTACGACCATCTCGGTGTTGATCCGAATGTGAAGAGTGGTGACAACATCTACAACGGCGCGGCGGATAATGGCACGGGCTGCGGGATCCTGCTGGCAATGGCGAAGGCGTATGCGATGTCGGCGAAGAACGGCGCGGCGCCGCAGCACAATGTGTACTTCTCGGCAGTAACGGCAGAGGAACAGGGGCTGCTGGGATCGGAATACCTGGGGATGCATCCGCCGGTGCCGGCGAAGAATATCTCGCTGGACCTGAACTTCGATATGCTGCTGCCAGTGGGTGTGCCGACGTCGGCAGAAGTATCCGGGGCGGAGCGGACGACGTTCTATCCGACGGTGGAGCAGACGGCGAAGGCGTTCGACTTGGTGTTGCAGCCGGATCAGCAGCCGAATGCCGGGCACTACTACCGGTCGGATCATTTTTCACTGGCGCGGGTAGGGATTCCAGCGTTTTCGATTGGTGAGGGGACGCTGTTCCAGGGCCATGAAGAGGGTTGGGGCAAGCAGCAGTTCGAGGACTATACCGCTCACCGCTATCACCAGGTAAGCGACGAGTACAAGCCGGAGATGGATTTCCGTGGGAATGCGCGGATGGCGCAGTTCGGGTTTGTGCTGGGTTGGCAGGCTTCGGCGGCGGCGAGTCCTGTGGAGTGGCAGGGCGGGGACGAGTTTGAGAAGGCGCGCAAGAAGCGCGAGGCCGAGTAGATCCAAATCCGAAAGCCCGAGTAACGTCCTCGGACGGGCCGAGTAACGGGCGATGGTTTGCGCCAGGGTGTGTGTGAACCGGAAAAGCTCGGTGGTGAGCGCTGGATTGCTCTAGAATCCGGCGTACGTCAATTCAGCAGGCGGCAAAAACCTGAAAAGCCGTCTCCTATCTGGATACACAGCAATGCGGATGCACTTACATCGTTTTGAACTCCGGGGCCCTGGGAAGAAGCCCGGCGGTCTCCGCGTGGCGGTTGTTCTGAGCGCGATGCTTGGCTTGTTTGTGCCGGTATCGGTGATGCAACTGGATGGACAGCAGACGGATCCAGCGTCCCCGGCTTTGCACAAGCGAAGTGACACGAAGGACGACACGCTGCGCAGCTACAGCAATCCCCAGGTACCGACGAAGCTGCCAAGCGAGGCGTCCGGAGAATACCAGCTGGGAAGGCCGGGAGATGTCATCGAGATCATCCTCGATAACAATGGCCTGACCGGGTATATTTCCAGGCTTGGCAGGAATGACAAGGACAAGGAAGTGCCGCTGACGTACTTCTTCGACCAGACCCAGCTGAATGCGCACACCTTGTCTTTCACGACCAAGCCGGTGCATGGGGAATGGTACAGCTTTGACGGCACGGTCGTGCGTGGTCCTGCGCCGACGCGCGACAAGGAAGGCTATTACCTGCTGAAGGGCAGGCTGAGTCTCCATGTCGGCCAGACGGAGCAGCCGCGAAATGTGGCGCTGCCCCTGGCCCGGTCGGAAAACGGTTGAGGCTAACCGGCGCTGCCTAAATCGAGGGAGCGGGAGTAGGCCCGAAGCGGTTTGGACTGGTCAACGTGCTCGCCCTGGCGGCCGGGGGACTCGAGGAACTCGGGTTCTTCAAGTCCGTGGGGTGCTCCACCGCGACGGGTAAACTCGGCTGCGGTACCGGTGCGCGCGGAGGCAAGATTGCGGGGATCTCCCGAGCTTTCGGGTTGATCGCGTTTCGAGACAAAGGCCGCCGGGGATGGATTGAGACGTTCTTCCAGGGTAGCCAGCTTGCCATCCACTTTGCCTTCGACGGTCGAGAGATTTGTGAGGAACTTCTCGAACTTGGTGTAGCGGAGGGCGGCGGCTACGGCCATGCCAGCCAGAAAGCCGGCAGTTAGGCCCTGCCAGAAAGATGCGTTGGTTTGAATATCTTGTGCCACTTGGGGTCTCCGGAGCAGATCGGGTGATGCGTTCGGGTTTGAGAAGCAATCGCGATGCATGCCGCGACTGTGTTCGTTTTCGTACATCTCTCGATGAGAATGCTGCCACGCCATTGTGGTTGTTGGCGAGTGTTTGTTCGAGTTTTGATGTTCGACGGCTGAGTTGGGCATCGAATAGAGTGAACTCTGGCAGCAAGGCTTGCCGGTGATGAAACGATATCGGGCAATGTGCGTGATTGCCGGTTGGATTACGCCGGGAGTTCGAAAAGGAGAATTACATGGATCGTAAGGCAAATGCCGTATGGCATGGCGGATTGAAAGATGGAAAAGGGACGATTTCGACAGACAGCGGCGTGCTGAAGGAAGCGCAGTATTCGTTTGGAACGCGGTTTGAAAGCGGTGTCGGGACCAACCCCGAAGAGTTGATTGCAGCGGCCCATGCCGGCTGCTTCACGATGGCCCTGAGCAGCGAATTGGGTAAGGCTGAGTTAAAGCCGGAGTCGCTGGAGACCTCGGCCGCCGTGACATTTGAGGTAGTGGACGGCAAACCGACGATCACCAAGATCAAGTTGACAACGAAGGCAAAGGTACCGGGCGCGGAGAAAGCAGCATTCGACCAGGCCGCAGACAATGCCAAGAAGGGCTGCCCGATTTCGCGCCTCTTCCAGGGCAATACGGAGATTACCCTGGATGCGCACCTGGTCTAGAACCGAGCTATGACGTAAGAAAGGCTCCCCACAGGGAGCCTTTCTTTTTGGAAGAGGCTGTGCGGCTAGTCTTCCTGTTTGTGGATGAGGCCGCGCAGGTTGAGATTGAGCCTGGTGACCTGGTCAACGCCCTGCTCGAGTAACTTTAGCCATTCCTTGCCGTCCGGGCCGATGTCGAGGGTACCGATGAGGTAGGTCGCCTGGATGATGATCTCCAGTGCGTTGTTCATATCGTGCAGGGTACTGCGAATCTTGGCGTTTTCCCCTAACGTGGGGCTTGTCGGTTCGGTGATCTTTGCTCTCTCGTATTCGGCCATGCCGGAACCTCGTGGATGATCAGCTAAACGGATATCGCTAAAGACTGTAGAAGTCAGTTGGATGCAGTACAGCCGAAGAAGAACAGTGCGATGGTACATCTACTGACAGATCCTGTGGAGGATGGGCGGCGGGGCAGAAACGCATGGATGCCGTGAGGTTTCAGGTAGGGGTGGCGGGAGTTGACAAGGCTCGGCTGCTTTGACAGACTTGAGCTTGCCGGGTTGAGAGATTCGGTGTTGTTTTAAGTGCCGTAGTGGCGGAATTGGCAGACGCGCGTGGTTCAGGTCCACGTACTCGCAAGGGTGTGGGGGTTCGAGTCCCTTCTTCGGCACCATAAATTCTGAAATCTGCGAAAGACCCGGCTTCGGCTGGGTCTTTCGCGTCTGCGGAGGATTCCGAATGAGATCGCTATCGAGAAGAACCGCGGCCGTATGTTCTGGGAGATCCGACGATCTGTGAGGGTGCGCTGGCACACTGGATCGGGTCTATCGAGAGCGCGTCGTTAGACGCCTGTACATCCAGTCGCGAAGCCGCGGATGACGGCCTCGTTAGTGGAACGGCGCCATCAAGGTCAAGCTGAGTTCAACTGGTCTGCTTCCCACTGTTTGTAGGTGATGTTCGGATCTGATTTAAGGCGCCATGACGTTGGTCCGTTGACGGATTGACCTTTAAGAATCGCGCCAGCCGCACTGGTACTAGAAAAGGCGTAGGCATCTTTAAAGATTCGCCGCTCGCCTTCCTGCACATAGGCTCCGCTTTTAACTATTTCGTCGAACAGCTTACGGTAGCTGCTCTTGACGCCTACCCACTCTGCGGGACCGAATGAGCCGGGCTGCACGATGAACTCGCCATCTCGAAGAACCGCTGTGGCTTGAGTGGCGGCCTTGGCTGTGCCCGACCTGAGCACGAAAACTGGATCTGCATGTTTGATGGAATGGGCGATCTGTGGGGTGCTCCTTGTCTTGACTAAGAAGGAGTCAACTCGGAGAGCAGGCAAGATCGATAAGACATAGTCAACAAACTGTTCCATGTTTGCTTGTGCTGCTTCGGACAGGCCGGGACGTGGTGGCGTGTTTGCGTTCTCGAGATTCATTCTTCCGGCGCGCTTTGCTTCTTCTACTAGTCGCGATTCCAGATATTTGACGTGAGCTTTGTTCAACTGATTCGCAGCGCTTGTGATCAGAACTGCCTGGGTCCACCAGTCCTTTTTCGCGTCGTGGTTCCTTATCCTTTCAGCGACGTCTTCGCTTTCGCCGATGTACACCTTCGGAAGATTGGTATCGCTTTCGCCGATCAGAATATAGACGCCTGTATAGGTGGCTTCTTTGCGCTTCAACGCTTCGATCAGGCGCGTGCGCGGGGCCATCAGGACATGGCCGGTCCAATTGAAGATTTCAGCGGTTAATAGTCCGTCTGGAATTCCATCGATATAAAAGAGTTCCAGCGATCGGCCCGCGTTTGGCATCTATCCTCCGGCCCCAACAGCTTGCTTCTGCAACATTTTAGGTGAAGTAGGGCTAGAGTGCAGCAGCGAGGCCCAGGGTCAACAGTAGGGCCACGATGGAGATGATGGATTCGCAGACGGACCAGGTTTTTAGCGTGTCGAGGACGCTTAGGTGGAAGTACTCCTTGACCAGCCAGAAGCCGCCGTCGTTGACGTGAGAAAAGATGAGCGATCCGGCGCCAGCGGAGATGGCAAGTAGTTCGGGGTGCACTCCTGTGGCGTGGGCGGCGATGGGGCCGAGGATGCCGGCCGCGGTCGTCATGGCTACGGTGGATGATCCGGTGGCCAGGCGGATCAACGCGGCCGTGAGCCAGGCTAAAAGAAGCAAAGACACGTGTGCGGCAAGGGCCATGCCCACGATGGCCTGCGAGACGCCGCTGTCCTGAAGAATGCGGCCGAAGCCGCCTCCGCCGCCAATGAGCAGCGTGATGGCGGCGGTGGGTGCGAGGCATTCGTTGGTGAATCGCAGGATGGTTTCGCGGCTCATGCCCCGCATTAATCCCAGTGTGATGAAGCTGAAGAGAGCTCCGATCAACAGTGCCATGTCGGCATTGCCGATGAGGTGGAGAGCGGCGTTCCAGCGAGTGTTGGGTGCGGCGAGCAGGTTGGCCCAGCTTCCGATGAGCATCAGTGCGACGGGCAGCAGAATGTTGGCGAGGGTGAGCGCGAAGCTGGGGAGTGGGGCGGCGTTGTCGGATAGATCGCGATCGACGAAGGTGCTTGCGATGGGATTTTCGTCCAGGGAAGACAGGGAGATGCGCGGAGCGATCCAGTATGCGTAAAGGGGACCGGCGATGATGGCCGAGGGTATGCCGACGATGAGCGAGTAGAGCACGGTGCGGCCAATATCGGCATGGAAGAGGGTGACGGCCATGAGCGCGGCGGGATGCGGAGGCACGAGGCCGTGCACGACGGAGATGCCGGCGACCATGGGCAGGCCGACGAGGATGAGAGACTTGCCGGTGCGGCGGCAGATGGTGAAAACGATAGGGATGAGCAGGACGAAGGCGACTTCAAAGAAGACGGGCAGTCCGACGATGAGGCCGATGGCGACCATGGCCCAGGGGATGCGGCGTTCTCCGAAGATGCGGATGAGGGTGCGGGCGATCTGTTCGGCACCGCCGGATTCCGCCATCATTTTGCCAAGCATGGTGCCGAGCGCTACGACGATGACGATGTGACCGAGGGTGCTGCCTACTCCCTGCTCGAAGGAGGAGACGATGGTGCGCGCGGGCATGCCGGTGGCGAGGGCGAGGCCGATGGACGAGAGCAGGAGCGACACGAAGGGATTGAGTTTGAGGACGGCGATCATCGCAACCAGGGCAAGGATCGCGACGAGGGCGGCCGAGAGGAGAAAGATGCCGTGGTGGTCGATCATTTTTGGTGTCGAGGCAGAAAGCGTCCGGCGCGTTCTCCGGTGAGCTGGCCTGCGTGGTACGAGAGGATGCCGTTGACCCACAAGGCGGCGATGCCGGTCGAGGGCTGGATGGGGTTGGTGTAGGTGGCGGTGTCGCGAATCGTGGCGGGATCGAAGAGAACCAGGTCCGCGTGGAAGCCGGTCCGGATGATGCCGCGTTCATGCAGGCCGAAGCGTTGGGCAGGCAGACCGGTCATTTTGTGGATGGCTGTGGCAAGCGGAAACAATTTGTAATCGCGACTGTACCGTCCAAGCACGCGGGGGAACGTGCCCCACAGGCGCGGGTGCGGACGAGGATCGTGCGGCAGGCCATCGGAGCCGATCATCGTGGCGGGATGCTGGAGAATGCGCTGGA
>CAZZUX010000144.1:0-7516 GCA_964657395.1 uncultured Ktedonobacteraceae bacterium
CGTGACCGATCAAAGAAGACTACGGGCGACCACTGCTGTTCTTCACGATGCTGCTTGATCTCGGTGTAGTTCGATTCAGCCGCGCCATACTTGAACGTCATGTCCTGCAGTTCGCATTCGCCGCCCGCATCGCATACCGGGCAGTCCAGCGGATGGTTCCCTAGCAGCAATTCAATTGTCGACTTGCGGGCCTGCGCAATCTCCGGTGTCTCGGTCGCGACGATCATGCCTTCCGCTACTGGAGTCGTACAGGCTGTCTGCAGCTTGGGCATCTTCTCAATGCGCACTACGCACATACGGCAGGCAGCCTGCAGAGACAGCCCGGGATAGTAACAAAATGCGGGTATTTCAATGCCCGCCGTCCTGCAGGCTTCGATCAACAAGGTGCCTGCCGGCGCGGTTAACTTCTTACCATCAACTGTGAAACTTACGTCAGCCATGAAACCTATTCCTCTGTGCCCACCGGAACAACCTGGGCCAACCCGGTTAAGAGCAGATGTCCATCAGGCCGTGACGAGCTCACCTGAACGGTCCTTCGCATGCGCATACGGGCAAGGCCTGCCATCCAGGTGCGCCTCAAATTCATCACGAAACTTCTTAACAAATCCGATCGTCGGCATGGCAGCAGCATCACCGAGCGGGCAGAATGTTCTACCCAGCATGTTCTCGGCGAGATACTTGATGTTATCGATATCCTTAGCAACTCCCGCCCCGGCATGGAACCGCGTCAGTGTCTTCTTCAGCCAGTCAGTACCCTCGCGGCATGGAATGCACCAGCCGCAACTTTCATGCTGGTAGAACTTTATGGTTCGCAGCGCAAACTCCACCATGCAGACAGTCTCGTCGATGACCACAACGCCGGCTGAACCGAGCATCGTGCCCGCCTTGCCCATTTGGTCAAAGTCCATCCCGACATCGATCTCATCCGCCTTGAGCACCGGGCAGGACGAGCCGCCGGGGACCACCGCTTTCAACTTCTTACCCCCGCGGATGCCGCCGGCAACCTCATAAATCATCTTCTTGAGGTTGTAACCCATCGGCAGTTCATACACACCGGGCTTGTTCACATGCCCGCTGATGCCGAACAGCCTGGTACCGCCGTTGCGCTCCGTGCCGATCTTTGCGTATTCGGCCCCACCCATCGCCAGGATATGAGGAACCGACGCGATCGTCTCAGCATTGTTGATCACGGTCGGACCGCCATACAGACCAACCACGGCAGGAAAGGGAGGCTTGATCCGCGGTATCCCTCGCTTACCTTCGAGCGACTCCATCAATGCTGACTCTTCACCCACTTCGTAAGCGCCTGCACCGGTATGCGAAAGGCAATCGTAGTCAAAGCCCAGGCCCATGATGTTCTTGCCAAGAATGCCCTTGGCATAACATTGCTCGATCGACTTCTCCATGATCTGGATGAGGTAGCGGTACTCGCCCCGCAGATAGATGAAGCCCATTTTCGATCCGATTGCCAGCCCCGCGATGATCGTACCCTCGATGACGGCATGTGGATCATGCAAGAAAATCATATGATCTTTGCACGTGCCAGGTTCGCTCTCATCTCCATTGACCAGTACATACTTCGGCCGGTCGCTTTGCTTGGGAACGAACGACCACTTCATGCCGGTGGGGAATCCAGCGCCGCCGCGACCACGCAGACCGGAAGCCTTCATCTCATTGATGACCCACTCCGGGCCATTCTCTATGGCTTTCTTCAGCGACTGGTAGCCACCCAGTTCCATGTAGCGATCGATATCGGCAGCGCCCATCCCGAAACGACGGGACAGCAGCTTTACTTCGTCGGGATGTGATACCAGTTCGGGCATTAGCTTGTACCACCCTTCTCAACAGCGGAGCCAGCAGGAGCATTCGCCATAGGTTTGCCATCTCTATAGCTCTTGAGCACAGCATCCATCTTCTCAGGAGTCAGGTTGTCATAGAACGCGTAGTTCACCTGCACGGCAGGCGCCCAGCAGCAGGCTCCAATGCACTCCACTTCTTCAAGCGAGAACAAGCCGTCAGCAGTGGTCTCCTTGTTGTCGATGCCAAGACGTTCCTTGCAATGATCCAGCATTTCGTATCCGCCACGCAGCATGCACGAGATATTGGTGCATACCTGCACGTGGAACTTGCCGTGCGGTTTGGTGTGCAGCAACGAATAGTAACTGATGACGTTTCTTACTTCCAGCTCCGAGATGCCGATCCGCTGGGCGATCTCTCCAATGACGGCATCATTGACTGCTCCAATCTCATCCTGCGCATACAGGAGCATGGGGATCAGAGCCGATCTCCGCACAGGATAGAGGTTCACCAGCTTGTCAAAGCGCGCGGCAAGTTCCGGCGAGAAGATCGTTTTCACTTCCGTGTTCATTCTGCAGTCTCCTCGTCGCTCGGCAAAGGCGTCGTGAATGGCGCGCGGGTCCAGAGCTTTTCAGCAAATGCTTCAACAGCCAGCTCCATATCTACAGGTCGACCGTGATCGATCGTGGCTGTGGCATCGGATCGCAGAAGCCAGTTGCCGGCTGCGATCATTTCACCCATGCGCCTGAGACTCCATTCACCATCTCCTGAAGACGCCTGCAGGGTGATATGCAGGGTTCTCGCGAGGTCGACAATCTCAATCTCCTGCGGCGACAGCGCCACGAACGTTGCCTGGACCAGCTTGCCTGTCGTCTGCAAAGCACCCAGATGAGAACGGAGCAACGATACGAACGAAATCCACAGCTCTGCGAGAACCAGATCGTCTGCTTCGGAGCGCTCGCCCGGCGAGCCGCCAGCCACGGGATCAAGAATTGGAAGCATCATCGGTCAATCTCTCCCAGCACGATATCGATCGAGCCGATCACCGCGACCACGTCTGCAAGCATCTTTCCGACGCACATGGCCTCAAGTGCCTGCAGGGTAGCGAACGATGGATTACGCATGTGCACGCGATAGGGCTTGGCCGTGCCGTCGCTCACGACAAAGTACCCCATCTCGCCGCGCGGGGATTCGATTGCCTGGAAGACCTGGCCGGCAGGTACCTGGAACCCTTCCGTCACAATCTTAAAGTGATAGATGAGGGATTCCATCTGCGTCTTCATCTTCTCCCGGTCAGGCAGAACGACCTTTGGTGAGTCAGCCTTGATTGGCCCCTCCGGCATGCCATCCAGTGCCTGCTGGCAGATCTTGACCGACTCGCGCATCTCTTCCATGCGAAGAACGTAGCGTGCCCAGACGTCGCCATCCTGCGAAACAGGAACCTTGAACTGGAACTTTTCATACCCTGAGTAGGGCATGTCCCGTCGCAGATCCCAGTCCACGCCGCTGGCCCTCAGCGGAGGCCCGGTGACTCCCAGTGCGATCGCGTCTGCTGCAGACAGCCTGCCGACTCCTTGGGTGCGGCTGATCCAGATAGGATTGCCGCTCAACAGGTTCTGGTACTGGTCAATGCGGGCAGGCATGGTTTTCAGCAGGTTCTGAACCCGCTCATAGAAGTCGATTGGCGGTTCGAGAGAAACTCCGCCGATCCTGAAGTAGGAAGTCATCATGCGCTGTCCGGAGACATGCTCGAAGATCTTCAAAAGCTCTTCCCGCTCACGGAAGCAGTAGAGAAAAACGGTCAACGCACCAATATCCATAGCGTGCGTGCCCAGCCATACCAGGTGTGACTGCAGCCTGGTCAGCTCGTTCAACAGGACCCGCAGGTACTGAGCCCTCTCCGGGATCTCCAGCTGCAACAACTTCTCTACTGCAAGGCAGTAGCAGAGATTGTTCGACATCGGGCTCAGATAGTCGATCCGATCAGTCATTGGCACAACCTGCTGGTAGAACTTCGCCTCGCAGGTCTTCTCAATTCCTGTGTGCAAAAATCCGATGTCCGGAACAATCTTCAGAACCGTCTCGCCATCAATTTCGAGTACCAGGCGAAGCACACCATGCGTAGAAGGGTGCTGCGGTCCCATATTCAGGACCATCGTTCTATCGTTCGCGCCTTCTTCCTTCCGCGGTTCCAGCAGTGGGGCGATCTGGAAGTTAACGGCATCCGGCATGTTGTGTAAAGGCACGGCTAATTCTCCAGTTCTCTTCTTCTAAGGATGACCGGCCAGGAGGCTGCGTCATCGGGTTGAGAATGCAACCGCCGGCAACATGCCCAGGGGAAACGAGCTAACGATAACCCTCAACCGGATAATCTTTCCGGAGTGGAAAGCCGTCCCATTCATCCGGCATCATGATGCGGCGAAGATTGGGATGTCCGCCAAACCGGACACCAAACAGGTCAAATACTTCTCGTTCATAAAAGTTCGCCGAGGGCCAGACGGTCACAATGCTTGCGATCTCTGATTCGACACTGTCGACCATGGCGATCAGGCGGACCCGCTGTCTCAGCGAGTGCGACAGGACGTGATAGGTCACCTGGAAGCGTGGCTCAGCAGGCGACCAATCCACGCAGGTCACGTCTTCGAGGAAGTTATAGCCCGCATCCCGCACAACTGCAGCAGCCTCCCGAATGAGGTCGCGATCGATGGTTAATGTAAGCTCGCCGCGATCAAAGCGGGCGTCCAGAAGCGCCTGAGGAAGGGAAGACCGAAGCGAGAGAATAGCGGCGTTCGTAGGTAAGCCTTCCGCAACAGCTTCCACACCCGTCAGCAGGGCTGCACCAGCATCTGCCATCTACAGGTCTCCTCTATCGTCGGACCAGTCGAGTACTCCCTTTTTGACAACGTAGAACAATCCGACGAACACGAAGCCAAGATAGATCAGCATCTCCCAGAAGCCGAACATCTTCGATCCGCCAACCAGGCTTGGCAGCTGCCGGTAGATCACTGCCCATGGAAGCATGAAGACTGCTTCGACGTCGAACAGGATGAACAGCATCGCCACCATGTAAAAGCGCACAGAGAATCGTCCGCGCGCATCTCCCTCGGCAACAATGCCGCATTCATAGGATTCAAGCTTCGCACGAGACTTCTTGTGCTTGCCGATCCTCCAGGACATCAGGACCATGCTGCAGCCCATACCGATCGCAACAATGATCTGCATCAGGAGGGGAAGGTAATTCCAGAAATAGGCGGGAGTCGGCATCAAGTGTTCTGTTTCCCCGGTACACCTTAACTCTAGAGTTCATGCGTCCCGACAGTCAAGGTGCAGATCGGGACGGATCATCAAACAAGGTCAGCATTTTCAGGAGTTTTCAAAATCCAGGCTCCCGAAGTGTCGCATGGCGGAAACGAAGCGGACGCCATGATGACGATGGTGTCACACCAGGACCTAAAGCATTTCACTCTTCTGCACGATGATTCCACTATGTACGACCACTCACCGTCAGACCCTCTCCGAGGAGCAGTGCTGGACGAGAAGCCTCTTTCGGGAAGCCGCATCGTCTTTCACCGCCAGATACCGGTCATGGTAGATCGCCGTCCCCGCCGGCTCACTAGTGATGCCTGCGACGCAACGCAGATCATAACCCACTCCATCGAGTACCTCGCCGACTCCCGCGAGCTGCCAAATGGAAAGATCAGTACCCTCGATCCCACCCAGCCCGAAGTTTATGCGTTGCTGATTCTGATGGAAGCCAAATACCAGGTTTACGTCTCGTGCCCAGTGATCGAGAGGCGGAAGAACACTCTGTCATCCCTTTTCAAAGGCAAGGACCGCCGCCGGCCCGTCTGATCTTCCTTGCTCCGTCGTGCTTCCCCCTATTGGGCATCGGCACGAAGCAGGAATGTTAGGCTTCAGTATGCGTCTTACCATCAACGGGCAACCCAGAGAGTTTGCTGCCCTGGCGTCGGGTTCCACCCTGGAGCAGCTCATCGTGGAACTTCAATTGAAGGGTGACCGTGTCGCGGTCGAGCATAACGGTCTGATCGTTCCCCGATCGCAGTGGCAGGTCGCAGTCCTTTCCGAAGCAGACAAGCTGGAGCTGGTCCATTTTGTTGGCGGCGGTGTCGATCTCTGTCCTCCTTCCCGCCCACCTGCGCAAGGTAGCAGGCAGATCCTCAGCCTGTGACGCGTCCAGGAACAATGAACCTGCTCTTCAGTCGGTTTTTGGCATTCGGATTTCTGGTCCTGTTGATTTCCTCCAGCAGCTTCCACAAGAACGACGGCCTCAGCGCGGAACAACTCACTTCGGCGAATCCCGACGTGCCGTCCTTCGTCGTTAAAGAACTCAGGCCGGGCCAGCCAATGCGAATCCTCGTCTACGGGGATATGCGCTTCACAGATCCTGCCAACACAACTGATACCTGGCCGGGAGTTCGGCGATGGCTTGCACAAAAAGTTGCCAGCGAAAAACCGGACGCGCTTGTCGTCACCGGAGACATCCCTTTTCATGGCAGCGATGCTGCTGACTGGAAGGTTTTTGATCGTGAGGCTGCCTCATGGCACCAACAACACCTGAGGGTGTATCCGACTGTCGGTAATCACGAGCTCATACCCCAGCCAATGGAAGGCTACCGTTATTATTTCGCGGCGTTTCCGCATCTTCTCGGCTATCACGTGTATTCCGTTCTTCTCGGGAACGTCTACCTCATCACTCTGAATTCCACCGAACCGATCTGGCCAACCGGCTACCAGGCAGAGTGGCTGAAGGCGCAGCTGGATCATTTACCCGCCCAGGCTGACTTCATAATGATCAACATTCATGTGCCGCTCATCGCCGATGTACAAAGCGAGTTCATCGCCAACATCCCGAGTCCGGACCTGGTGAAGTTGAGGACCTATCTTGAGCAGCGAGCGGCTACCATGCATGCCAGGATCATCGTGGTGAGCGGGCATATCCACAACTATGAACGCTTCGACCGTAAAGGGATCACCCATGTCATCAGCGGCGGCGGCGGAGCAAAGCCCTATCCGGTGTATATGTCAGGTCCGGATGACCTCTACCGTGATCCCTCTTTCCCGAACTTCCACTACGTTATTTTCAACTTCAAGGGCTCTCACGTGGATGCGACCATGTACCGTGTTGTCGATCCCACGGCCGCTCAGCCTCGCGTAGAGGAAAAGGACACCTTCAGCCTCGATGTGCCGCCCACACCACGATCCGATACGAAGTAAGGGTGCTGATCTTACAACCCGGTACCGGCTCCGAGGTTACTTGGCCGGCTTGGCAGTCTGCGATTGCGGGGCCGGCTTCATACCCTCAAGCACCGAATGGGGACCGGCATGTCGTCCGATCAGCACAAACAAGGTGATAGAGGTCAGCATGAAGATCACTGCCGACCAGGTCGTGAGCTTTGTGAGCAGGTTGGCTGCTCCACGCGGACCGAACGCAGTCTGCGAACCCTGACCGCCGAAGGCCCCGGCCAGGTCAGCACTCTTGCCCTGCTGCAACAGCACGACACCAATCAGAAACAAGCAGACGATGACGTGAATGGTGGTGACAAAGTAGGTCAGGAACATTTAGATACATCTTTCTGAGGAACAGGCAGATAAGCTAGTTTCTTGGATCGACTCTGGTGCGGAAGGGGGGACTTGAACCCCCATGCCTCTCGGCGCCACCCCCTCAAGATGGTGTGTCTGCCATTTCACCACTTCCGCA
>CAZZUX010000145.1:0-7264 GCA_964657395.1 uncultured Ktedonobacteraceae bacterium
CATGCCGTCGTCAACCTGCCGTTGTTCAACGGCTGCATGATTGTCACTGGCGCAGATGGTGAGGCCGAGGTTGAGTTTGCGGATGGAAGTGTAGCCCGTCTCACGCCAAATAGCTCGCTCGTTCTGACGCATCTACAGCGGCCGGGGGGCACCGGCCACACTGACCTGAAACTTGCCAGCGGGCTTGCTTATTTCGAGCTGAATGTCGGGCAGGGACAGCGGTTCACTGTTGACCTGGGCGGCCCCGTTTTGCGACCGATGGAAAACTCGATCTTCCGGGTAAGCCTGGACAAGCTGCCAGAGGCAGCCGTGATGCGTGGATCGCTGCACCTGGATGTGGTCGGAAGCGCCACTGACGCGAATCAGGAAGTTGTTGCTAATCAGAGTGTGCGCTTCGACGGCAAAACTCCCGCCTCCAGCAATGTGGCGGACGCGATTGAGCCGGACTCCTGGGATCAGTGGAATATCGATCGCGACAGAACCATCGCGCAGCAGGCGCAGACCCAAACGCCAGTCCGCGATTTTTCGCAGGCGCCCAATGATCCAGGCTGGAACGATCTGGATGCCAATGGCAACTGGTATCCCGTGGATGGATATGGAGACGTCTGGACGCCGAGTGGTGTAGACGCGGGCTGGGATCCATTTGGATACGGATACTGGGGGAATTTTCAGGTCTACGGCGCGACTTGGATTTCCGGCTATTCGTGGGGCTGGCTGCCCTATCACTGCGGGGCCTGGAACTATTTTCCGTTTGGCTGGGGTTGGATTCCGGGAGGCTGTGGCGGCGGATGGTCCCCGCTGGTGACCGTGTGGAACACGCCCCCCAATTACCGATTGCCTGCCTGGCCAAGAGGCGGCTTCATCGTTCCCAGCCAGCATCGGCCTCCAGTTGGAGGGGGGCTGATCCGTGTCGACCGGGGAACTGGCTCTTCACCAAAGGGTGTGCACAGCCGCCCTGGTTCGACTGGAACCGCGGGACTCGCGAATCGTGGGATGCGGCAGTCAGCCACCTTATCAAGTCATGACCAGGCCATAGAGCTAAATGGCAAGACCATCATGCCGGTTTCTGCCGTGCCTGCGACCGGATCCGGGCTGTCGGACGGCGGAACGAGTGTGGCTGCCGGCGCGGGGCACGTCGGCGTGCCTGTCAGCAGGAGCTTCCTGAGTAGGAACGTAAGCCTGGGGGTCGAGCACCCACTAAGCTCCACGCATGATGTGAATCCTGGTGTAACGGGTGTCGGCACGCCATCCTACCCGCCGCGTTCGGTATACGCTCCTCCGGCCACGACGAGGATGGCTCCATCCGCGCCGATCAGGAATGCGTCTCCTCCACCGGCTCCTCCGCATGTTGCTGCACCGCCTCCGGTGGCAGGCCGTCCGCGCTAGCGCATCGCGAGGAAGAGCGCGGCGAATTGTTCAAGGCTCAGCGTCTCGGCCCGGCACTGGCTGCTGATGCCAGTCGCATTCCACGCAGCGTCCGTCGCAGTCTTCGGGTAAGCCGCGGCACGAAGATTGTTGCTGAGGGTCTTTCGCTTCTGCGCGAAACACTGGCGCAGGAAGACCTGGAAAGCGGCCGGTTCAATGTTCAGCTGTCTGTATCGCGGTGAGAAGTGCAGGCGGATCACCGAAGAATGGACCTGGGGAGAAGGGCTGAAGTCGCCGGGCGTTAATTCGAGGATCCGTTCGATAGTCGCGTAGAGCTGCGTGGTCACTGTCAGCAAACCGTAGTCGCGGGTACGCGGCTGCGCGCACACTCGATCAGCAACTTCCCGCTGAATCATCAGAACGGCTGTGTCGAGCGAGGAGGCGTGGGCAAAGAGGTGCAGCAGAATGTCTGACGTGATGTAGTAAGGCAGGTTGCCGACCACTACCAGGCTTCCACCTTCGCGCTCAGCAAGGGCAGTGAGATTGACTCTCAGAATGTCGTTGGTGATGATGTCGACCCGGTCGCCGGCGTCGGCATATTTTGCGGAAAGTTGGGTTGCGAGAGAGTGCTCATACTCCACTGCCACCACCCGGCGCGCGGCTCTTACAAGATAATCCGTGATGACGCCGTGGCCCGGGCCGATCTCGAGCACAATTCGGTTGTGCAGATTTCCGGCAGCAGCCACGATCGCTTGCGGCGCAGAGGCACTCACAAGAAAATTCTGGCCCAGCTTCGCTTTCATTGCTTCCTCAATCCTCTACGAGCATCTACGTGAGTGCACTTGCATACACTAGATTATGTCGCGGCTGCATGTCGGATGATGGACACGGCTACTTACGGCGATGGTGAACTTCGAAAGCGAGTCGAATGCGGATTGTTTTTGCAGCCTCAGAATGTGTGCCCTACGCGAAGACTGGCGGCCTGGCCGACATCATCGGCGCTCTTCCAGAAGCGATTGCCAAGCTGGGGCATGAGGTCACTGTCTATCTTCCCTTGTATCGGCAGGTTCAAAAGCATCTCCGCCGGGGTGCGTCCGGCGCGAGGCAGGTAGCCATTGCCAGCCTGACCATTCCTTTCCAGAATTACAGTCGCTTTGCCTCGGTCGTGGATGGGGGCAGGCGCGGTGGCGTGCAGCACTATTTCATCGATTGTCCCGAACTGTTTGACAGGGAATCGCTTTACGGCACGCCGGCCGGCGAATACACCGATAACGCGGAACGCTTCGGCCTGTTTTGCAGGGCTGTGATCGAGGCTGCCAAGCAGCTTGGTGTGCCGGACATTTTCCATGTGCACGACTGGCAGGCGGGTCTGCTTCCGGTCATGCTGAGAACCATTTATTACTTCGATCCGTTGCTGAAGAATGTCCCTGTGCTGCTGACCATCCACAATGCCGGCTACCAGGGTCTGTTTCCGTCGTCAGTGATCCCGATGCTTACGCTGCCGTGGGAGGTGTACACGGTGGACAAGCTTGAGTTCTGGGGCCAGGTGAACTTTCTTAAGGGTGCCATTGTGTATGCCGATGCTATCTCGACCGTCAGCCGCCGCTACGCCAAGGAGATCCAGACGCCTGAATACAGCTTCGGCCTGGATGACGTGCTGCGCAACCGTTCTGCCGACCTGCATGGGATTCTCGATGGTGTGGACTACCAGGAATGGAACCCGGCGACCGATCCTAAAATCGCTGCACATTACACTCCCGAAAAACTGGATGGCAAGGCTGCCTGCCGCAAGGATCTGCTGCATGCATTCAAGCTGGATCATTCTCGACCAGATGCGCCCGTGCTGGGGATCGTAGCGCGCGCGGCTACGCAGAAGGGTTATGATTCGCTCGCGGAAATAGCTGCGGGCATCGCGGGAAAGGGTGCTTACCTGGTCGTACTCGGACAAGGTGAACCTTACTATGAGAATCTCTTCCGCAGTCTGGCCGAGCGTTTCCCGGAAAATATCGGTGTGCGGATCGCCTATGACGAAACCCTGGCGCACAAGATAGAGGCGGGCTGTGACATGTTCCTGATGCCTTCACGCTACGAACCTTGTGGTCTAAACCAGATCTACAGCTTGAAGTACGGGACGGTTCCGATCGTGCGGGCGACCGGCGGTCTGGACGACACGATCGAAGAGTGGAACAGTGAGACGCAGACTGGTACTGGCTTCAAATTCCAAGGCACTGCCTCGAGCGAGTTCTGGAATGCGATCGATCGCGCGATGAATGTGTTCCAGGACAAGGCAGCATGGGGCGTGTTGATGCTTAACGGCATGGCGAAAGATTTTTCCTGGGTTTTACCAGCCGCGGAATACGCGCAGCTTTATGAAGAGACCGTGCGTCGCCGATCCTAGCCATCGGTTTCGCTACGTGGTACAACTTAAAAAGTCCATGCAGAGCACCCTCCAACTCGCACCCTGTTGCCGCATGCGGACTTGTTGTTGTTAGCTGTTCCATCCTTCCGATAAGTTCCCCGAATTCACATTTATTCTTTGAAGCCAGCGGTCGGTCCTTTCCGACGCTTCTTCTTATCCAGGAGGTTCAACTTATGAGCACTCACAAGCCGAGGTTCTCTCTATCTCTCGATGGATGGGCTGTCCTTCTCTCCCTTACACTCGCCGCCCTGGTGCGTACAGGCGTGATCAAAGTAGTGCCCTGGTAGAAAAGTCATTCAAGGAGAAGATATGTCTACGAGCACTTCGCTTCCGCTGCCCGTCAGAGAAGACCGCAAGGCGGCTGAACGATCGGGGTCAGCCGGCTTGCTGCCTGGCATTGCTTTGCTGGCCGCCGTGGGTTACGCCGGCAAATTCATCGAGCAATCGATCTCGCATTACGCGAAGTCTCATCACCGCGTGCTGCCGAATATCGAGTATGTATTCTGGGCGATCGCGATCGGTATGCTGATTACCAATACAATCGGCCTGCCACGCATCTTCCGTGCCGGCGTAGCGACCTATGAGTTCTGGTTGAAGGCCGGCATCATTCTGCTGGGCGCGCGCTTCATTCTTGGCGACATCCTGCATCTCAGCGGCATTTCATTTGTGCTGATCTTCATCGAACTCGCGCTGGCCCTGACGTTTATGACGTACCTGGGAGCGGCGTTCAAGTTGTCACCGAAGCTGACATCCCTGCTGGCGGTTGGATCAAGCATCTGCGGCGTGTCGGCCATTATCGCCACGCAGGGCGCTATCGACGCCGAGGAAGAGGATTCATCGATCGCCATCGCGGCAATCCTGGCGCTGGGGGCTATCTCGCTGGTGTTTTTTCCGCTGGTCGGCCATGTCCTGCATATGTCGGATCATGCGTATGGGCTGTGGACTGGTCTTGCCGTCGATAACACAGCGGAGGCGACGGCAGCCGGGGCGCTCTACTCGGATGCAGCAGGAAAAATTGCAGTGCTGGCGAAGACCTGCCGTAATGCATGCATAGGCTTTGTAGTGCTGGGCTACGCGCTCTACTGGGCGCGCCGGGGAGCAGCAGAGCAGGTTGTGAACAAGGGTGCATTTTTGTGGACGAAGTTTCCGAAGTTCGTGCTTGGCTTCCTTTTTATCTCGCTGCTGGCAACGCTTGGAACGCTTGACCCGAAGCTCTATCCGCATCTTGTTGGCTTGACCAGGTTCGGTTTCAGCCGGCCGCAGATCGCTGCTCTTGGAAATCTGAGCCGCTGGGCCTTCCTGCTTACATTCGCCGGGGTGGGGCTTCGAACAAACTTTCGCGATCTGTTCAAGCAGGGAGCCAGGCCGTTCCTGGTCGGAGCCATCGGCGAGATTGTCATTGCTGTCATCACGCTTGCATTGGTGCTTGGCGCCGACCACTACTATCATTTGTAAGGATCAGTTAGCTCGCCAGGTGTAAGTCGCGACCGAACCTGATGGCAGCGATGACTTCATCGTCTGATTGTGGAAGCGCACAGCGAAGTCCACAGGTTTGCCTGCAGTGTTCGCGACCAGCAACGCAAACGTACCATCAGGGTTCCGGAAGGCAACGTTTGCAGGGACGTATCCGTTAGTGCTTGAAGCGATCCGGATCGCACCCGGTTGAACAAACTTCGAGACGTGAGCAATGGTGTAGTAAGCGAGATTGCGCGTGATTGTGTTGCCTTCGATGGTGATCGCGCCTTCACATACAGGGCAGCCGCCGTCTGACGTATGAGGCCCGAAGCTTCGGTCTGCCGCGAGATTCCAGAGCAGTACACTGCGGCTCCAGTTGGTGGCTGCACCGATCACAATCCTGTCGACAGGCTCGGCGATCTTCAGGTCGGGACCTCGTTTTGGATTGTCTATGACCATCTGCTCCGTGAAGTAGAGGTTCTTCTGCGGATAGGCTTCGTGCACTTTCGTCATCGCGTCGATAGTGCCGCCGTACAGATGGAATCCGCTGCCATCGACGTACGCGGCGGCAGAATGGTTCGCGTAGATTGCCAGTGGATAATCAGGCCGGTCACAGTTGTGGTCGTAGACAATGATCTTTGTCGACAGATGTTCTTTGTGGAAGATGGGACCGAGCGCGCGTCCGATAAATTCAGCTTCTTCATCGGCAGTCATGACCATGCTTGGGGTGTTCTTCGGATTGAGCGGTTCATTTTGCGGAGTCAATGCATCGATGCGGATGCCTTGCTTCTTCATTGCGCGGATGTAGTCAGCCAGGTAGTGCGCGTATGCTGCATAGAACTCGGGGAGAAGAGAGCCGCCCTTCATTAGACGATTGCTTTTCATCCACGCGGGTGCACTCCAGGGAGTTGCGAGGATCCTGATGTCCGGATCAATCGTCAGGATTTCCTTGAGCACCGGCACCACGTCTTCGAGATCAGGCCCAAGACTGAAGTGCTTCAGCTTTGCATCGGTTTGCCCGGCAGGAAGATCATCGTAAGTGAAGACGCGCTCGTTCATGTCAGAGGAGCCGACACTGACGCGCAGATAGCTGATCCGGATTGCGTCCTCTTTGCGTGAGAACAGTTCCTGCAGAAGCTGATGCCGTTCCGCCGCACTCATTTTCATCAGGAGTTCCGCGCTGCCGCCAGTCAACGCGAAGCCGAATCCATCCATCGTCTGGAAAGTCGTCTGGTCGTCGAGGAGGATGGTTGGCTGCGCTGCTTCGGCAGCCTCGCTCGCAAAGGTCGGTGAGTCCTGTGGTTTAAGCAGCGAGGAACGATCAGGAGTGGTCAGCCATTCTTGAGTGTCAGAGATCTTTTGCGCATGCGACTTGGCTTCTGCAAACAGGAAGACAACCAATGCGAGGATGAGGATGTGTTTCGTCATGGGAGAGAAGGTCCGGGAGCTAGATAGAGCTTGCCGAGGAGGCAAGCTTTCGTTTACGGAATACCAGGTAGAGGGGCAATCCAAGAGCAATGATCAGTGTTCCGATCAACGAACTGCGTAAGTTGCTCTTATACGAGTAGATGAGCAGCACTGTGGAAGCAGCGATGAACAGGAGAGGCAGCACGGGATAACCCCACATCCGGAAGGGACGGTCCGCATCCGGCTCGCGGTGCCGAAAAACAAAGATCGTCGTGGTCGTGATCATGTAGAAAAGCCACTCGGCGAAGATAGCCAGTTCGAACAACTGCTGGAATCGTCCAATCAGCAGGAGCAGCAATGTGCTGAGTGCTCCCTGAACCAGCAGAGAGGTACTGGGGCTTTGGAAACGTGGATGGATGCGCGCCAGCTGGGCTACGAAGAGACCTTCGCGCGCTGCTGCGAAGGGGACGCGCGCGCCGGACATGATGGTGCCGTTTAAACCCACAAGGATGCTCAGGGCCATGCCGCCGGTTACGAGTAACGCTCCAGTGTGTCCTGACACAAGCAACATGGCAGCAACTGCGGGCCGAGGCGCCGCGGCTACTGCCACAGCGGGCA
>CAZZUX010000146.1:0-7248 GCA_964657395.1 uncultured Ktedonobacteraceae bacterium
GCCCGCACCAGCGCCGTCGACAGCACTCGCGATACCGACAGCCCGACCAGCAAAATGACTGCCGCCGCAATCACTTCTGGAAGATAACCGAGCGCCCTGGCAACCAGCCGCGTGAAGTAAACCAGCCGCAGCGCCTCCACCGCCGGCAGCAGCGCCAGCAGAAGTACTAGCCAGAACACCACGCTGCTGACCAGTGCCGAAGGCTGAGCCGTTAAACCAACATCGTTCAAAGTTCGCGACAGGCCGTGCCGCTCGCCAAAGCCGTCAAATCTCAACGTACGCAGCACCTGGCGCGCTATCCTGGCCGCCACCCATGCCACCAGCCAGCCGAATGCCAGGATCAGGATGAAGCTGAGCAGGTTCGGGAGAAACGCACCCATCTGCTCAAAGGCATGGTGCACAGAAACGCGAAACGTTTCAACGACCGAAGAATAGATGGAGTTCATGCTTCGTCTCCCCGCGCATCCGCTGCTGCCGTCTTGGTGGCGCCGCCCAAAGCCAGCCGAAGAAAGGCATCCAGCACAATCCAGAAACCGGTCACCTGCGACTCAAACAGCATCCGCGTGCCTTGCACCACCGCAGCGCGCCGCCGAAAGCGTTCAAACGTCTGCTGCGGCGAACTCACTGCCAGTCTCCGCAGCGCCTCCATCGCCTCACCGTGGTCTGTCCTTGATCGCAGGCCCTCATCGAAGCCGCCTGCCTGCTCGTCCCTGTCTTCCATCTATGCCGTCTCCTCGAAAAGTCTCTTAAATGTCTCGCGTGTGCGCAGCAGCCGCATTTTCGTCGCGCTCAACCCGATACCCAGGATCGAACTGATTTCTTTCACATCCAGGTCCATCACAAAGCGCATCACCAGCAGCGACCGCTCCTCCGGCGGCAGGCTGTCCAGCACCGCCTGTGTGCGCTCATCCGCCGCACTCGTCTCGGTCGCCGGATCACGAAACACATCGCGCTCCGGCAGCGGATCCGTCTTCCGTCTTTCCTCTCTGCGACTGGCCAAAAAGTTAAGGCAGTGATTGTAGGCCACCCGATAAAGCCAGCTCGAAAATGCCGACCGGCCTTCGAATTTATTCAGTCCCAGGAAGAGCTTCGTCAGGATCTCCTGCAGCAGGTCTTCAGCATCGCCCGCATTGCCGGTCATTCGATAGCACAAGGTATAAATCATGTCTTTGTAGGCGCCGACCAGCTGCTCAAATGCCTTGTGCTGATGTGGAAGCTCGCGCAAACAACGCTGCACCAGCGCCAGATCCTCACTTGCATTTCGCTTCAAGGTCCGCACCAGCCTGTAGAGCCTTCCAAGCTTTTTCCTTTCTCCGTGCGACGCCCTTACTCGGCCTCACAAGCTAGGACAGTCCTGGCCTGGCAGAAGGTCACATTCAAAAAAAAAATCATGCACCGTGTGACCTTTTGCGAACCCCCTCTTGTCCTAGTCAATGGAACGCAACAACGCGCTCACTACAACAACGAAAGGATCAAACATGGCCACACTGCAGACAGCGACCGCTAACGCCGGAAGCAACGAAACTTCGATTGAGAGCCGTATGAACAGCAAGAAGGATGGGGGAGCCACCACGATATCCGATCAGGTGGTCGCCAAGATAGCCGGGATCGCCGCGCGCGAAGTCGAAGGCGTGCAGGAGTTGACGCCGCAGGGCTTCGGCGGCACCATCAGCGGCCTCGCCAACAAGGTTTCAGGATCGCAGCAATCTCACGACCAGGGTGTCCGGGTGCAGGTCGGTCAGCAGGAAGCAATCGTCGATCTCGCGATGATCGTTCGCTACGGCGCGAGCATTCCGCGCGTCGCGGAGAGCGTCCGCAAAAGCGTGTCGGAACAGCTGCTGTCCATGACCGGTCTGCGCGCGCGGGAGATCAACATCGCGGTCACTGACATTGCATTTCCTGAGACTCAGCCTGTCTCCCACCAGTTGCAGTAAGCAGGAGTAGAAAGAGCAGCAATCATGTCAAAAACAATGTGTCATCTTCATCGCGTGGTCGTCACGGTACTGCTCGCGGCATTTGCAGCCGGGTCTGCCGGCATCGCCGCGGCGCTTCTCTTCAGCCGCTCGCAGACCGGGCATTTCGCCGGTCCCGCCTCGCTGCTGACCCAGTGGCTCGCCCACGCGTCCATCTGGCTCAATGCTGAGGTTGCGCTCCATGCCGGTGCGATCTGCGGAATCAGTCTCGCGGTCGCCGCCCTCGCCTTGGGAGCCGCATGGCTGGAACTGCGCGCCTTCGCTCGTCCGCGTCCTCGGCTGGTCCTCAGTCGCGGCGGCCTGGGGGAAGTAGCCATCAATCTTGACCAGATCAGCAGTCTCGCCCAGCGTGAGACCGAGCATGTCTCGGGCGTACGCGAAGTCGAGACCTCTGCCCATGCCCTCAAGGATGGGATCAACGTCAAGCAGACGGTATCCGTAGAGCCCGAGATGGCCTACATGCCCCTCGCTGAGCAGGTGCAGCAGCGCGTCAAACGGTCCCTCGAACACCATCTGGGATTTCCCGTTGCTCGCGTGGAAGTGCTCCTGCAGCATGCCTCTCTGCGCAAAAGTGTTATCTAACCCGGTTATTCAACCAAGGAGAAAATCATCATGGATAGCGACAACGTAAAAGGAACTCTGGAAAAGCTCGGCGGAAAGATCAAGGAAACCGTCGGAGAACTCACCGGCAATGAGACGCTCAAGAACGAAGGCCGAGCCGATCAGGTCAAGGGCGCCGCACACGATGCGCTGGGCAACGTCAAAGAGTCCGGCCGCGACGTAGCCGACACCATCAAGAAGAAGTTCGGCGAATAAACGCAAGTCGGGGCTGCAGCTATCTGCAGCCCCGACCAATTCCATTCACAAAAACCACAAACAACCGGCAGCATCTGCCTAGGCGCATTAACAAGAAGAATGACTCAAATTGTTACACGCGGAACGATAACGTAACTCCGCAATGATCAACCTACGAAGTCCCTCCTCGCATGGCACGAAGCTGGCCACATGGGAGAAAGCGAAAGTCGCTAATAATTGTTGGCTCACAGGGCAGGTCTGTTCCGGCCCAAAAAAGGAGACCTCATGGCTCTCTTCAAGGCATCGAGTGGCATATTCAGCAATGTGGCGGCAATGAGAACCGCGATCAGTACAAGAGTTTTCTGTATCGCACTTGCATGGTCATAAGGCACGTAGGCAGCAGCTACAACCAGCAGTGGGGCGTGCATGAGATATAAAGCGAAGGTACTATCGGCAATCTTTCTTACGCCGCGCGCAGCAAAATGATCAAGCTGAAGATCCAGTTTGTCGGCTGCCAGCAACATCCATAGCAGCATCACCGCAGCTGGAATACCTACGACGTAATCCAGAGGGCTGGCTTTCTGCAAAAGATGAAGATGGTGTGTACCAGCTCCACGCTTTGCAGCGAATAGCAGCGGAATGCTGGTTCTACTGACGAACCTGCCTTGATTGATCTTCAGGAGGCCGTGCAGCACAAAGACCACCCCACTTGAGAAAACCATCATCGGCGAAAGCAACCAGAGTGATCCGGACTTGGTTCGCAGGAACTGATACGAGTCGTGAAGCACGCATCCCAGCAGCCAGAGGGGCAGCAGGAACACCATAGGCGGTCCCGCAACCAGGCACAATACTATTGGAAGCAACCATTGCCACGTGCCGCGCGCAAAGAAGGCTGCTCCGTAGAAGCAGTAGTAGAACCACTCATAGCAGAGGGACCAGAACACAGCATTGAAGCTCACCGGCACATCCACGCCCCAAAGCTCAGCAGTGAAAGTAATATTCGCTATGATCTGCGCTCCCAACGCGCGATAAGACAAGGGAGCAAGACCACCCATCCGAGATGGGAATAGATGTAGCGCAACCGCAACAAGAACCGTTAAAAGTAATGCGGGAACCAGCACGGAAAAAATGCGGGAGAAGCGGTCGATTGCATAAGTTCGGAATGTGACCGGTCGCAGTGTTGTGATAAGTCGGATGACAAAGCCGGACAGTACAAAGAATACTGCTACTGCACTTGACGCGAGCCGGGATAGGTCCGGCCAACCTGTCGAGAACTGACTGAAGGTCATGTGACCGAGGACAACCGCAACAGCCGATCCGAAGCGAACTATGTCAAGAATCAAGGACCCGGCGGAACTGAGCGGCCGGACAGCTCTGATATACCTGCGCATCTCAAGTCAGAGGTTAACCTAGACATCGGCGCTCTTGAATTAAGTTGTAGTAGGCACTTTGACAAACCGAGTGTCGGATACAAAGCTGGGAGCAGACGATCGTTCTGAACAAACCAGATCTTCTATCGACCGAACATTGGTCACACGTTGAACTTGAAAAACAGGATATCCCCGTCTTTCACCACGTATTCCTTGCCTTCCGAGCGGTAAAGCCCCTTCTCTTTCACTGCCTGCTCACTGCCATACGTGAACAAATCATCCGAGTGGTACGCGTCTGCCTTGATAAAGCCGCGCTCGAAGTCGGAATGAATGACGCCGGCCGCGCCGGGCGCCTTCGTGCCCCGTTCGATGGTCCAGGCGCGCACTTCCTGCACACCTGCCGTGAAATAGGTGATCAGGTTCAGCAATCTGTAACCGGCATGGATCAGCCGGTTTAACCCAGGTTCGCTAAGCCCCATTTCCCCCAGAAATTCTTTGCGTTCGTCAGGCTCCAGTTGTGCGATTTCGGCTTCCATGGCGCCCGAAATTCTCACTACCTGGCTGCCTTCTTCAGCGGCCCGCTTTTCGACTGCGGCCGTCCACTCGTTGCCCTCCTGCAGGCCGCCATCATCGACATTCGCCACGTAGAGCATCGGCTTGGCCGTGATCAGGTGCAGATCGCGCGCCGCGACCTGCTCGTCTTCGGTCAGCTCGACCGTACGCGCCGGACGCCCCGCCTGCACCGCTTCCAGCAGCTTCTCCAGCCCTGAAAATTCGGACTTTACTTTCGAGTCCGTCGACATCTTCGCTGCCTTCTGCACCTTGGTAAATCGCTTCTCCAGCGTATCCAGATCCGCCAATAAAAGTTCCGTGTTGATCACGTCTATGTCGCTCAGCGGATTCACCCCGCCCGCCACGTGGATCACGTTCGGATCGTCGAAGCACCGCACCACGTGCACCACTGCGTCCGTCGAACGGATGTGGCCGAGGAACTGGTTTCCCAGGCCCTCCCCCTTGCTCGCGCCCGCCACCAGGCCGGCAATATCGATGAACTCCATAGTGGTCGGCACAGTGCGATTTGGCTTCACCAGGCTGGCAATTCGATCCAGGCGCTCATCCGGCACCGTCACCACGCCGACATTGGGGTCGATCGTGCAGAACGGGTAATTGGCAGCCATGGCTTTGGCTGAGGTCAGGGCGTTGAAAATCGTGCTTTTTCCTACGTTGGGCAGCCCAACAATTCCGCAATTCAGGGGCATCTGTTCCTTCTTGGTAGTGGTCGCCGTATTTGTTCGTTCAGGGATTACCCTGCCGGGATTGCGACCGTTCGCGAGAGTCTTTCCCGCGGCTGGTGCATCATGGTAGTGACGGCTTTCTCTATTATGCCCGCCAGTCGGCAGCTGCGTATCGGTAGCAACCTGCAGCCCGGCGCCGGCGAGAAGCCCGCCTCCTCAGTCTGACCGCTTGCCCCAGGTGACGCGATTCATCGAAGGAGAGACAGCGCGAACTGCTTAAATCGCTGCTGAATCCATGCCGTAAGGAACGTTTTGCCATGAGCACTCTTCATTTTCTTGCCCTGTTCGGGCCTGCCGCTACGGCTGCACTCAATACGCTTCACTCGAGCTACGTCACGTTTCTGCTGGTGGCGCTGAGCTCGATTTTCTTCCTGGTCGACCCATTTGCGGCCATCGGGACCTTCCTGGCGATCACTGCGAATCTGGACAGCCCACGTCGCAAGTTAATGGCCCGCAAGGCTTCGATCACCTGCTTTATCGTGCTGACGACCTTTGCGCTGGTCGGCAAGTTCATCTTCAGGATGTTCGGCATCACCCTCCCCGCTTTCGAAATCGCCGGCGGACTGATCCTTTTACTCATTGGCTTGGACATGCTGCAGGCTAAGCGATCAGCTACCCAGGAATCCTCAGGGGAAGCAGAAGAAGCAGCGGTAAAGGACGATGTCGGGATCGTGCCTCTTGGAATACCGATGCTGGCCGGCCCCGGAGCCATTTCCAGCGTCATGGTGCTGGTTGGGCAGGCAGCCAAGTTCTGGGAGGTGCTGACTATCGTGGGTTCGATCGCGTTTACGGCCTACGTCAGCTACTGGGTGCTGGCGAGTGCTGATCGCGTGCGTAAGTTCATGGGAGAGACGGGCATCCGAATCCTGGTCCGCATCATGGGGCTTCTGCTGGTCGCGCTTGCGGTGCAATTCTTCGTCAACGGTCTGACAGATTTGGGCGTCATTGTGAAGCAGTAGCCGGCTGCTGGCTAATTCCCAATTGTTACCTTTGGGATTGCTTATCGAGTTCGAAAGCCGCGGCTGGCGCAGGGTTGAGAGGTTTTCAACAGCATGTGGGTTTTTTCAACACAGGTAGTCTGCTTGCGAAGCCGCTGGGAGCTTGCTAGTATCAACCTCGTTGCTGCTGGTTCAAGCGCTGTGAATCGCAAGCTTGACGGCAAAGACAAAAAGAAAAAGCAACAAGGGCTTGCAAACGAAGAAGTTCCTTGATAGTCTTAAAAAGTTGTCGCAAGGCAGTGGGAAGTAAAGCAACCGGCTACCAGGTTCATTAGAGCTTGTGGGTGACAAGTCGGAAGCAGCGTTAGACTGGGCTTAAGGCCGCAATCAAACGAAACCCATGCAAGTCGGAGGTTTACCTCCTCGAGCCAAACGTGCTCGCTTACAGCTACGGCTGTTAAGGACAGTCTTTTAAAGTTGAGTGCTAAGGCGCTGTCGGTTGACAGAAAGCTAAGACAAAGATAGTCTTGGCAAATGCGCCAAAGTGACTGTGAGGCAAGCTGCTCCAGTCTACTAAGCACAACAAGTTCGGGGATGTAGGGCTTCGGTCCTGCACTTCGATCCAAAAGAGAAGCCGCTCAGGCGGACCTTCTTCAAGGATCTTTGAAAATCAGGTTGAACGTGCCAGTCGTGAGAATGTAAGAAGAATTGGTTTGATCATTCTCACAAGGTAAGTGCTTATGGAGCGTCGAGACTTCGGTCACGAAATCATAAGCCGGTTCATTCCGCCGACCTCCGTCGGGTCTGGATGAACCAAACAGTTTCAAACGAGAGTTTGATCCTGGCTCAGAATCAACGCTGGCGGCGTGCCTAACAC
>CAZZUX010000147.1:0-5019 GCA_964657395.1 uncultured Ktedonobacteraceae bacterium
TGTAGTTCACGTAGCGGAAGAAAATCCGATCCTTCGCGCCCAGGTTGTAATCCACCCGGCCCACAATGTTGTACGTATTCTGCGGCGCGCCGCCACCTGCATCGCCAGGAGCAATAAATGGCACGACACCAAAGATCGGCGTGCTACCCGGGAGGCTTGCAATTGCAGGAGCCGCCGGAGCCGTAGCTGTTGCCGGCGTGCCAATCTGATCATTCGTATAAACCTGGTTGAAGTTGAACGTCTTCCCGCCGCCATACTGGCTGAAGTAGCTCTGAATATTCGCCGGGGCCAGCGCGAGGTACTGCGGAGTCGGAACCGCCGCCTGCTGACTCGCTCCACTGCGAACCCGGGTCCATTCCGTGCTGCCCAGGAAGAACAGCTTGTCCTTCACGATCGGCCCACCCACAACGAAACCAAACTGGTTTCGCGTGTACTGACCCTTGGGATTGCCTTCCTGAGCGTTCAACACCGTCTGCGACGTGTATGCCGCCAGCCGGTTGTACTCCCAAAGATCGCCGTGGAAACTGTTGCTTCCCGATCGCGTCGTCACGTTCACCACGCCACCCGAGGCACGGCCATATTCCGGTGCAAAGTTGCTCGTCACCACCCGGAATTCCTGCACCGCATCGATCGGCACCTTGATGCCCACTCCATCGCCGAAGACAGCAATGTTCTCAACACCATCCAGCAGGATCTCCGTACCCGTCGACCGCTGTCCATTGATGTTGAAGCCCACGCCTCTGGTCGTCGCATTCACGCTGTTGCCGGCTGCCGTCGTATCACCCGACGAAATGTTCCCGGACAGCGCCACAAAGTCATAAGGATTACGCGTCAAGCTCGGCAGGCTGGCCAGCTGCGCCCGATCCACCACCTGCGACAACTCCTGCGTCTGCGTGTTGACCTCGACACCGCCCTGCGCAATGACCTGCACTTCGGTCGTGCCGGATCCAACCGTCAACTTCGCATCGAGCGTGGCATGACCGCCTACCGTCACTTCCACCTTGGATACAGCCGACTTGAAATTCGCTGAATCCACCGTCACCGTGTAGCTTCCCGGCGTCAAATCCACCACCTGGTAGCTGCCGTTCCCGGCCGACGTTTCTACCCGGGTCGAACCCGTGCCATCGCTCTTTACCGTGATCGTCGCGCCGGCAATCGTCGCCCCGGAAGGATCCGTCACCGTTCCGGAAATCTGCCCGGTATCCACCTGGGCCCAGGCCGCAGGTGCCACCGTCGCTGCTACCATGCCAGTCGCTAAACTCAAACCGAAGATCGTAGATCGTAAGAAGCTGCTCGAAACCTTCATCTATATCTCCTGGGGTATCGCGTCGCCGCGCAATATAACTTCAACCATGTCAATGTGGGTACAACTGCAATAGCACTTAGGTGACCAAACCATCCCACAAACCGGGCATCAGGTTAAGTCGTTCTCAGTAAACCGATTAGATCGCAGAGGGACTTCTTAAAGAGGCTGAGCAAATTCTTCAAGGCTATGAGAAACAATATATTTCCAGTCGATTATATGAATCGCGCGAAGCTTTTGCCTTCTTTCTGGGCAACCAAATCATGGTGAGTAGAATCACGGTGACCTCCATAGCTCCTCGCACCGGCAGCAACCTCTTCGCCGCGCCGCAGCAGCTCTACCAGGACCGGATCGCCCCGTTCGCCGACATCGATGTCGTCAACCAACCCACTGAAGCCGCACTCTTTGCAGCCCTGGATCGCCCTCGCTCCACATCCGGAAACCGACGCACACCCTTGCTTGTCCTGCTCGACAGCCGGGGTAAGTCCTTCACCTCCGAAACATTCGCCGGCTGGCTCAGTCAACAGCGCGACAGCGGGCAGCAGGCCATCACCTTCGCCATCGGCCCCGCCAGCGGCTGGTCCGACGACGCTCGCCGCAAAGCCGGTCTCCTCCTGTCCCTCGGCCCCATGACCCTGCCGCACCAGCTCGCCCGCGTCGTCCTCCTCGAACAGCTCTACCGCGCCTTCACCATCCTTACCGGCCACCCCTACCACTCCGGCCACTAGGCGCGAACTGCCATAGCCCCGGGTGCCCATCCTCGCAAAGCTGGGGTGGGCCATGGCGAAACCATCCGTTCTCCCCCAAATCAACACGCACCCAGCCCGCGACCATCGGGAGCACCCCCAAAACTCAAGCGGCAATGCCGCCTGCGCCCGTACGGCCAGTACCCCGTACGGCCAGCGGTACGGTATTCTGTTCAGGGTCAGCAAGGGGAATGGATGTCCTGGTTCAAGCGTCAGGAAAATGAGATTGAAGTCACGCCTGAAAAGCGTGTCCGCACCGAAGGTCTCTGGATCAAATGTGAAGGCTGCAAACAGCTTCTTTTCAAAGCCGACCTCGAGGCCAACCTCCAGGTCTGCCCCAGGTGCAACCGCCACTTCCGTATGGACGCCCGCAGCCGCCTCGCTCTGCTCCTCGAACCCGGCTACGAGCTGGTTGACCTCGAGCTCAAGTCCACTGACCCGCTCGAGTTCACCGACCTCAAGTCCTACAAATCCCGCCTCGCCAAGGCCCAGGCTGACACCGGCCTCAACGACGCCATCGTCAATGCCATCGGCAAACTCGGATCCCATTCCGTAGTCGTCAGTGCCATGGAGTATTCCTTCATCGGCGGCAGCATGGGTTCTGTCGTCGGCGAAACCATCGCCCGCGCCGTCGACCGCTCGCTTGCTACGCGTCACCCGCTCATCATCATCTCGGCGTCCGGCGGAGCACGCATGATGGAAGGCATCGCCAGCCTCATGCAGCTGGCTAAAATCTCCGCCGGCCTCGCCCAGCTTGATGACGCAGGCATCCCCTACATCTCGCTCATGACCGATCCCACCACCGGCGGCGTCACCGCCAGCTTCGCCATGCTCGGCGACCTCAACATCGCAGAACCCGGCGCCCTCATCGGCTTCGCAGGCCCCCGCGTCATCGAACAGACCATTCGCCAGAAACTTCCCGAAGGCTTCCAGCGCTCGGAGTTCCTCCTTGAACACGGCATGCTCGATGCCGTTGTTCCCCGCAGAGAGATCAAGCCCTACATCGAGCGCGCTCTCACCTTCATGCAGCCGCAGTAAGTAAACGGCTCAGCGGCAGGCAAACGAGATCAGGTGACCATCCTCAATCTCGTTCATCACGTCTGTCGGAGCACCGCCGCCCAGAAGATGGAAGTCCCGGATCAAATGCATCTGATCGTAGTAGCCGGCCTCGTGCGCAATCGCCAGCCAGTTGCCATCACCCGCCCGATGCTTCCGGATCGCGCGTTGGAAACGAGAGATGCGCGCGAACATCTTCGGAGAAACACCCGCATACTCCAGCGACCTTCGTTCCAGCTGCCGCTCACTGATGCCGATCATCGCTGCCGCTCCGCCCACATTGCATCGTCCCAGGCTTAGCTGCCGCAGCGCATGCGCCGTCGCATTCAGCGGCGCGGCGTTCTGCAGTCTCTGCAGAAAAAAGCTGTTCAGAATCCTTACGCGTTCCGCAAAATCACCCGCATTGCCAAGCTGTTCATACAGCGACGAAGCCCGCATCCCCAGAAAAGAATGAGCATCCGTTCCCCCGCCCGTCAGCGACGAGACCGGCACGCCAAACAACCGGAACATGCCCAGCGGCCGAAACAACACATCCAGCGACTGCACCTGGTCGCGCAGAATCAACCGCGTCCTGCGTGAAGCGATCGGGCCGATAACAGTCGCCGCCCAGGAACGGCGAAGTTGTTCCGTCTCGTATTCCTTAACCTCATAGATGGCCGCAAACTGGAAGATCAGCATCGCGCCCGCACGAGGGAACACCGGCTCCACGACCTCTCCCGCCTTCAAGGCCATCTCGCGCTGCACATACCACTGCACAAAAGGCCGAAGGACGGGATCGGGCGCCGCGCTCTGCGTTGTCAGCATCGTGCCCCCATTACAAGGCTAGGATTTCTGCGCCGCACTCGAGAAAGGCAGATCCATCTTCTCGACATTGTGCAGGTCCATCTGCGTCGCTCTCCACTCGCCGCCCTCGTTCAGCAGCGTATACGACACCAGCATATCGTTGTCCCTCGACAGATCGAGTTTGCCATCAGGAGTCATGACCGGGCTCTTCCAGCTTGCCTGCAGAATGATCACGTTCGGCGCAACCTGTCGAACGTCGAGCAGCTGCAGCGGCGGCGCCGTGACGTCGTGGTACGGTCCGCCGGCATTGTGCAGGAAGCCGAGAGCCTTCTCCACCGCGGCACGACCCTGCACCAGCGATCCGAAGCGGTTCACCGTGTTGGCATCCGTGGTCTGCAGCAGCCCCAGCTGGTGCGCGTCGTGATGGTTCCAGGCCTGCACCCACTTGTTCAAAAAATCGGTGGCCGCCGCGTGGCCCTCGGCCTGCTGGCTCAATTCACCTTTGAGGAAGGGAGTCGTGGCAATCGCTGTTGCCGACACCAGGAAACTACGTCGAGACGTCGAGGTTTTCATTTCCATACCGTAGCGACCATAAGAAACGCGCGCCTAGTACAAACCCGACATCACGCCCTGTTTTCCTCCAAGCCAGGTCTCCATTCGTCCGCCACCCGGCGCGGCAATCATGCATTGCCTTCTCAACCCTCGACCTTACCGAAGCGTCCCGGCACCCGCCAAGCGTCAGCTTCAACCGAACGCGCATCAGAATAGCTAGGCATAGTTCGAAGAACAGCAATAATGATTTCGCGTCAGCCGGGCTCTTGATTTGAGAATGGATCCACAGCACCTACAACTCGCAGGGCAGTCTTCCCGGCTCGAGATAGCCGAGCAGCGAGTCATGCAGAGCGTAGAACCGGCAGCGGCCTGCAGGTACGCCGAATCCCTCATGCGCGAATTAGCCAATCCACTTGAAGCCATCAACAACCTGGTCTTTGTAGCCATGGAAGATGCTGCTGACGCAAAGCACGTCCTCGCCTATATGGAAATGGCTCAGCTGCAGCTGGAACGCCTCAACGAACTTGCTCGAAGGACTGGACAGTTCTGCCAATCGCTCAAGCCCGAATAGTTGCTTCA
>CAZZUX010000147.1:5119-7071 GCA_964657395.1 uncultured Ktedonobacteraceae bacterium
GTTTCCTACTGCCCCAGTTCGCATTGAACGCGTTCCTCGTCAGGCCCGGAGTGCATTCGCTTTCGTTAAGTCGAAGAAAAAAGTTACTAGTTCGTGGGAAAAAGAAAAGTAAAACGGGTGATGCAAATAACTTGAAGAAAAGTTTAGTCCTGTCACGTCTGAGTCGGGTAGAAGACAGATTCGCATGTATGTTGTAGCTCAGAGTGGTTGCATGGTCTCGCCTGCGAAGAGAACGTTATGACTCACTCCATCCTTATGTACGGGCGGGATCCACTCCTGATCGAGACCAGGCGACTGGTGCTCGAACGTCGTGGTCATCGCGTAGTTAGCACCTGCAACACTGCGGATATCGCACCATCTCTTGAAACCGGCAGCTTCGATCTCTTCCTGCTCTGTCATTCGCTCACCACGAACGAATGCGATCGCGCCCTGGAAATGGCACGCACCCAATGGCCATCCGTGAAACGCCTGGTCCTCACCTCCGGCAGCCTCGGATGCCGCGATCACGAGCCATCCAATATCTTCGACACCACCTTCGGCCCCGAGAAGCTGCTCTCCACCGTGGCGAATCTCATCCAGCTCGACAGCCCGCAACTCTCATCACCTGCTTGACCCATCCAGTTCTCCCGGTTGGTCTGCTTTCCCTTCCGCCTTCTCGGACAAAACTCTGTCATCTTGAGCAGCGGGTCTCGAAGCCGGCAGCGTCGGCCGCCTAAATGCCCGCGTACCAGGCATATCCACCTTCCGGTTCCATCGAGCCCAGGCCCTTGCCGAAGTGTTTCACCGAATCGGTCACCGTCAGATGCGTCACGTACTTCACACTCTTGTAGCCAAGTTGTCGAGGCACACGCATCCGCAGCGGACCGCCGAACGGAACCGGCAGATCCCCGTCATTCATCCCCCATGTCAGCAGCGTCTGCGGGTGCAGCGCGTCCGCCATGTCGATGCTCTCCCACCATTCCTTATCCGTGGAAAAGTACATCACGTAGCGAGCATGCGGCAGGATCCCAACCGCATTCAGAACCTCCACCAGCGGCGTGCCAATCCATTCAGCAATGTAAGACCAGCCCTCTTCGCAAGCCACCTCGGTAATCTGGCTGTGCACAGGCAGAGTCCTCAGGTCGGCCAGCGACAGGAAGGCCGGATGAAGAACCATCCCATCCACCTGGAGACGCCAGTCGGCAAATCCACGTGCCTGCTGGCGTTTGAAGTCATCGCTGAAGGGCGAGACTTCGTTGGCAAACGGCGACTTCGAAATCATGCTGCGCGGGAACTCCCGGGCCAGCGAATGCCTCGTCATCAATCGTTGCGTCGCGTAGGTCAGCGTTTCGCCCGGACCGTACACACCGCCGCCATCCGGCGGAATCAATCCATACCGTTCCGCCAGCCGGCTCGCTGCCGTCAGGCCGGCCACGCCCGCCGTCGCTGCAATACCGGTCGTGATCAGTTTGCGTCGCGAAAAAGGCTTCATGAACGCTCTCGGAATGCGGTGACCCGGCCAGTAATCATCGCCCGCATGCGATCCATAAATCCAGCATGCACCACCATCGCCACGTGGACCACCAGGAACAGCAGCAGTGCTCCCGAAACGATAAAGTGCAGCGTCCGCGCCGATTGCCGGCCACCCAGCAGTTGAACCGCTACCGGAACCGCCGAATCAAACGCTGGAGAAAGCGCCAGCCCCGTCCAGATCACCAGCGGAAACAGAACGAAAATTACCGCCAGGTAAGTCGTCCGCTGAACCACGTTATATGAGCACGCGTCAGCCTCATCCTTCGGCGCACCCGGCAGTGAGCCTGCAATCACCTTCCGGAATGCCCGCCACGTCCAGTCCTTCCGCCCCGGCCAAAGATCCTTCCGAAAATGACCGCTCCACCAGCTGAAGATCCCGTACACCACGCCCGTCAGCACCACGGCCCACGCAGCCTGAAAGTGCAGATACCGGCTCCAGC
>CAZZUX010000148.1:0-6895 GCA_964657395.1 uncultured Ktedonobacteraceae bacterium
GCCAGCAGCACGGTCGCCAGTCCCCTTGCGATGTCGAGGTCGTGCTTGCCGTCTCCATAGCGGTTCAGGCTGCGGACGTTATCGTGGTTGTCGAAGACGAAGAGCGGCTGGTTGCCATCGATGTTGTTCTCAGCATCGGCGATCCGTGTCCGCATGGCGTTCACGTCCAGCTTGTTCAGGAAGCCCACCTGCATATCCATCGGCATATGCAATTCATCGTGCTTTGCGCCGCCATACCACTTGTCCAGTTCCTGCACATTGGGCAGGTAGGTTTCGCCGATCAGCACGCGATTGCCCGGGAAGGAATCGCTCAGCTTGCGCAGCCGCCGCATGACGTCATGTACCTCTGGCAGATTCTCCGTCAGAGAGCCGTCGATATTTGGATCACCATAAGGATTCGTGCCCGGCAGGATCTTCTCATCCTTCAGCTCGGGATCTTCAAAGAGAGTCGGGATCGCGTCGAAGCGGAAGCCGGCCACACCCTTCTTCAACCAGAAGCTGACGGTCCCGAACATGGCCTTCTCAACAGCAGGATTGCGCCAGTTCAAGTCCGGCTGCTGAATGTAGAACTTGTGATAGTTCCACTGACCCGTCTCTGGATAAAACTGCCACGCCGAGTGACCGAATGCTGACTGCCAGTTATTCGGCGGCACGCCCGGCCCCTTGCCGTCGCGCCAGATATACCAGTCACGCTTGGGATTGGTCTTCGACTTCTTCGATTCGATAAACCACGGATGCTTGTCAGATGTATGGTTCATCACCATGTCGAGAATGATGCGAATGTCGCGCTTCTTCGCCTCGGCCACCAGCCTGTCAAAGTCAGCCATGGTGCCGTACTGCGGATCGATCGCTTCATAGTTCGAAATGTCGTAGCCGAAGTCGATCTGCGGCGACGGATACATGGGCGAGATCCAGATCGCGTCGACGCCGAGCGTCTTGAGGTAGTCCAGCCGCTGGGTGATGCCATTCAGATCGCCGATGCCGTCGCCATTCGAATCCTGAAAGCTGCGCGGATAGATTTCATAGATCAACGCATGCTTCCACCACACATCTTCCGAGCCGGCATCCGCCTTCGGCGCATGGACGGCATTGGCAGTCGCGGCATGCTGAGCCAGCAATGGTGTGCATTGAAGAGTCAGGGTCAGCAGACCCGCGGCGAGACCAGCCAGTAAAGGAATTCGGCGGTTAAATGTCATAGCAACTTCTCTTTCGGATCGGCAGATAGGTTTGAACACATGACTTCGGCTTTGAAGGCTACCACACGGCGGAAAGCTCTGAACAATCGGCTATTCCAGTTCTGATGCGAGGCGTCGGCGCTGCATGGTAACCTCGGTCTCGCGCCTTCCCAGTGTCCTGACACATGCACTCAGGGCACATGAGAGAACGAAGAATTTGCCGAAGGAGCTTCCATTGCTGCGCTGCCGGATTCTCAGAGTCGTCGCTGCAGTCTCACTGTGTTTACCGCTTCCACTTGCCGTGACAATGTATGCACAGGTTGCGGCGCCATCGACTGCTGCTTTACCGGCGCCGCCTCAGACCGCGACGATTGATCAATACATTCATCAGAGCTGGGACACGCTGGCACGTTCCATGGGGCAGTGCGATTCAGTCGTCGATCCAAAGGTCAACACCATCCCTGTGATGTATTTCCCGATCGACGTGCCGGAGCCGCCGGAGCTCGCAAAGCTTCATTCACAATGCAAGGTCCAGATTAAGCATCTGCCGAAAAAGATCGAGAAGCTTGGCGACCTTGCACCCTCGGACTTCCCGACCCCCGGCCTCCTTTATCTTCCCAACAAATATGTCGTGCCCGGTGGTCGATTCAACGAGATGTTCGGCTGGGATAGCTACTTCATCATCCTCGGCCTGGTTGACGATGGTCGCATCGAGTTCGCTCGAGGGATGGTAGAAAACTTCTTCTACGAGATTGAGCATTACGGCTCGGTACTGAATGCCAATCGCACCTACTTCCTGACCCGTTCTCAGCCGCCGTTGCTCACCTCCATGATCCTGGCCGTGTATGACGCTGAGCTTCGGCGGGATCCCTCCCCGACAAATCGCGCGAAGCAGGATGCGTGGCTGGCCAAAGCCTACAGCTATGCCGTGCGTGACCACTCACTCTGGGAGCGCGACTTCCACAAGGCCGGCGACACGGGCCTCGCACGCTACTGGGATCTTGGCGTCGGGCCTGTACCGGACATCGCCGATCACAGCGACTACTACCAGAACGTCATCACCTGGCTGCTGGCGCATCCCGACGTAAAGACGGACTACCTCCTGAAGGCCTCGCAGAACCCTGATGCTGCGGAAGCCGAACAGCTATCCAAATCAAGCTGTGATGTGCGCACCTCCACTCTCTGCAAGGAAGCCTGGGTGGGCGGTTACCGGCTCACCTACGACTTCTACAAGGGCGACCGGGCTGTGCGCGAATCCGGCTTCGACGTAAGCTTCCGCTTCGGCCCGTTCAGCGGTTCAACAGAACGCTACGCTGCCGTCTGCCTGAACAGCCTGCTCTATAAATACGAAACCGACATGGCGCAGTTTGCGAAGATGCTCGGCAAAACGGGCCACGCGGCCCGCTGGCAAAAGATGGCCGACGCGCGGAAGCAGGCCGTCAACAAGTATCTGTGGAATGCCGAAAAGGGCATCTACTACGATTACGATTTCACCACGGGAAAGCAGTCAACTTATAACTATGCCTCCATGTTCTACCCCTTGTGGGCCGGCATGGCAAGCAAGGAGCAGGCTGCTGCTCTCGACAAAAACCTGTCCATCCTGAACCGCAAGGGCGGCATCGCTTGCAGTGATTATGCCAGCGGCATCCAGTGGGATCTCCCCTTTGGCTGGGCGCCTCTCCAGTATTTCGCCATGTCCGCCTTGCAGCGCTACGGTTACGAAAAAGATGCTCGCATGATCGCCTCGGAGTGGACCAAGACGGTCTCTGACAGCTTCAAGGTAGATGGCGCCATCCACGAGAAATACAATGTTGTGAGTGCCAATGCCGATGTGCAGGTGACGGCAGGCTACAAGGTCAACCTGGTGGGTTTCGGCTGGACCAATGGAGTCTACCTCGAGATGCAGGACCTGCTGCATGGCGCGAAGAAAGTGGCAGTGCAGTGAGCACGGAAAGTGGCAGCGTGGGGAGCAGGAAAATCGTTGTTGGCATCGGCGAGCTGCTGTGGGACCTGCTGCCTGACGGACCGCAACTCGGTGGCGCGGTTTCCAATTTCGCTGTCATGAGCTCGCGGCTCGGGGACCATGCTGTGATTGCCAGCCGTGTAGGCGAAGACCAGCTTGGTCGCCAGGCACAGGCAGTGCTTGCGGGTTTCCCGGTGGACAGCAGCTACATCCAGGTAGACGCCAATCACGTCACCAGCTCGGTATCGGTCGCGCTACATGAGGGTCAGGCCAGGTACGTGATCCACGAACCAGTGGCATGGGATTATCTGGAGTTCACGCCAGAGTGGTTGTCCCTGGCGCAGCGTGCCAATGCTGTCTGCTTCGGCATTCTCGCGCAGCGCGGCGCCAACTCGCAGAGAACCATCCAGGGCTTCATCGCCGAAACCCGTCCGGACTGCCTGCGGCTTCTCGACGTAAACCTGCGTGAGCCGTACTACACGGCGGCTACCCTTGAAAGCTCTCTGGGCTTTGCGACTGTGCTGAAGATGAATGATGGAGAAGTGCCGCTGGTCCTTGATCTGCTGGGCATGCCGCATACTCACGACACGTCCCCTAACGCGCTTGTCTCCGGCGCGCGTGCATTGATCGACGAGTTCCCTCTTACCCTTGTCTGCATCACCATGGGCAGCCAGGGCAGCCTCCTGGTCGGACGGTCGCAGGTGGATCGCCATCCCGGCGTTCGCTGCGAGGTGGCGGACACAGTAGGCGCAGGCGATTCCTTCACTGCTGCGCTCACGCACTATTACCTTGAAGGCGCATCGCTGGCGGTGATGAACGAAGCCGGTAACCGGTGGGGAGCCTGGATGGCGTCACAGCGGGGAGCGATGCCGAAGCTGGAAGATGCGCAGCGCGAAGCCATTACAGCTATCATCGGTCAGTGCTGTACGAGCGACAGGCCATCGAACTGATAGAGCATTAACCAACAGTGCGCTGACGGAAGAAGTTGAGCATCAAGAAATTAAAGCCGCTTCCTACTCCTGAACAACGCTTCGAACAAGGCCGTGCGCTCCGGAAACACATGGCGCGCCACGAGCACTCTGTGTGGAAGCCATCGCCGAAGCGCGAGTCGCCACTAGCTCTACTCAGGGAATCCATGCGCGACCGGCTACCCGCGCTGCGGTCTGTGAAGTATGACCGGATGATGGTTTCCCCCTTCGGCTTCTTTCGCGGAGCTGTGCCAGTGATGGCAGCGGATCTTGCAGCCATGCCCCATGCGGGCATCGTGAACCAGATCTGCGGTGATGCGCACGTGCTCAACCTGGGCGCCTATGCTGCGCCGGACGGCCGGCTTGTCTTTGACATCAATGACTTTGACGAGACCACGCTCGGCCCCTTTGAGTGGGATGTAAAGCGGCTCGCCGCCAGCCTGGTACTCGCCGGGAGAGAAGCCGGCGCGAAGAGAAAGAACTGTGAAGAAGCAGTGATGATCCTGATTGCCAGCTACCGCAAGCTGGCACATCTACTTGCCAGGTTGCCAGTGATTGAACTCGCTCATTACCAGGTTCATCGCATGACCCATGTAGAGCCCGTGTCCGCCGCACTTGTGAAGGCCAGGACAGCTACTCCGCTGATGACACTGGAAAAGCTGACAACGGCTCAGAAGAAAGGCCGGAACCGCCACTTCAAACAGCAACCGCCGTTGTTGACACGACTGACTGGAGCGAAGGCACGAGGCGTGCTCGGAGCATTGCCTGCCTACGCGTCCACTCTGCTTGCTGAACGTCAGCACTTTCTTGCGCAGTATCGGCCGTGCGATGTTGGCTTCAAGGTTGTGGGAACCGGCAGTGTGGGCCTGCGCGATTACCTGGTCTATCTCGAAGGCAACGGCGTCGGCGATCCGCTTTTCCTGCAGATCAAGGAAGAGGTCGATTCTGCGTGGGCGCCATACGTGAAGGCCAAAGGGGTCGCGCGGCATGGCGGCCAGCGAGTCGCCAATGGTCAACGCGCCATGCAGTATCTTTCCGATCCGTTCCTGGGCTGGACCACAATAGAGAATCGAAATTACCTGGTGCGCCAGTTGAACGACCACAAGGCCGCCATCTCGCTTGAGGCTCTCGAAGGCGAAGGCCTGCAGCAGTATGCGGAACTCTGCGGAGAACTGCTGGCGCGTGGTCATGCCCGGTCTGGAGACGCGCAGGTACTCAGCGGCTACCTTGGCGACTCAGACAAGTTCGACGAGGCAATTGCGCAGTTTGCCGAAGCGTATGCCGACCAGACCGAAAAGGACTGGAAACTGCTGGCAGGCTCGCGCAGGAAGGCTCCCCATAAGAAGAAGAAGACAGGCTAGCGCCGAGAGACCACGATCGCATGGGTAGATGCGACAATAACAACAGCAGTCGTTTCGCTGCATCCATGCCATGCTTCAGCTCGTATCCGCCGGCAAACGCTTCGGCCCCAGGCTCCTGTTTGAAAATGCCAACTGGCTGATTACGCCGGGCGAGAAGACTGCGCTGGTCGGTGCAAACGGAACTGGAAAATCCACGGTCATGAAGGTCCTGGCCGGCCTCGAATCGCTCGACTACGGAAGTACGGAAGGCGCTCGCAACACCTCCATCGGCTACCTGCCGCAGGATGGGCTGGCGCTGTCCGGACGCAGTGTCTTCGACGAATGTCTCTCTGTCTTCGATGAGTTACGCAGCATGGAGGGCGAACTCGAGACGCTGTCCACGCGGCTGGCCGAACTTGATCCGGACAGCGCCGAATACACGGCTGCCGCCAGCCGCTTCTCGCATCTCGACTCCCACTTCCGCGCACATGATGGCTACGCGCTCGATTCGCAGGTGGGCAGTGTGCTCGACGGCCTCGGCTTCACCAAGCAGGACTGGGCACGGCAGACGCAGGAGTTTTCCGGCGGCTGGCAGATGCGTATCGCGCTGGCCAAACTGCTGCTGGCCAAGCCAAGCCTGCTGCTGCTGGATGAGCCGACGAACCATCTCGATCTCGAAACCCGTAACTGGCTTGAGAACTATCTGCGCAGCTATCCGAATGGCTTCATCCTTATCTCGCACGATCGATATTTCCTAGACGTTACTGTCAATAAGATCGTTGAGATATGGAACAAGGGGCTGCACTTTTACTCCGGTAACTACGCAAAGTACCTGCAGCAGAAGGATGAACGTCGCACACAGCTTGAGTCTGCGTATAAGAACCAGCGCGACCAGATCGAGCATCTTGAAGCCTTCATCAATCGCTTCCGTGCGCAGGCCACCAAGGCAAAGCAGGTGCAAAGTCGCATCAAGGAACTCGAGAAGATTGTCCGCATCGAGATACCAGAAGAAGAGCGTGCCATCCACTTCACCTTTCCACAGCCGGTAGTTTCCGGTCGAACGGTAGTGGAGGTACAGGGTCTCTCAAAAAGCTACGGATCCAAGCGGGTACTTGAAGACGTCGGCTTCACCATTGATCGCGGGGATCGCATCGCGCTGGTCGGCGTGAACGGCGCTGGTAAATCCACCCTGGTCCGCATGCTCTCCGGCGAGGAATCTCCGACATCCGGCACGCTCAAGCTCGGCCATAATGTCACCGTCGAATATTTCGCACAGGACCAATATAAGGTCCTGAACCACGAAGCCCGCATGCTTGACGACCTTAGCGGCACGGCGCCGCGCATTGCGACGACCGAACTGCGCAGCCTGCTAGGATGCTTCCTCTTCTCCGGCGACGACGTGTTCAAGCCGCTGGGCGTACTCTCCGGCGGCGAGCGCAACCGTTATGC
>CAZZUX010000149.1:0-6892 GCA_964657395.1 uncultured Ktedonobacteraceae bacterium
CCGCGCTTATCCCTCCCGTTCCGTAACAGCGAAGAGTGCATCTCGGCTTGCCCGATGCGCGGACCATTGCGCGCCGGCACTTCCGTTCCAGCAACATGCGTCGGAAGTGACGTGTCGCGAACAGAATGGATCAACGGAAAAGCTCTCATCGTTCCGGAAGCGGCCGCAGGCTGCAACCCTCGCGGCACATGGAATGGAGAGCGCGGCAGTTTCACCAGCGACGGCATAGCCAGCGCGGCCAGCAGCGCCAATACCCAGGCATACCGCTGCGCCCGCACCTGCTTCACTCGAAGAGTCTGCAGGACCCCATACACAACGACACCCATCACCGCCGATCGCAGCGCAGCCTCTGCCACCATCACCACGCCGCTCTGCCAGCCATCACCGCCATACCAGCCGTTCCATGCCAGACTCCACGTCCCGAAGAAAACCTGGTCCGTCATTTGCGTTTCCCCTTTCGCTTCGCTTCACCCTCTGCCTTGCCGATCCGCTCCGCCAACCGCTGTAGTTCCTTCCGGTCCAGTACCGCCGAATCCACCATCCCCACCAGCAGGTCTTCCACCGATCCCGCACAAAACCAATCCACAATCCGCTGCACCGCGCGACCCGCCACCGCCCCGCGCGACTCAGCCGGCCGATACAAAAATGTCCGGTTCTCCACCGAGTGCGATAGATAACCCTTTTCCTCCAGCCGCCGAAGCACCGTCCGGATCGTCGATTCCTTCAACGGCCGACCAAGCTGCTCCCGCACCTGCTCCGCATTCAACACGCCGCGCTGCCATACCAGTTCCAGCACTGCCCGCTCCAACTCCCCAAGCTCCGCCGGATCGTGACTTCCTGTAGTGTTACTTCGCATAATGTTACGAAGCGTAGCACATGAGACAAGGTCTGTATAGAGCACAAAAAAAGTGTTCCATTCTTCAGAAAACCAGGGCAGTTGACCAAAGCAGCGACCACAACAATCCAATCGATGACCCGGCGGCATGCCCTGCCATTCGCCACAAAAGCCGGCCTGGGTTTTTCAATGCGACGACAGGATGGTCTGGTCTGGGTTAAAGCCTCTTTCACTCCATGCTCGACATTCAGAACAAGTTGACCGCAGTTGCCATCGCGCCGGCAATCAATGCATCACTGAACTCCACATCGAAGTGGCCCGTTCATGAATGACAAAGCCGACCTTACCTTCGGGATCCGCTCGGTTCAATCAGGACGCGCTTGCCATAATATATCCAAAGATGATATATCCAATCCGGATACATGCCAAAACCGATCAATCTACGCGACGAGGAACTCGCTGAGCTCCTTCCACTTCCTGCGGCTGGGTTCTTCGTGCTTTTCGCATTAGCGGATGGAGAGAAGCATGGCTATCGAATCATGCAGGAGATCAAGGAACTCTCCGGCGGTAAGCTGCACCTGGGTCCCGCCACTCTCTATACGAATATTCAGAGGTTGGTTGCGCAGGCATTGATCGTAGAGATCGAATCCGAAGTGTCAGAACGGCGCCGGACCTATCGACTCTCTCTGGCTGGAAGCAAGTTGCTTCAGGCGGAACTTAGGAGGCAGGAAGAGGTCTTGAAGATCGCCAGGTTGAGGAAGCTGTACCCATCGCGAGGTAAACCGTGACTACGCTTCAGAGATTTCATTGCCGCGCATACGACTGGCTTTTGCTTCGGTGTGATGATTCGCTGCTCTTCAAATATGGTGAAGAACTGCGTACGACTTTCCGAGACGAACTTGCCGCGGCATCAGAGCGCGGACCGTCAGCAGTTCTTCGCTTATGGTGCTTTGTGATCTACGACACTTTGACGGTAGTCGGACCTGAGTATCTGAAAACACTGAGTGTGGCTGCGGGTGCGACCATAACGGCTGGAGTCCTTGTGCTTGGTACAGCACTTGGCTTCTGCTCTCTTCATGGCATTTCCGTCGTGCAAGGCTGTGAACGCTTCGAAGGGCAATCGGTCACACCCCCCGACAGTAGTTTGGGACGGTCGGTTCTACTATCCAATGGTTACAGTATGTTTCTGGAATGTTCGGGTGACCTGCGCCCCGGACCCACGGTGATCCTCGCGACTGGACGTGGACTAGGTTCCTATGAGGCCTGGTCGTTGGTGCAGGCGCGGATAACATCGTTCGCGCGTGTTTGCAGCTTTGATCCACTTGGCTACGGTAAGAGCGACCACGTCCCAGGGGACCATCCTGTCGACGCAGTCGCGGCAAACATGCATGACCTCTTCATTGCGGGCCACCTGAACGGTCCATATATTCTTGTCGGCGCTTCCTTGGGCGGCGTCTTAATCCGCCGTTACGAGCAGCTATACCCCTCAGAAGTCGCCGGCTTCGTGTTCGTCGACTCCGCCCACGAAGAAATGGAATGGCGCGATGCTAAGGTCTCTCAGAGTTTCGATCCGAGTTGGAACGACTCACAGTACCTGGCGCAAAATGGCCTGCTTCCAGCAGAGCAGCGATTCGTTTGGCGAGATGACGTGCCATTGATTGTCCTGGAACGAACAGACCTTCCTCCATGCAGCGCATTTCCAGGTTTGACTCAAACCCAATGCGTTCGGATCAATCAAGCTTGGCACGACATGCAGGTCGATCTCTCCAAACGCTCGAAGTTGGGCGAACTCAGGCCCGTCGCGGGATCAGGACACGCGATGCAGCAGCAGAAGCCGGAAGCTATAACCCAGGCAATTCACGATGTACTCGATCGACGAAGAGCGGCAAATTCTGGAAATTATGCCAGGTGATCGATAGATCGTGAGGTGCGCACTTCATTTTCTGAGAGCCGCAAAGGTCGAGATCGGGCTGGCGTCAAGGAATATAACCTGGGCGCATCACAAACGTGCTCGGTGCAGCCAATCCGACGCGTGCACTTCGCCGGGCCTGACAGGAACGCGGCTGCATACCTCTCATTTGTGCTGCAGGATGGAATGGCTCGCGGCATTGAGTCTCCTGTTGCCGCCCTGACACTAAGCAGAGGTTCATGACAGTGCGGTCTCACGCCCGACACCCGGGTGCCCGGTACAATATCAGGATGTCCTACCCCGCTGCCGTCGCGCGCTTATACCGCCTTGCCGGCGAATTGCACGTGAAACCGGGCCAGCCTCGACGCAAGTTCGAACTCGAGCAGATGCGTACCCTCATGGCAGCACTCGGCAATCCGCAGCAGATCTATCCCTCCGTCCTGATCGCTGGAACCAATGGAAAAGGTTCGACTGCAGCTACCCTCGCCGCCATCCTCGCTGCCTCCGGCTATCGAGTCGGCCTCTACACCTCGCCTCACCTTATCCGTGCCAACGAACGTATCCAGCTGTTGACTCTGGCCGATCACGCCACCCGCACCATCACCCAGGACGAGATCCCGGATCACGCCTTTGCCGATGCATTTGACCAGGTCGAGGCCGCAGCCGCCTCACTCGTAAACTCCGGCGCCCTTCCTGATGATCCCAGCTTCTTTGAAGCCATCACCGCCATGGCCTTCGTCTATTTCGCCTCTGCCAACCTCGACATTGCCATCCTCGAAGTCGGCATGGGCGGCCGTCTCGACGCGACCAATATCGTGGATCCACGGCTCTCCATCATCACCGACATCTCTCTCGATCACACCGAGTGGCTCGGACCCACCATCGCCGCCATCGCTCGCGAAAAGGCTGGCATCCTCCGTCCCGGCGGCACCATGGTCACCCTGCCCCAGCACCCGGAAGCCAACCAGTCCCTCGGCGAAATAGCCGTGCCCCTCAACGTCAACGGCGTCAGTGCCACCGAGTACATCCCTTCCCGCCACCCCCTCGAAGAGGGCGACTCCTTCCCGGCCGAACCTATACGTAACCGTTACAGTATCGAATGGAAGAGCAAAGCGCTTCTCATCGACTCGCCGCTTGTTGGCCAGCACCAGCAGCGCAATATCGCGCTCGCACTTGCGGCCGCAGCCAGCATCAGCAACAGTAACGATTACAGTATCGAGCATGGTGCTGTCGAAGCCGGAATCCGCCAGACCCGCTGGCCCGGGCGCTTCGAAAACTATCCGGCTATCCCCGAACGTTCCCGCATCCTGCTCGATGTTGGACACAATCCTGCCGGTGCCTGGGCTCTTCGCGCTGCACTCGGCACTCTGCTCGATCGCGCCTCCATGCGTACCCTCATCTTCAGCAGCCTCAACGACAAGCCCATTGGTGAAATGGCACAGATACTGTTTCCCTTATTCGATCGCATCATCCTTACTGAAGTGCAGTCACCGCGATCCGCCACCCTCGCCCAACTCTGCGAAGCTGCTGAACCCACCGGCACCACCATGGAAGAAGCAGCCAGCCCTTACGACGCACTCGATTTCGCTGTGAAGGTCACGCCCCGTGACGGCCTCATTGTCGTCACCGGATCGGTCCTGCTCGTAGGCGCCGTCCGCAGTTCACTCGAGGAAGCAGAAACTTCCGAACCGGCCCGCGAAAGCGGCACCGGCACCTATCGCTCCAGCGCCTCTGAACACATGGCACCGCTTCCATGAGCCCGGCTAGAGTCGAAAATCCGTTGACAACCACGGACTCGGAGCAAGCCGCCGTCGACCATAAGAATCGTCACGAGGGGCCGTCACCCGATCTGCCGGTACTGACGCTTGCACAGAAGCTGAGATCCAACCTGGTCCAGGTTCCGCCGTTTGTGCTGGTGACTTCCTCCTTCGCCTGTATTTCGCTGTTTCTTTCGCTGTTTGATAAAGGCGGCAGACTGCAACATGCGACAGCCCAGGTATGGGCCAGGCTGATGGTGCGCATAGCAGGTTCATCGCTCGCGGTCACGGGCGGCGAGACACTCCGGCTGCATCCCGTGGCTGTGTATGCCTGCAATCACCTCTCCTACATGGATACGCCGGTCATCTTCGCGGCGCTGCCTTTTCAGTTCAGGATCCTGGCGCGTCACAACCTCTGGAAGTTGCCGTTTATCGGCTGGTACCTGCAGCGTTCCGGCCAGATTCCGGTGAATGCCGAAAATCCCCGGTCGTCCATCTCCAGCCTCAACATTGGCGTGAAAGCACTCAAGGCAGGCATGCCGCTGGTGGTGTTTCCAGAGGGCGGCCGCAGTGTGGATGGCCGGCTCCAGCCATTCATGAGCGGCCCCGCTTTCATGGCGATCCGGGCCCAGGTGCCGCTGGTACCGATGGCGCTGGTGGGCACCCACGAACTGTTTCCCATGCACACCTGGTATTTCCGTCCGAGACCGGTCAGCGTGCTGGTGGGCGAGCCGATCTCCACGGCCGGATTGACGACCCGCGATGCGAACGCGCTGACGGAGCAACTGCACGCCGAAGTGGACAGGCTTTACTACAGCCAGTCAGAAGTACAACGGTCTACCGTTTAGCGGTGTACCTTTGGGGAGTTATGTCACACAAACCCCGCATTGCCCTGCCTGAGCCCACGTCCTTCGATCATGCCTATAACCAGCGCGGCTGGCCGCAGTATGCTCACGCCATCGAGTGCTGCGGCGGCGTAGCTGTGCCGATTCCGCTGACGGAAACCCAGGCCAGCGTAGCGAAGATCATCACCGGCTGTTCGGCTGTGCTGCTGCCGGGCAGTCCTGCTGACCTTGATCCGCAGAAATTCGGCCAGCCCCGCAATCCTGAAAGCGCCGAGCCCGACCCGGTTCGCGAAGCCGTGGACGACCTGCTGCTGCAGGACGCATTCAACCTGCACAAGCCTATATTCGGGATCTGTTATGGGTTGCAGTCCATGAACGTGTGGCGAAACGGATCGCTGAATCAGCACATTCCGGGCACCGGCATCAATCACCAGCCGGGGCGCGATGTACACGAAGCGCACCTGGTGTCGATCACGCCCGGATCGCGACTGGCACACATCCTGGCGCATGGCGAAACAAGTGAGCCGTCAGAAGTCAACGTGAATAGCAGCCACCACCAGGCTGTGGCGGGGGCGGGTGACGGTCTCAACGTGGTGGCGCGCTCCGCCGCGGACGGGATCATCGAAGCAGTGGAAGACCCGACCAGCCCACAGTTCGTTCTGGGCGTGCAGTGGCATCCTGAACGGACTTTCGGCATTCAGCGGAGCTCGCGTGCACTCTTTGAAGCCTTCATAGAAGCCGCCCGGGCGTGGAAGCTGAGCCCGATCGAAGAGTCCGTAGTTCGATCTGCAACATTTACCGCTACACATTAAACGTAACAGCCACTGCTGCTTATTCATTCTGAAAGCGTTTTGACCATGCAGACAGAAGCCAGCTCCATCAGCAGTGCCCAGGTGATGGCGGCGATCGACGCGGCCGGTCTTCCGACGATTGGTGTCGACCTCGCTCAAAAGCTTGCAGATTACGGCAACCTGCTGTTGCGCTGGAACGCTCGCACCAACCTGACTTCTATTCGGACCGCAGACGGCATACTGCAGCGGCACCTATTGGAGTGTGTTGCCGCGGCGCGTATTCTTCCGGTCGGAGTGACCGCGCTGCTCGATTATGGATCAGGTGCAGGACTACCCGGGATCCCGATTGCGCTGGTTCGACCGGAGATCAAGGTCATGCTGGCCGAGTCACAATCGCGGAAGGTGGCTTTTCTCCGCGAGGCGGTTCGTACACTTGGATTGAACGTGTCCATCCATCCTTCACGGGTGGACGCACTCCCATCATCGACGCTTTTCGACTGTGTCACTTTGCGAGCGGTCGATAACATGGCTGCCGCGATTGCAGACGCTTCGACGAGACTACTCGGGGGCGGATGGCTGGTCGTGTTCGCGACGGAAGGTTCTGAGCGGACGTGGAACGACCAGACTGTAGATTTCCGAGAAGAGGGCCGGATCGTCTTGCCTTCTGCCGGCTACCTGGTGATGCTGAAGCGCTAAATTGTTCCACGTGGAACAATTTCGACAATGCCGGCTTCCAGGTTCTTGATGTGAGACCT
>CAZZUX010000150.1:0-6868 GCA_964657395.1 uncultured Ktedonobacteraceae bacterium
AGGGCACCGCTCGCATCCGCAAAATCACCATTCCGTGCTCAGGCAGTCTCTTCCGGCCAGAGATCTCCCCGAAAATGACCGCTCCACCAGCTGAAGATCCCGTACACCAGGCCCGTCAGCACCACGGCCCACGCGGCCTGAAAGTGCAGATACCGGCTCCAGCCATTCTGGTCCGGCATCAGGTAGTGATAGCCCGTCGGAACGGTAGCTCGCGATGCAGGAATAGGCAGTGTGAACAGCGGCTGTACCCTCACATTGCCAATCTCGCCCCAGTAAAATCGCGGGTGTGAAATCACTATCTCCGCACCACTCACCAGCAGCGCCAGAAAACAGAGCACCGTGAGCCAGTGCGTCACCCGCACCACTCCCGCGTGACGAGGATTCTCCGAATTACGAGGCGAACCGCCAGCCGACACACGCGCAGCATACCACGCAATGTCCAGGCCCACTCATGTTCTCTACGCCGTCGACACTGATGTCACCCGGCCCTCCGCAACCAAGAAAGAACTCCTGGCAGCAATCCGCAACCATGTCATCGCCGAAGGCAAACTGGTCGCAAGATACGGCCGCTATCCCGGCGCAAAATCAGACAACGAAAGTCGACTTACAGGCACGTTTATCTTCTCTGACTAACTCCATCTTGCAGGTAACCGCGCTCGATTAAGGGAACAGACCCGGTTACTTACGCCCGCCAGTGCAATGTCGGGCGGCGGGTGCCAAAGCTTGCTCCGGAGTTGGCTCAGCCCGACGCTTCTGTGCGGGCCGTCATCCCCTCAGCGATCGATCCCCTTTGTCGGGACTACCTACGGAGGGTTCGCGGAACGGGTCTACAGCAATCCGTTCGTACCGCACCTCCAGCACCGTCAAGGTTTCCGTGCCGCCTGGCGCATGAAGAACCACCTCATCCCCCTCCGCCGACTTCATCAAAGCGCGCCCCAGCGGCGAAGCATAACTGATGTGGTTGCGTTCAAGATCGACCTCGTCCGTGCCGACAATGCTCACCACCCGCTCTGCCCCCGCGGCGTGCGCATAGCGCACTGTGGCCCCGAAAAACGCCTTGATCGCCCGCTGGCCCGTTCGCGCAGCTTCCGGATCGACAACTTCAGCAGCTTCGATCCGCTTCGTCAAAAAGCGTATCCGTCCATCGATCTGGCGCAAGCGTCGCTTGCCATATTGATAATCGGCGTTTTCACTGCGATCGCCATTACCCGCTGCCCACGCCACCACCTCCACCACGGCCGGGCGATCCTTGGTCAGCAGGAAGTGACGCTCATCTTTCAGCCGCTGCAGCCCGCCGGGAGTAATGTAGTTTGTGCCGTGGGCCGCCGCAGGCTCCTCTGCTTTCGGTCGTCTCGTAAACCCTTTGCGCATCCTGCGGCCTTCCTCGCGCGCGATTCAGCGGTCGGCGTTCTTCGATACTAATTCGGGCATCCACGGTGAGCATCGTTCCGCTAAGTAAGCGCAACGTTTGTGGCCCGCGACCCGTCCCGCAGACTTTAACCCCCTCAACAGAACTCCCAGCCGGCTCCACCCCCGCAGACAAGCCGTCCCACCCGTCATTTGCGAACCATACTCCCCGCACAGTATCGTTCTCGACTGAGGGTTTCCATGAATCGACGTGAAGTACTCAGGCTGCTGGGCTCCGCCGCGGCCATCTCGGCTCTCCCGGTAGAAGCACTCACTGTCCTCCAGCAGGCCAGCGCCGAAGTCGCCCAGTCCACCGGCCTCCGCACCCTGAACCCCCACCAGAACGCCACCCTTACCACCATCACCGAGATGATCATCCCGGCCACCGACACCCCCGGAGCCAAAGGCGCCAAGGTCAACGAATTCATCGACCTCCTGCTCACCGAGTGGTATGACCCCTCCGAAACACAGGAGTTCCTCACCGGCCTCGGCACCGTCGACACCCGCAGCCAGGCAAAGTTCTCTAAGGCCTTCATCGACGCCACCCCCGAACAGCAGACCGAGCTGCTCAAGGAACTCGACGCACAGGCCATGGTCTTCGCCTCGAAGCAAAAGCAGACCATGCGCACCACCATCCCGCCCGGCCCCATGGACTTCTTCTACCAGGTCAAGAAGCTCACCCTCGCCGGCTACTACACCTCCGAAATCGGCTTCTCCCAGGAACTCGGCCGGAGCATCATCCCACCGCATGCCGGCTGCGTACCCATCCAGGAGGCCACCCGATGAATCCGACTCCCCAGAACACGAACACCCAAACCACCAACATCAAGACCGGACCGGCCAATACCTATGACGCCATCGTGATCGGCTCCGGCGTCACCGGCGGCTGGGCCGCCAAGGAACTCACCGAAAAAGGTCTGCAGACCATCGTCCTCGAAGCCGGCCGCACCATCGAACCCGCGAAAGACTACGTCGAGCACGTCCCCACCTGGGACGTTAAGTTCCGCGGCATGCGCGATCGCCAGTACGAAAACGTCCATCGCGAGCGCCAGAAGCACATCGGCGACGAGTGGAACGCCAAGTTCTTCGTCGACGACAAGGAAAACCCCTACACCACGCCTCCCGACCAGCCCTACCTTTTCCTCCGCGGCCGTCACGTCGGCGGACGCTCCATCATGTGGGGCCGCCAGAGCTATCGCTGGAGCGATCTCGACTTCGAAGGCAATCTCAAAGACGGCGTTGCCGTCGACTGGCCCATCCGCTACAAAGACATCGAGCCTTGGTACGACTACGTGGAAGACTTCATCGGCGTCAGTGGTCAGGCCGAAGGTCTGCCCCAGCTACCCGATGGCAAGTTCCTTCCCCCGATGGAAATGAACTGCGCCGAAATCCACATGCGGGATGTCATCGCGCAGAAGTTCCCTGACCGCCGCCTCACCATCGGCCGTACCGCCATCCTCACCCAGGAGCACCGTGGCCGCGCCGCCTGTCACTACTGCGGACCCTGCGCCCGCGGCTGCATCACCAAGTCCTACTTCAGCAGTCTGCACTCAACGCTGCCCGCAGCAGAAGCCACCGGCAAGCTCACCATGCGGCCCTTCAGCGTCGTGCACAGCCTCATCTTTGATCCCGGCACGCGCCGCATCTCCGGCGTCCGAGTCATCGACGCCAACACCAAACAGGCAGTTGAGTACCACGCCAAGGTCGTCTTCCTCTGTGCCTCCACCATGGAGTCCGCCCGCATCCTGCTGAACTCGGCTACTCCGGAGTTCTCGAACGGCCTCGCCAACTCCAGCGGCCAGGTCGGTCGCAACCTCATGGACCACATGCTCGGCAGCGGCGCCACCGGCACTATCCCCGGCCACGAAGATCACGTCCAGCTCGGCAACCGTCCCAATGGCATCTACGTGCCCCGCTTCCAGAACGTCAAGGACAAGCACCCCAAGTTCATCCGAGGCTACGGCTTCCAGGGCGGCGGCTCCCGCGAGGACTGGGGCCGCGGCAGCGAAATGCCGGGCTTCGGCGCTGACTTCAAGCACTCCCTGCGCTCGCCCGGCCCCTGGCGCTTCACCTTCGCCGGCTTTGCCGAGTGCCTCCCGCATCCCGACAACCGTCTCGAAATCGAAAAGAACCTCACCGATGCCTGGGGCGTCCCTGCTTTCAAGATCAGCGCCAAGTGGCGTGAAAATGAAAACGCCCTCTTCGCCGACGCCCAGGTCACTGCAGCCGAAATGCTCGAAGCCGCCGGCGCAAAGGACATCACCATCCGCAGCACACCCCTGAAACCCGGCGAAGGTATTCACGAAATGGGCTCAGCCCGCATGGGCCGCGACCCAAAAACCTCCGTCCTCAACCAGTGGAACCAGGCTCACGACGTCAAAAATCTCTTCATCACCGACGGCTCGTTCATGGTCTCCTCCGGCTGGCAGAACCCCTCTCTCACCTACATGGCCATGACCGCCCGCGCCTGCGACTATGCCGTCAACCAGATGAAGCAGGGAGAAATCTAAGGCAAACCACACCGCAGAGGTTGGGGTAGCCCAAACCCACACAAAGCCGGGTGCCCCATCCTCGCGCAGCTAGGGTGGGAATAGCGAAGCCATATGCTTTTACTTCACCATCGCAGACAATCCCAACTCCCGCGAAGAACTCCCAACCCGAAGAGTACGACCGCCCTCCGGCCTGACCCACGCCTTCTTATCCACCGCCCAGTAGCCAAAGGCCCGCGGCGCAATCTCCAGCGTTACCTCACGCTCCTCGCCCGGCTGCAGCGTGACCCGGTCAAAACCCACAAGCGTCTTCGGAGCAAACTGGACCCCCTGCGGCTTGTTCTCAGGAGCATCCAGGTAGACCTGCGGTACCTCGTCACCTGCCACAGCGCCCGTGTTTTTCACGCGCACCGACACGCTCGCGCCTCCATCCGCAGCAGGCGTCACCTTCAAATCTGAGTAAGCAAAGCGAGTGTAAGACAGCCCAAACCCAAACGGATACAGCGGCTGTATCTTTTGATCGTCGAACCAGCGATACCCCACAAGCACGCCCTCCGAAAAGGTCGTCTTGCCCTCCACACCTTTCGTCGACCGCTCAGGGTGAGCCGGCGACGTCGCCGCATAATCACCCAGCGTCTTCGCCCATGTCATCGGCAGCCGTCCCGCAGGATCGTTCTGCCCAAGCAGCGTCTTCGCCGTTGCCATGCCACCCTCATCGCCAGGCCACCACATTTCCAATACGCCTTTGACCTTGTCGATCCACGGCATCGCCACCGGCTGACTCGTATTCAGAACCACGACTGTATTCGGATTGACCGCCGCAATCTCCTCAATGAGCTGGTCCTGCTCGCCGGGAAGCTCAAAGTGCGGCTTGTCGCGCGTCCACACGAACACCACGGCTGTCTTTGCATGACGGGCCGCTTCAATCGCCGCAGCATGGTCGCGCTGCCGTGCTTCCGGCGGCATCCAGTTCAGCCGAATCTGCACTGGCGCATTCGATGTGTCCACCGAACTCGTCACCTCAATCGTGTGCGCTCCCTTCGTCAGCTGCACCGCCCGGCGCACATTGTCCAATCCATCCGTCGTCGGCAGTCCGTTATCCTGCGACGCATGTTGAACGTCACCGTGCACCGTGCCTTTCACAGCGCCGGTCCTGCCCACCTCTTTGCCGTCGATGCTGAACATGCCGCGGGTACCCAGCGCCTGCAGGTAAAACCAGTAAGAGCCATCAGCCGGTACCGTCACATCCCCCTTCCACGTCGCGACCGTATTCGGCGGCAGTGCTTTACCGTTGCTCTTTGTGAATCCGATCGCAGCATCAACACTGCTGCCCCCAGCGGCGACACTCCGCGTAAGTCCAGGCTTTCCGTCATGAGTAAACGCCGCCGCCGGGATCGGAGTGCCGGTCATGTCGTCGTCTACGGCAAAGATCACCTTCGCGTCCGGCGCAAGCTTCTTCAACGCATCCAGCGGACTCACCTGCCGCTCAGGAATGCCCGGTGACCGCTCGCCAAATGTGCCAATCGAAGCAACCTGGCCCGCTGTCGGCCCGATCATGGCGATACTGTCGCTCCCCTTCAAAGGAAGAACATTGTCTTCATTCTTCAGGAGCACTGCCGCGTCTTCTGCGGTCTTCTCGATAATGCGCCCATTACCCTCCAGGTCCTGCGGCGTGACGTCATGCTTCTGCTTGCCATCCAGATACCCGAATCGATCGATCTGGTACAACACCCGCCGCGCGGCTTCCGTGATCGACGCCTCCGTGATCGACCCATCCTTCAGCGCATCGCGCATGGTCTTCGTATCCGAATCCCTCGGGAACGCGGCCATATCCATCCCGCCACCCTTGGTCTCCTCCGGGATAGTGCCGCCCAGCATCCCGGCAAGCGCGGCAAGGTTCGGCTTCGTCGGCGGACCCGACTTCTCCGCGCGGGTGCGGAAGTACGTGTGCATCATCCCGGCAAACGGACTGTCATCCGGCACCTCGCCGGGCATCTCCATCGTCAGCCCGTTGTTCAGGAAGTTCACGTTGTGAACGCCGCCCCAGTCCGACGTAACAAAGCCTTTGAATCCAAGCTCTCCGAACAAAATCGTCTTCAGCGTGTCCGGATTGCCGCAGGCAAAAGCACCATTGATCTTGTTGTACGAGCACATGATCGACGCAACGCCTGCCTTCACCGCCGCGTCAAACGGCGCCACATACACCTCGTGCAGTGTCTGCTGGTCAACGAAGATGTTGTAGGAGTCCGAGTCGTACGCCACGTAATGCTTGGCCATCGACATCACACCCTGCGCCTGCTCCCCGCGGATCTCGGCCGCACCCATCCGCCCGCTCAGAAACGGATCCTCGCCCAGCGTGTTGTAACCGCGGGCAAAGGTAATATCGCGATCAATATTGATAAAGGGCTGCAGCACCACATCGATGCCCAGCGAACGCGCTTCGCGCCCGATCGCTACTCCATTCTCTTCCGCATCCTTGACGCTCCAGGTCGCAGCCACCCCCATCGTCGCAGTCTGTGCCTGCCCGGCTACCCGCGTCAGCACCCCCGGAGGACCATCCGCCATGCGCAACGGAGGAATCTTCAGCCGCGGCACGCCCGGTAAATAACCCGCCTGCCCCTGGTTCGTCGCCGCCGGCTCCACATCGCCCCGGATCAGGTTCATCTTCTCTTCCAGCGTCATCTGCCCGAGCAGGCGGTCCACACGCGCCTCATCCGCCTTGTCCGCCGGAACCACCTGCGCCCGCGCCAGGCTGGCTGACGTCATAACTACAAGAACTGCCAAAGCAAAATGCCGCATCGCTGCTCCTCGGAGATCCATTCACCCTCGCTCGCGCATCTTACCTCAAACAATGATCGACAGGCTTTGCCTTGGCTGCCGTCTGCCACGCAGGCAGCCGTCGCGTAAACATGCAGTCCGATCCAGATGATTACGTAACAACAAACGATCGAATCTCTAACGAGGGCAAGGTG
>CAZZUX010000151.1:0-6855 GCA_964657395.1 uncultured Ktedonobacteraceae bacterium
TGGAGCTCTAAATTGTTCCACGTGGAACATTCCAGGTTCTGAAGCTCAAATTGTTCCACGTGGAACAATTTGGATCGGGGGACTAAATTGTTCCACGTGGAACAATTCTCCACCTCTGTGGCCGCTTTTCCACCGTCCGAGGATTGCGTTCCTGCCGTTGCCTCCTCTAAGGTCAGGACAGACCTGGAAATAAGGTGGAGATGACGCAGAAATGCACTGTTCTTGCGATAGCTAACCAAAAGGGTGGCGTCGGCAAGACTACTACTGCTATCAACCTGAGTGCGGCATTGGCGGTCGAGGGCCTGCGGTGCCTGCTGATCGATTGCGATCCGCAGGCAAATTCGACGGGTGGGCTGGGCGTGCCGCGCGATGAAGATCGTTTATCGATCTACGATGTGCTTGTCGGCGGCGTTAATGTCGAGGATGCGATTATGGGCACCGATATTGACACTTTGACCCTGTTACCCGGGAGCAAGGACCTGATTGGCGCCAATGTCGAGATCATCGGCATGGAACGACGCGAGTTTCGCCTGAAAGATGCGCTGGCACCTGCACTTGTGGCATATGACTACATCATCCTGGACTGTCCGCCTGCGCTCGACTTCCTGACGCTCAATGCCTTGGTTGCCGCAAATCGCCTGCTAGTGCCGATGCAAGCGGAGTACTTTGCGCTGGAAGGCATCAGCGAGCTGCTGAGTACGCTTGGAAAAGTACAGGCTGCGTTCAACAAAGACCTCGTCCTGGAAGGGGTGATTCTGACGATGTATGACGAGCGGACCAACCTGGCGCAGCAGGTCACGGAGAACCTCAAGGGTTTTTTCAACGATAAGCTGTTCAAAACAGTGATCCCCAGGAACATCCGGCTGGCTGAAGCACCAAGTCATGGCAAGCCTGTGATGTTGTACGACAACCGTTCCCGCGGATCGGAAGCGTACCGAGAGCTTGCTGACGAGCTGTTGGAGCGTAACAAGGTCGAAAGTCCCCGCGCCAAGGAGCGCAAAGAACTTGCGGCTGTCCGGAAAAACACAAAGATTCGTTTTTGGCCCTATGCCTAATCTGAAAGGATACCTATGACGTCCGCTTCACCCTCTCCGGCTGCCAGTAAGGACATCAAGCGACGCGCCCTTGGTAAAGGGATAGAATCCCTGCTGCCGGGGAGACCTGCCGACCCCTCAGCAGGCAAAAAGGAAGCTGCGCCGGAGACTGTGGCTGATACGTCAGGCAAGCCGCGAGAGTTGCCGGTTGAGCTGATTGACCGCAATCCTTACCAGACCCGTACAAACTTTGATGCAGATAAGCTGGCCGAGCTATCCGAATCGATCAAGGCGTCAGGGGTGGTGCAGCCGATTCTGGTGCGGCCTATAGCCGATCGTTTTCAGTTGATTGCGGGCGAGCGACGCTGGTTGGCTTCCAAGCTGGCTGGGCTGGCCACGATCCCGGCGATATTGCGCCAGGTTTCGGATGAGCAGGCGATGGAAATGACCATCGTCGAGAACCTGCAGCGTTCCGATCTGAACCCGATGGAACAGGCGCGGGCGTTCGAACGGCTGGGACGTGAATTCCACATGACGCAGGAGCGAATTGCGGTGCGCACGGGCAAGGACCGGGCATCGATCGGCAATTTTCTTCGCCTCCTGCGGCTGCCGGACGAGTTGCAGAACCGGGTCGAGACGGGCGAACTCACCTTTGGACATGCGCGGGCGCTGCTGGCACTTGAGAACCGCGAGGACATACTGGGTGCGGGCCAGAAGGTCTGTGCGCTTGCGATGTCGGTCCGGCAGACGGAGAGTTACGTGCAGGGACTACTGCATCCGGAGTCAAAGGCGAAGGAACAGAAAAGCGATGATCCTACAGATCCTAATGTGAGGGATGCGCGTGACCGTATCCAAAGGGCGCTGGGCCTGCGTGTAAAGATTGAAGACAAGAATGGACGGGGACGGGTGATTATCCAGTACTCGCGGCTGGAGGACTTTGACTCGCTCCTGGAGGCGCTGCTTGGTTCGGAAAATTAGATGAGTGAAGACCCTGTGACACGTGTGCGGAGCGAAGTGCGACAAGGGCAGAGTCCTGTCATCTTCCGATTTCGCGTTTTAATTTTCACGCTGCTGTATTTTCTTGGCTTCTATGCTCCATGGTCTCGTTATGGCACGAACGCGCACTCTCTTTCGACGACGTGGATCGTGCTGTCAGGGCTGGCGGCACGGACGGGATTGCTGAATCTAGGTAATGCAACTGTCTTTGTTACATTATTGGCAGTTGCAGCCGGGCTGCTGGGTGGATGGCTGCGCTGGTGGGCGACGGCTTACCTGGGTGCGGGCGTGATGAGCGACAAGAGCCTGCGTGCGGACCGTGTGATGGCTTCGGGACCGTATCGATATCTGCGTAACCCGCTCTACGTGGGAAACCTGCTGACGTGTGTGGCGGTAGCGATCCTGATGCCGGTTTCGGGAGCGATCGTGTTCCTTGCGGGATGCACGGTGTTGACGCTTGCGCTGGTGGCTGCGGAGGGTCCGCACCTGGTGCAGCAGCTAGGGGCTGCGTATGACAACTATCGAGCGCTGGTGCCGGGATATGTGCCGGCGATCCGCTCCCAGGTAGAAGCGTCGACGGCGAAACCGCACTGGGCGCAGGCGCTGGCTGCGGAGATTTTTCACGTGGGCTATGCGCTGTGCCTGCTGGTGTTCGGCTGGCAGTATAACGTGGAGACGCTGATCCGGTGCCTGCTGATCTGCTTTGGTTTGTCGCTGGTAGCGAACGGGATTGTGTCCATGCGGGAGCTGCGGCCTGCGCCACTTCCCCGCTCCTAAGATCAGCCACTTTCGTCGTTACGTTTTATACATCCTACAATAACGACATGGTGCGCAGTATCGAGATTACGGAACCGACCCGGCCGGTCGTGAAGACGAAGACCGCGGTGAGAGCGGCTTCGGCAAAGCAGAAGAGTGAGGTTGAAGAGCCTGCGGATGGTTTTACGCTGGAGACGCTGACGTTTCTTCGCGGGCTGGCCCGGCATAACGATCGCGAATGGTTTGAGGCGCGGCGGGATGTGTATGAGAGTGCGCTTCGGCAGCCGATGCTTGCGATTGTGGAGCAGGTGAATGGCGAGATGGGGAAGTTTGCGCCGCTGCATGTGAAGGCGCCAGAAAAGACGGTGCTGCGGATTTATCGCGATACGCGTTTTTCGAAAAGCAAGCTGCCGTACAAGCAGCATTATGCGGCGTGGTGGGGCCGGGCCGGGATGCTGAAAACATCGGGTGCAGGGTACTATCTGCATCTCTCGGCGAACCAGTTACAAATAGCAGCGGGATTGTATATGCCGGACACGGCGCAGACACTGCTGGTGCGGCGCTACCTGCTGGATCACCACGAAGAGTTTCGTTCGATGGTGGCGAGCCGCGCGTTGAAGGCGAAGATGCAGATGTCTGATCCGCGAGCTTTGACGCGTGCGCCGAAGGGGTTTGCTGCGGATCATCCGGCGATTGACCTGGTGCTGTATCGCAACTGGGGAGTGGATGCAGAGCTGCCACCGGAGCAGGCGCTGGGGCCGGAGTTTGCGGGAGTGCTGGCGAAATATTTTCGTGTTGCTGCGCCGCTGGTGGACTTCCTCAACGCTCCGCTGGTGAGTGGAGCCGCGGGGCAGAAGCGGCCCATGTTCGGGCTGCCAGGCTGAGGCTGAAGGGCTTGTAAGTCCTGAAAAAGCAGGTAAAACCCCTGCAAAACCGAGTGATGTACAACAAAAGCGGCATATACCCGAAAAATCTGGCCTTTTGCCGTTGACAAACCGCGCGGCCAAGCCGCATGGTTAACCACGGAAGGGTACGCAGACCCGCATAAACACTGGGGTTTGCGCACACCGGCCGGTTGGAGACGGCCGGCATCTGTTAGCAAGCGGATGCCCGAACCAAGAGGGCTGATCCAGGAAGAAACGTCGGCCTGGATTTGTGGACTGGGCCTGTGAATACCGGCACCGCGACCGGATCTGGCGGCGAGGCAATCCGTCACATCGAAGGGCAACGCGGCTTCACGAAAAGCAACACAGCACTTTGAAAAGCAACACAGGAGGAACGACAACATGGCAACAGGACTTACCAAGACGCAGCTGGTTCGGCACATGGCCGAGAAGCTGGAATTGACCAACAAACAGGCCGCAGCCTTTTTTGATCTGCAGGCTGAAACAGCAGTGAAGGAAACGAAGAAGAACGGTGTTTTTGTGATTCCCGGGCTGGGACGCCTGGTGAAGGCAGAACGCAAGGCGCGCATGGGCCGCAATCCGCAGACCGGCGAGGCCATCAAGATCAAGGCCAAGACCGTGGTGAAGTTCCGCGTGGCGAAGGCTGCGAAGGACACGATCGCTCCGCCGAAGAAGTAACGCCTTCATCGCGCGGGTTGCGTGGTTCAACAACTTCTATACGAACTCCCGGGTGCATGGCAGAGAAGTTTTCCTGCCGTGCACCCGGGATTTTTGGTTGGATGTGGGTCAACGCCTGGTGGAGGCGTTGAGGTAGGCGGTGGCGAAGGTGATGAGTTCTTCGCGTGACGCATGCCACTGTTTGGCGGGCCAGGTTTTGTCGGTAGTGGTGGATTCGAGGATGCGGCGGCTGACGCCGATCATGGCGCCGTGGATGACGGAACCGACGAGTTGTGGATCGGTTTTCAGGCGGGGGCGGGCAGTGGCGAGCATCTCTGCAATGGCATCCCCGGAACGGCTGCTGGCACGCTTTGAAATTCTTGCGCCTTCGATGTCGCTGCTGACGGAGTAGAGGGCTGCACTGGTGCGCGGGTCCTGCATTTTGGCGGCAAAGAATGCGTGGATGAGTGCGGTGACCATCTGTTGCGGCGTGTTGCCGGCCTGCTCGGTGCAGACGGTGTCGATGGCGTCTGCGATGCGGGCGAGATGACGCTTGAGCACGGCCTGCAGGAGTGCGCTTTTGTTGGGGAAGTACTGGTAGAGGGTGCCGACGGAGACGCCGGCACGTGCGGCAACGAGGGTGGTGGTGAGCTGCTCTTTGCCGGATCTATGCAGGACCTGGATGGTGGCTTCGAGGATGGCTTCAACGCTGGCGGTGGAGCGGGCCTGAACGGGACGTTTGCGGGGCTCAGTACTGGTCTTACGGGCGGAGCCGGTACTGGCCGTACGGGCGGAGACGCTTCGCGTGTGGCTCGTGGCTGCTTCCGTTGGTCGCATGATGGGTTTGGTGACGATTGGGGCTTTGATGCTTCCAGGCTTCAGATGCGGGAGATGGGCATTCGGGTTCGCGCCGTCTGCGTTCGTTGTGGTCAGCGATGGAACCGGTCTGGAGGAAAGCGCATGGCTTCGCCACTCCCACCCTGGCTGCGTGAAGAGAGGGCACCCGGACTCTCGTGAAATCAGCTGGGAGCAAACCTGAATGTTTCTTCAGTTTTGCGATGAGGTCTGGGTTGTGTTGCAGCGGGGAGCGGCAAATGACGCGGGTGCGGCGCGAGTGCGGAAGTTGCGGCGAATGCGAAGTCCCGCGTAGGCGTTGCGTTCATCTAATTGCTTGTACGGGTAGTTCAGGATGACGGAGGATCGAGCGAATGGCGAGTGAGACATTGAACACGGCTGTCGGAAGAACCGTAGAGCTGGGTGGCACGTTTACGCTGCGAGGCACCGGGATGACGGTGCATCGCATGGGTTACGGAGCGATGCAGCTGGCGGGGCCGCATGTGTGGGGTCCGCCGAAGGACAGGGCTGCGGCGGTAGCGGTGCTACGTGAAGCAGTAGAGTCGGGCGTCAATCACATTGATACGAGCGACTTTTACGGGCCGCATGTGACGAACCAGATTATCTGCGAGGCGCTGCATCCTTATGCGGATGGGCTGGTGATCGTGACCAAGGTTGGTGCGAAGCGTGGGGCGGATTCTTCGTGGAACCAGGCGACGTCCAAAGAAGAATTAACGGCGGCGGTGCATGACAATCTGCGCAATCTTGGGCTGGAACGGCTGGACGTGGTGAACCTGAGGGCGCTCGGAACGTTGGAAGGCGAGAAGGTGTCGCTGGAAGAGCCGTTGACGGTGCTGGCGGAGTTGCAGCAGCAGGGATTGATTGCGGCGCTGGGCGTGAGCAATGTTTCGCAATGGCAGTATGACGATGTGAAGAAGATTGTGCCGATCGTGTGTGTGCAGAACGAGTACAACCTGGCGAAGCGCAAGGATGATGCGTTTGTGGATGCGCTGGCAGGCGAGGGTGTGGCGTATGTGCCGTACTTTCCGCTGGGCGGATTTACGCCGCTGCAGTCGCATGTGCTGGATGATGCGGCGCAGGGTCTGGGTGTAACGCCAATGCAGCTGGCGCTGTCTTGGCTGCAGCATCGTTCAGCAAATATCCTGAACATTCCGGGGACGTCGTCAGTCGGGCATTTGCGCGAGAATCTTGCGGCCGCGCAGCTGAAATTGTCGGAGGAGACGTTGGCAACGCTGAACTCGATTGCGAAGTAGGTGATGGCGGCGCGGATTGCTGGACGGCAACCCGCGCTGCGGCTATGCCATCTGCATACGGATGACCGCGCTGGAGGCGGCAGATGCTATGGGCAAGGGCAATAATGTCGTTCTTTCGCTGGTGTTGACGTTTTTCCTCGGACCGTTCGGCATGCTGTACAGCACGATTACCGGAGCACTGGTAATGCTGGTGTTGTACCTGGCACTCGGGATTCCAACGCTGGGATGGGCGCTGGCAGGATTACATCCGATCGCAATGATCTGGGGCGCCTGGGCCGCCAGTAAAAACTGACACTGGCCGTGTCGGGCGGGGGCGGCTGTGCCGCTTTGGATTGTGGGGGCTCCCGTTGGTCGCTGTAGGATGTTGCGGGCTTAGCCAAAGCGGATGCTTCGCCATGG
>CAZZUX010000152.1:0-6603 GCA_964657395.1 uncultured Ktedonobacteraceae bacterium
GGGTTCAAACAAGCGCCAGGAAAATCGCACCCAGGAAGTCGCCGCCGTATCGCGTGGACTCAAAGCACTTGCGAAAGAATTGAAAGTGCCGGTCATCGCCCTCTCTCAACTGTCGCGCGCCTCTGAACAACGCGGCGGTGACAAAAAGCCCATGCTCTCCGACCTGCGTGAGTCCGGCTCCATCGAACAGGATGCCGACGTCGTCGCCTTCATTCATCGCGAAAGCTACTACAACAAGGATGAAAACGGCGAAGAAGATCCCGAGTCGAAAGGCAAAGCAGAGATCATCATCGCCAAGCAGCGCAATGGCCCGACAGGCTCTGTACATCTCGCCTACCTCGCGGAGTTCACCAGGTTCGAAAATCTTCTGCACCGTGATGATGCTGAGGCTTACCAGTAGGTAGTAACGTCGCTTCAAAAGCAGCGGCGCGGTATGCTTGCGGAAGTATGCTGCCGCGCACTGATTCGATCGCGAAGCCCGAGCCTGTCATGCATGCAGACCCCGCCGTGCAGGCAAACGAAGACATGCGCAGTTCGTCCCTGCCCTCGGAACGCCCGGTCTGGGCCGAGATATCCTCCTCGGCGTTGCGCAACAACTATCAGCGGATGGTGCGGCAGGCAGGCGACAGCCTCGCCGGCATCATCTGCGTCATCAAGGCAGATGCGTACGGCCACGGTGCCTGCGCCTGCGCCCATGTGCTGATGGAAGCTGGTGCAACCTGGTTCGCTGTCACCTCCGTCGACGAAGGAGTAGACCTGTTGCGGCGCTGCCGACAGGATGGCCTGCGTGTAGATCTGGAGGCGGGCCGCATCCTGGTTCTTTCCGGCATCTTCAGTCTCGATGACGCACTGCATGCCGTTCGCTATCAGCTTACGCCGGTCTTGCTGTCACAGCAGCAGGCACTATGGATAGCCGAGGCTGCGCATCGTGAAGCCGCACCCGCAGAGAAATACAACGTCCATCTTGAAATTGATACAGGCATGGCACGCAACGGCATCCGCTGGGACGACACAGCACAGATGGACGCCATCGCAGAAGCCCTCGGATCTGCATCGCACTGCCGCGTGGAAGCCGTACTGACACACTTCTCTTCGCCCGACGATGCATCGTCTCCTCAAACGCGACAGCAGGTGCAGCGCTTCGCCCAGGCACTCGCCTACCTGTATGCACAAGGTGTGCGTCCCACTGTCATTCATGCCGGCAATTCGGTCACGCTCTTTGAAGCATCGCAGACGGAAGCCCTTGCAGAGATCGCGCATACCTACGGCGCAAAGCTGCTGCTGCGGCCCGGCATCGCCCTCTACGGCTACGGCGTCGCCCATGCCGAGCTTGAGCCGGTGCTCACGTGGAAGGCACAGATCACCAGCCTGCGCAGGTTGCAGGCCGGTGATCCGGTCAGCTACAACGCCACCTTTCACACTCGCCATGCCACCACCGTGGCCACTCTGCCAGTTGGCTATGCCGATGGCTACAATCGGCTTCTATCCAACAAGGGATCCGTCCTTGTCCGCGGCGAGCGTTGCGCAGTTCTTGGCCGCGTCACCATGGATCAGATCATGGTGGATGTCACCGACTTCGAAGGCGTCACGCTCGGCGAAGAAGTCGTACTCCTCGGCACCCAGGGTGAGCAGGTCATGTCCGCCACGCAAATTGCAATACTCACGGATACAATTCCCTATGAAGTGTTGTGTGCTATCCACGAAAGAGTTCCGCGGATAGTCGTCGCTTGACCATTTCGCCATGCCAGATTCCTTCACGGCGCGGAAGTTACTACAGAACGGAATCTCTCCTGGACTTCACGACTGCCCACACGAGGCAGAGGATGAGCACGACCGACAGAACCGCCGGACCAATGCCGAAGTAAATCAATGACAGCACCAGCCCGCCTATCTGCGTGGCCACCAGCGCCCAGCCTGGCAGTCCAACTTCTCGCGGAGTGCGGCGCGCGAGGCCGCCAAGCCACCAGCAAAGTACGCCGGCAAAAATGTTGTTCAGCGTAATGGCCAGCCCGAAGCCGCGATAAAAGCCGCCGTAGCTATACGTAACTTTTCCGTCTGAAAAATGTACGCGGTTCATTGCGTCAAGCACGGCGAGACCATCGGCCGTCGGCGGTCGAAACGACAGGAAGCCGATAGTATGACCGAGAGCAAAGAACAGAAACAGAACAGCACATATCCGAAACAGGACCATAGCTTTCATGAGCGGACCTTCAGAAGGATTGCGCAAAAGCATACCTTCCTCCAGCAGGATCGGCCAGGATCTTTTCTCTCACTGCCCCAGTTCTCTTGCCACGTATCACGCCCGAAAGAACTCAATCGAAGCGGATGATGCAGCCCTCGCCCGGTGCCAGTGAGACCGGGCCGTCGACGCGCTGACCATCTCGTTCGACCAGTGTCGACGCAAGAAAAGCGCCTGCCTGCGTCGTCGTTGTCACCGGAACCGATCCCATATTCAAAGCAACCAGCAGATGTTCAGATCCTCCGATCCGTTCATATCGCAGCAGGTTCCCTTGAGCTTCCACCGATTGGAGCGCGCCGCCTACCAGCACCGGATGCGCACGACGCAGAGAAATCAACTTGCGATAAAGGTTCAGCATGCTCTGCGGATCATCCTGCTGGGCCGCCACATTCAACGTCGCATGTTCGCCAAGCGGCAGCCACGGCCTGCCTGTCGTGAAGCCCGCCAGAGGCGAAGCGTCCCACGGCATCGGCGTCCGCTCCGGATCGCGGCCCGCACCAATCCCCGGCTCATTCTTTTCCGCAGGATCCTGCACCTCGTCCGGCGGAATCGCCACATCGGCCATGCCGATCTCTTCGCCGTAATACAGAGTCAACGTACCCGGCAGCGTCAGCAGCAGCATTGCCGCGACACGCGCCTGCTGCACTCCAACCCGCGACGCAATACGCGACTGGTCATGATTGCCAAGCACCCAGTTCGGCCAGGCTCCATCTGGCAAAGCACCGTCGTAATCCGAAATAATTTTCGCGATCTCAGCAGCATTCCACGCCGCCAGGATCAGCTGAAAATTAAACGGCAGGTTCACACCCTCAAGATCCTTGCCGTAGTAAGTCATCAGTTGATGCACCGGCAAATAGATCTCCCCGATCAACACGCGGTCTGCAAAGCTGTCGATCACCGCCCGCATCTCGGCCACCACCTCGTGCACCTCCGGCATGTTCGACGTGTACACCGGCAGCAGTTTGTGACTCTCCAGCCCACCAGCCTTCGCATCCGGATTCGGCGGATTGTCCCGGTACTGGTCATCCTTGATGATCAGCCACAACACATCTACGCGAAATCCATCCACCCCGCGCTCCAGCCAGAACCGCAGAGCCCCATACATCGCCGCCCGCACCTCCGGATGCCGCCAGTTCAGATCCGGCTGCTGCTTCAAAAATGAATGACAGTAATACTGCTGCGTCGTCGGATCAAACTCCCACGCTGATCCACCAAAATTACTCAGCCAGTTATTCGGCTCATCTCTCCACAGGTACCAGTCGCGCTTCCGATTGTCCCGTGACGACCGGCTCTCCACAAACCACGGATGCTGATCCGAAGTATGATTCGGCACAAAATCCAGGATCAGCTTCAACCCCCGCCGATGCACCTCAACCAGCAGCTCATCAAAATCCGCCATACTCCCGAACAGCGGATCGATCGCGCAGTAATCCGCCACGTCATACCCGAAATCCGCCATCGGCGACGGATAAATCGGCGAAATCCAGATCGCATCCACACCCAGCGACACCAGGTAATCCAGCCGCTGCAGCACCCCCTTCAGATCCCCAACCCCATCCCCATTCGTATCCTGAAACGATCGCGGGTAGACCTCGTAGATAATCCCGCGCTGCCACCAGTTCATCCCCTGCATCCCAATCTCTGCGCCCTGCCCCGATGCCGACTCACTCATCCTTCAAGGAACCCCATGATCAATGATCTCTGGTACAAAAACGCCGTCATCTACTGTCTCTCCGTCGGCACTTACATGGATGCGAACGGCGATGGCGTCGGCGACTTCGAAGGCCTCATGCGCCGCCTCGACTACCTGCAGGGCATCGGCGTCACTGCCATCTGGCTCATGCCCTTCCAGCCCTCACCCTTCCGCGACGACGGCTACGACGTCGCCGACTACTACGGCGTCGACCCTCGATACGGCACCCTTGGCGACTTCGTCGAGTTCGCGCAGGGCTGCAAGCAGCGCGGCATGCGCCTCCTCATCGACCTCGTCGTCAATCACACCTCCAACGAACACCCCTGGTTTCAGGACGCCCGCAGCAATCCCGACTCAAAGCACCGCGACTGGTATGTCTGGTCGAAAAAGAAACCCAAAGACGCAGCATCCGGCGTCGTCTTCCCCGGTGTCCAGAAATCCACCTGGACCTACGACGAAAAAGCCAGGCAGTACTATTTCCACCGCTTCTACGACTTCCAGCCCGACCTCAACACCGCCAACTCGGAAGTCCAGGCCGAGATCCTCAAAATCATGGGCTTCTGGCTCCAGCTCGGCGTCTCCGGCTTCCGCATGGACGCCGTCCCCTTCGTCATCGCCGAAAAAGGCGCCAACCTCGCCCATCCCGCCGAGCAGTACGACATGCTCCGCACCTTCAGCCAGTTCCTCAACTGGCGCGTCGGCGACGCCATCATCCTCGCCGAAGCCAACGTCCTCCCTGACACCGACATGGAGTACTTCGGCACCTCCGGCGAACGCCTCCAGATGATGTTCAACTTCGAGGCCAACCAGCACCTCTTCTACGCCATGGCCAGCACCGACACGCGCCCGCTCATCAAGGTCCTCAAGCAGACCCGCAAGCGCCCCGCCACCGCCCAGTGGGGCAACTTCCTCCGCAATCATGACGAACTCGACCTCGGCCGCCTCGAACCCGCCCAGCGCGAAACCGTCTTCGCCGCCTTCGGCCCTGACCCCGACATGCAGCTTTACCAGCGCGGCATCCGTCGCCGCCTCGCCCCCATGCTGCAGGGCGACCGCCGCCGCCTCGAACTCGCCTACAGCCTCATGCTCACCCTCCCCGGCACCCCCGTCATCCGTTACGGAGACGAAATCGCCATGGGCGAAAATCTCAAGCTGCCCGAACGCAACTGCGCCCGCACCCCCATGCAGTGGTCCACCGAACCCCAGGGCGGCTTCACCAAGTCGGACCAGCCCATCCTCCCCGTCATCAGCGACGGTCCCTACAGCTACCAGCACGTCAACGTCGCCCAGCAGCGCCGCGATCCCGACTCCCTCCTCAACTGGATGGAGCGCATGATCCGCCAGCGCAAGGAGATGCCCGAGCTCGGCTGGGGCGACTTCGACTTCCTCTCCGCCCGCACCGGCCGCAAAACCGCGTCCGAGATCCTGCTCATGCGCTACCACTGGCGCAACAACACCGTCCTCTGCATCCACAACCTCAGCGCCGAACCCCGAGACATCCGCTTCAACCTCGAAGGCGACGACGGCGCCGGCTGCACCCTCATCAACGTCCTCTCCGACGACCACAGCGAGCCCGAAAAAGGATCCAGCGAACACGCCATCCTCATCGAACCCTACGGCTACCGCTGGTACCGCGTCTGCGGACTCGACTACCTCCTCAAACGCAGCGAAACCTAGTCTCATCTCGCAGACAAAAAGAAAAAGGCCGGCATCTTCGCCGGCCCTTCCCCATACTGCCTTACCTGAAAATCTACTTCTTATACATCGCAGCCGTAGCCTTGCCGCGGCGGAACATCTGGTTCACCGTATGCACAAACTCCTGCGCACCCGCCGGAGTCGGCACCGCACCCGACAGGATCTTCTGGTACGACGTATCCGCACCGTAGTAGACCGTCGTATCTGTCTGGTTCTGGTTCACCACGTCGCCCGTCAGGTCCACGCCGGCAAACAGGCCCTTGCTGCGCGAATAGGTCAGGAACTCCGCATTCGCCAGCCCGGAAACCGCAGCCTGCGAATTACGTCCCACCGGACCAGCCGCCGCCGCAATATCGCCGCCCAGCTTGACCTTCTCCTTCAGCATGTCATCCATGCTCTTGTGGTTGATGCCCACCAGCACCAGGTCCGTCGACTGGCCGCCCGCCTGCAATCCAAAGCTCGCGCCCGTGATCTGGATAAACACCGGCGCACTCCAGCCCTTGCCCGTCCGGCACGTCGCCAGCCCCTGGCCATACTGCGCGCCTACCAGGAACGCGCCCTTCTTGTAACCCGGCACCACGGCAATGCAGGTCGCCTTCGCAGCAATCTGCAGCGGAATGCCCTTGTCCGGCGTAACCATCAATTGGTGGAGGACAGCATGGGCGGCATCCACACGCTCATTCAACTTGTCCTTCGTCGAGCCCTCAGCCGCGGCAACTCCGCTGGCAGTGACGGCGAGCAATACAGCAGCAATCAGATTTCTCATAAGCTCCTTAGTCTTTCCAAAAAGCGCAACTACGTCTCCCCAGAGAAGTGTCAACGCACGGCGATAAGAAGCGAATTGAGGAAGGAAGGTTGCCGCTTTGATTCAGTCGCACCGGAAAAGCTCAGGTTTAGGCGGGTGTCGTATACAGGAACTGAGCCAGATTCCCTTTGAACAACAGCTTCTACTCTCCTCCCACTGCTTTTATAAAGC